>JAWVZB010000120.1:0-8948 GCA_033722375.1 Nitriliruptorales bacterium | reverse complement strand
GTCGCCCGAGGGCGTGAACGTCAACTCGGTGCCGTCCGCGGTGACGGGGACGAAGGCCCCCGTCGATCCGACATCTCGGCCCTCATCGATGTCGAACGTGTCCAGCGCTGACGCCTGCCCGGGTGCCCACAGCACGGCCACCCGCTCCCCGTCCACCTCGATCTCGATCACGCGTTCTTCCCGGAGCTTGGCCAGTGTCACCGCTACCGGTGTGGCGGTGTCGGCTCCGAGGCCCACCACCCGCGCGTTGGGGTCGATGCGATCGTCGCGAGGGCCCTCGAAGAGGAAGCCGTCGCCCGATCCCTCGTACCCGGTGTAGGGGTTGCGGCCGTACTCGCGTGCCGGGAAGACCAGCGGCGACAGCACGAGACCGTCGGGATGGGCGTCCGCGAACTGCTTGAACCCGACGAGGCCCGTCGGGATCCGCTCGAGCTCAGTTCCTACGAAGTCCGCACCGACCACGGCCTTGCCGGCGAACTGGGACCAGAGCGACTTCGTTTGTCGGTCGTACATCACGAGGTTGGACTGGTACAGCCTGCCGCTGGTCCCGAAGTCGAGCACCTTCCCGTCGACGGTGCGGAAGAACGCGAGGCCGGAGTTGCACAGGGGGCAGTACGTGACGACGACGGGCTCGCCACCCACGACGTCGTTGACGATCTCGTGTTGCGTCATGATCGCCAGCGGATAGGCGCGCGCATCGTCGTCGACCTCGACCACCATCACGGGGCTCTGAGGCTCGAGCCAGCGCGCAGCGCCGGCGATGTTGTCGAAACAGGGGTCGTCGATCGGCTGGATCCCGTCGGGCGGTGGCCCGCCCGAGATCACTCGGTCGAAGTCGAAGCCCTCCGCCACCTCGGGATCGTCTCGCTGCCAGGGGAACTGCTTGGTGTTGTCCGTCGGGGCATTGTCGATCGTCTGTCCGAGGTCCTCGAGGGTCAGGCACTGCGCGACGTCGCCGGCAGCGGTCACACCCGCTGATGGGCTCTCCGGATCGGCAGTTCCCGACGACGAGCTGCGACCATCAGTAGCACCACCACCACAGGCGCTCAGAAGCAGACTGGTGGCGGCGAGCGCGGGCACGAACTGGCGGAACGCGATCGTTGGTCCTTCTCGTCCGGTGACGAACTCTCGTGCGAGACAACCGACAGACTCCCCAGACCCTTCCACCTCCCGGCAGGAAGGGAGGCGCCGGGCAACGTGATGTCCGCCAAGGTGTGACGCGGGCGCGGCATTGGCAGTCAGGCGCCCCGCAGGCTCCGCAGCCGCAGCATGGCGGCGGTCCCGAGGGCCGGGCCCGGAGCCAGCACGACGAAGGCCCAGCGCCAGCTCACCGCCTCCTCGAGTACCGGGATCAGCCAGATCGTCACGACCGTCAGCGAGAAGCCGATCGCGAGCTGGAGCGTGAGGGCGGTGCCGACGTACCGCTGGTCGGAGACCTCTGTCACGATGGTCGAGAACTGGGCGGAGTCCGCCACGACGGCGACCCCCCACACCAGGACGACGGTGACGACGAGCCACGGTGGACCACCCCAGGTGAGGCCCACCACCAGTGATGACGCGCCGGAGATCACCATCGCCACCGCGGTCAGCCACTCACGTCCTCGCCGGTCTGCCAGCGCCCCGCCCCAGATACATCCCAGCGCCCCGATCCCGATCGCCGCGAACGCGCCCATGGGTCCCCAGGTGCCGGCGTTCGCCGTCCCAGCTCGCTCGAAGCTCGTGGACAGGAACACCACGATCCAGGCCCACATCGCGTACAGCTCCCACATGTGGCCGAAGTAGCCGTACGACGCCAGACGCCAGCGGCGATTGCGGATCACGTCCAGCACCTGCCGCGGGCGGAACGGGGCGGTCGGGAAGCGGTGTGGGCCGTCACCGACCGCGAACTCGGCGATCAGGCCTCCGACGACGGTGAGTACCGAGGTCGTGACGATCACGACCTTCCAGTCGAGACCTCCGAGTGCGTTGACCAGATGGGGGACCGCCGATCCCGCGGTCAGCGCCCCGACCATCACGCCGAGCGCCAGGCCGCGCCCCGCCCGGAACCAGGTCGACATCGCCTTCATCCCCGGCGGGTAGACCCCTGCAAGGAAGGCGCCGGTCAGGAACCGCAGTGGGATCGCCACCGCGGGACCGGCGGCAACCAGTAGCAGCGCGTTGACGAGCGCCGCTCCGGTCGCCCCGAACAGCATGACTCGGCGGGGCGGGACGACGTCAGCGAGGGTGAGGAACGCGCTCGTGACAGCCCCCGCGACGAACCCGAGCTGTACGGCGATCGTCAGGAGCGAGGCTGCGGCAGAGGAGAGGCCCCAGGCATCTCGTAGCTGGGGAACGACCGCGGAGGCGGAGAACCACGTCGTCATCGCGAGGAGCATCGCAACGGCGAGCAGGCTCAACGCCCGCCATCGGCCGGGAGCCGGCGATGGAGCGGAGTCGGGGGCGACATGCGCCTCGGTGGTCACCCTGGAACCGTCCGTTGCAGTAGCCGCACGCTACAGATCAAGAGCCCGGCCCCGGCGTTCGAGCCGCCGGGGCCGGGGTCGCTCAGTCAGGTGTGTTGCTCGCACGTGGGGCGGGGTTCAGGCGTTGGCCGGCTGCCGGGCTGCCTGCTCGATGAGCTGGTCGAAGGTCGCCTGCTCATCGACGAACGCCTTCCGTTCGACGAGCTTGCCGTCTTCGATGCGGGCCAGTTCGAGGAACGCGAACCGCGTCTCGTCGCCTTCGGCCTTCATGACGAATTCGTTGGTCGAGGCGACGTAGCGGTCGGTCGCGATCACTTCGTGGGTCTCGAGACTCCCCGGCTGCTCCCACAGTGGCTTGAAGACCTGCTCCCAGATCTGCTCACGCCCCTTGTAGGTTCCGGCGAGCGGGCTGTCACCTGGTGTGTGCCAGGTCGCATCTTCCGCGATGGCGCTCAGCAGGCGTTCCTTGTCACGGTCGTTGAACGCCGCGTGGCCCTCTCGTACGAGCTGGACAAGATCAGTTGTCATGCGTGTCTCCTCCATCGAGAACCGCTTGACACTTTCACCGTGGATGCACGTCCCGGTCGTGACAAGGGGGTGATCCACCCGTCGAACGTGGGTACCGAGACCGGACGAACGTTGGCCCCTCTGGACGTGCCTGGCCCTAACCTGGAAGGTTCGGCGTTTCACGAACGTCGCCTCGAAGTCGTGCCGAACGGCCCTGGTCGCGTGGGAACCGTCTGGGTCCCCTGGTAGCGGACACACAGAGCTGCACGAGCAACCGAGGAGTGGCCATCATGACCGCGGACGCGACCACCGTCGGCAACGAACTGGATCTCTTCCAGCAGGTTCGGGAGAACGATGACTTCCGTCGGGTGCTCATCACCGGACCCCACCTGCAGATCGTCGCGATGACCATCCCGCCTGGAGGTGAGATCGGCGCCGAGACACATCCGGATACCGATCAGGTGCTCCTGTTCCTCGAGGGCGAAGCCGAATCGATCCTCGACGGGGAACGCACGACAGTGGGTCCGGGTCAGCTCGTGTTCGTGGAGGCCGGCACCCACCACAACTTCGTCAACACGGGGACCGCGCCGCTGCGTCTCGCGACGGCCTACGCCCCGCCGGAACACGAGCACGGAACCGTGCACGCGACGAAGGCGGAGTCGGACGCAGAGCACGACCACTGACAGCTCTTCTCTAGCGGCGACGATGGGACTCGCTTCCCCGTCAGGGTTCGCAGCCGCGACCTTCGGATCGGGGTTCCGGGCGGGGTGTACGGCGACGTCAATCCGAGTTGGCAGACATCTCTGCCCGGTCGCTGCCTTCGGTGGAGTACGCGTCCCTGGGTGGGCACACCGGCGCTCGTCAGCACCCTCCTTCGAGTGGCGGGACGTGAGGGGTAACACAGGGCCGGTAGCAAGTACGTCGGGGTGCATGTAGAGAACTCGGGAACCCGCACCGACCAATCCCGGGCACGCGAGCGGCTCGCTCAGGCACTCGCTCGAGCCGGCACCATCACGCGCTCGTGCGATCTGTTGAGCGTTCCTTGAGGGCGGGACGACACACTGGGCACCTGAGAGACCTGAAGGGAGCGTGGTGGGACCGTCGCCTTTCCAGCCGGTTTCCGTACTTGGCCTGGCGTTGTTGCTGGCGGCCGGCGCATGCCGAGGACCGGAAGCGGCCTCGACCGCCGGGGATCCCCCCGCGCCGACCGCGTCCAGCGAGACTACGGAAGAGGTGGCCACCACCGCTGACGGGAAGCTGGACTTCAGCGGAATTGCCGGCACCTGGGTGGGGCAGGTGGAGGGTGACCTCTTCGGCAACCCGGTCGGGACATGGCGGATCGAACTCGAGATCGAGGCAGCAGCCGATCGGTCATCCGTGGTGGGCACGACGACCACGACCACCGCAGGAGGCGCTAGGTGCGTCAACCCCATGGCCGCGATCGATGCGTCACCGCCGGTCTACGAGTTTCGGGAGCGTCCAGGTGAGAGCGTCGGGGACGATGAGCGGCCCTGTGAAGGCGGCACCCGAGTCCGCCTGACGGCGCAGCCGGGGGCCGACGAGGTGCACTACAAGGCGCTCATTGGCAACGGCAACCTCGAAGGCGTCCTCGGTCGGATCGACGGACCCTGACCTGACATCTGTGCGCCCCGAGTGGCGCGCCCGGCAGGATTCGAACCTGCGACCGTCGGATTAGAAGTCCGGTGCTCTTTCCAGGCTGAGCTACGGGCGCCCGTGCATCGCGTCAGCGTACGACGAGCCGGCGGCCCGACCGAGCGCTCAGCCCCGACGTCTCCGGCCGGTCGCGGTGAACAGCAGCAGCCCGCCGGCGAGGGCGAACCCACCACCGGTGTTCGGCATGTCATCCACCCCGTCGTCGCCGTCGTCCGTGCCGTCATCTGTGCCGTCGTCCGTACCGTCGTCGGTGCCGTCGCCTTCGGTTCCGCCGGCGACGATCTCGGTCTCGGTGTCCGTCGGGCTGGGCGACGGGGAGGGGCTGGGAGACGGCGAAGGCGAAGGGCTCGTGCCGGGCTCGGTCGGTGATTCGGTACCGCCAGTGGGACTCGTCGTCGGCTCGGTCGTGTCCGTCTCGGTCGGGAGCGCCGTCGTGTCGCCATCGTCCTCACCGCCATCGATCGCAACGGCGACGACGCCCAGGACGAGGATGAGGCTGGCGACGGCCAACAGCGCAACGGTGGCACGTGACAAGGTTCGATCCCTGCGGTTGTGGACGGCCCAGCTGCTCCCGATGCCGGATAGTAGAGGAGGGCTCCGAAAGAACCACGGAGGTGCTACCCGTTCGCGCAACGTCCGCCCGCCGCCGCGCGGAGGTCATCCTCCGAGTGCGATCCGGAGATCGTCGAGCTCGGGCCCGAGCCGTTCTCGCGCCTCCGGTGTGGCCTCCTGCTTCTCGACGAGTTCGTCCAGCTTGTCGCGCAGCTCGTCGAGCTTCTTCAGCGCCTCCTCGCGGTCGCCCTCGTCGTGTTTCTCCATGACTTCGGTGAGCCGCTTGTCGAGCTCCTCCTCTGCCTTCGCGCTGATCTCCCCCTCGGAGCGGGCCGCGGCGATCGCCGCTCGAACCTCCTGCGCTTCCTCCTCGGGCGTCCCCGGCCCCTCGGGGGACGGGGCGGGCGTGGGCGAGGGGCTCGCGGTCGGGGTTGGCGTGGGCTCTGACGGGGGCGGCGCGGTCGTTTGCGTGGCACTGGCCGCAGGGTCCTCGGTGGCCGCCCCGGTGTCGTCGAAGGCGCCCACAACCCACAGCACGACGAACACGAGCACGATGAGGCCGACGAGCAGTGGGACGGAACTCCGGCGAGGTTGGCTCCGTCGCACCGGTTCCTTCTTCGCGCGGCCACCCCGTCGTGGAGGGGGCGTCGATACCCGCTCGGTTGCGGCGTGGGCCGGGGCTGGGTCGGGCGGCAGCACCTGGGTGACGTCCTCGCCTGCCTCCGTGGCGCGCAAGGCCTCTGCGAAGGCACCGGCCGACGGCCACCGGCGGTCGATGTCGCGTGCGATCGCCCGCAGGACCACGCGATCCACCTGCTCGGGGACGTCGTCGTTGCGCTGGCTCGGTGGCACGGGCTCCGCATGCAGGTGCTGGTAGACGGTCCCCACAGCGTCATCGGCGACGTAGGGCGGTCGCCCCGTCAGCAGTTCGTAGACCAGACAGCCGAGGCCGTACACGTCGGTGCGAGCGTCGGTCGGCTCGCCGAGCGCCTGCTCGGGCGCGAGGTAGGGAACGGAGCCCCGGACAGTGCCGGTGACCGTGTCGCTGGCTTGTCCCGCCCGGGCGATCCCGAAGTCGGTGACCTTGATCTCGTTGTCCGCGACGAGGAGCACGTTCGAGGGCTTCACGTCGCGGTGGATGAGGTCGCGTCGGTGCGCGGCGTCGAGGGCGTCAGCGACCATGGCGGCGATCCGGAGGGCTCGCCGCCAGGGCAGCGGACCGGTGTCGCGGAGGACGTCGGCCAGTGTCGGCCCGTCGATGAACTCCATCACGATGGCTTCGACGTCGCCCTCCTGGACGACGTCGTGCACCGTGACGGTGTCGCTCCGGTCCAGCGAGGCCGCCAGCCGGGCCTCACGGCGGAACCGGCGGGTCGCGTCCTGGTCGCCGATGAGGTGCCGCGGCAGCACCTTGACCGCGACCTCCCGTCCGAGTGTCCGGTCGGTGGCGCGGAAGACCTCCCCCATACCCCCCCGGCCGACGACCTCGTGGAGCTCGTAGCGCTCCGCCAGGGTCTCGCCGGGCTCCATCGCGTGGTCTTCCTTCGCGGGTCGCAGCGCACGATCGTGGGGGAGGACGCCGCGCGGGGCGCGGCCGGCCCCTGCGGGACGGCCCCTGTCCGTCAGCGCAGCTCGGCGCCGGCCCCTTCCATCTCCTCGAGGGCTCGCGCTCCATCGCCTTCCTCGAGGTCGACGGGGCGCGTGAGGTCAGTCAGAAGGGTCGTCTCGTAGCCGGCTCGCAGGGCGTCGAGCACGGTCTCCTTGACGCAGTAGTCCTGCGCGAGCCCGACCGTGACGACGTGCTCGATGCCGTGCCCGTCGAGGATCGCACCCAGCTCGGTGGCTTCCTCTTCGCCTGACTCTGGGTCTCGGACGCTGAACGCCGAGTAGCCGTCGCCGCCGTCGACCCCCTTCTTGACGACGGGAGCGTCGTCTGGGACGTCGAGGCCGTCGTAGAACTCGGCTCCCCACGTTCCACCGACACAGTGGACGGGCCAGATCCCGCCGTCCTTCTCGAAGTGGGGTGTGGACTCCGGATGCCAGTCCTGCGTGAAGACCACCAGCGCGTCGTCTTGGAGGGCGGCTCGGATCTCGGTGTTGATGAGCGGCACCACCTCTTCGCCCTCGTCGACGTAGAGGCTGCCGTCGGGGTGGGTGAAGTCGTTCTGCATGTCGACGACCACGAGCACGGTGTCTTCGTCGTAGTCCACGATGGAACGCTCGTCGACCATGAGGTTCCTCCACAGGTCGCGTCAGACGTGCACGGTAAGCCGACGAACAGGGTGGTGCACCCCGGGGTCACCCGCCAGGCGACCACCGCTCGACCAGGCTGGCGAGCACCTGCAACGGAACCGCGCCGGCGGTGAGGACGACGTCGTGGAACCCACGGATGTCGAAGTCATCGCCGAGGCGACCCTGCGCGTCCGCGCGCAGCCGACGGATCTCACGCCGTCCCACCATGTACGCACAGGCCTGTCCGGGCCACGCGATGTAACGATCGACCTCGTTGGCGATGTTGTTGCGAGCCTGCGGGCTGTTGTCGTCGAGGTAGTCGATCGCTTCCTGACGGCTCCACCCCATCGCGTGGAGCCCGGTGTCGACGACGAGTCGGCAGGCACGCCACGAGTCGAACGAGAGCATGCCGAGCCGGGACAGGTCGCTCTCGTACAGCCCCATCTCGTCACACAGTCGCTCCGTGTAGAGCGCCCAGCCTTCGATGTAGGCGGTGACGAACGCGAGGCGCCGCACCCGTGGCAGCTCCAGCTCCTGGGCGATGGCGATCTGGAGGTGATGGCCGGGGACGCTCTCGTGGAACGCCAGGGTCTCGGCCTCGAAGCGGGTGCGGGTCTCGGGTTCGTAGGTGTTGATGTAGTAGGCCCCGGGCCGGCTACCGTCCTCTGCCGGAGGCATGTAGTAGGCGATGGTGGTGTCGGGTGCCTCGAGCTCGGGGACGCGTCGGACCTCGCACGGTGCTTCCGGCAGCCGACCGAACCAGTCGGGGACAGCGTCCTCGGCCTTCCGGAGCGCACGCTCGGCTGCTGCCTCCACCTCGTCGGCGTCGTCGAAGCGCAGCTCCTCGTCGTCCCGCAGTCGCTCGTAGATCGCTTGGACGTCGTCGGCGCCGAGCACGCGGCCACCGAGCTCCCGGTACTCGTCCTCGAGCTCGTCCACGATCGTGCGACCAAGTTCGTGGACCTCCTCCGGGGTCATGTCGGTGGTGGTGTGGTGGGCGAGCGCACGCCGGTACCGCTCCTCGCCGCCGGGGAGGTGGAGGATCCCGGACCGCTCGTCCGGTCGGGCGCGGGGTGCTACTTGCTCGGCCAGGAAAGCGCGGTGCTCGGCGAGGGCGGGACGGACCGAGTCGCGGATCACGTCCGCGACCTGGGCGCGCCACTCCTCTCCGGCACCTGCGACGGGTTCGAGGAGGAGGTCCTGGTCGAGTGAGGTCTCGAGGTAGCCGTCCAGCATGCGGATCGTCGCCTGGACTCCACGTCGGGGTGGTGTCAGATCATCGGCCAGCCCGCTGCGGAGTCGCTCACGTGCCTGGGCGAGGTAGGTGTCGACCTGCCGACAACGCTCGAGGTAGTCCTGGGCGTCGTCGTCCGACGCGATCGAGGTCTTGGGCATCGTCTGCAGCACCGGGACGTGCGCCCCGGCGTGGTGTGCCCCGACCGAGAAGTCGTCCCAGCGCCCCTCGAGGTCGTCCTCCCAGCCGTCGAGCACGTGTCGGGCCACGTCGACGGTCGTGCGTTC
>JAWVZB010000119.1:0-9056 GCA_033722375.1 Nitriliruptorales bacterium | reverse complement strand
TGGCCGAGGTGATGCGGGGCGCGATCAGGTAGTTCTCGATCTGCTGGTAGACGACCACGGTGACGAGCACCCCGACCGCGGCGGCCACCGACGTCGGCAGTGCCACGATCAGTGGCAGCGCGCCCGCCAGATAGGTCCCCACGACCGGGATGAGGCTCGAGATGATCCCCACCCAGATCCCCAGCGCGGCGGCGTACTGGATGTCGAGGAGGGTGAAGGCGATGGTGTGGACGACGGCGGACACGATCGCGGTCAGCACCCGGCTGTAGACGTAGCCACCGGTCTTCGAGATGGCGAGGTCCCAGATCTCGAGGAACTCCTTCTGGCGGTCGGGCCGGACCCGCGCCACGAGCGTGCGTCGCAGCCGCGGCCCGTCGGCGACGAGGTAGAAGGTCACCAGCAGCGTGGTGAGGAACTGGAACAGCCCACCCGCCAACGTCTCGCCCACACCGATGACGCCCCGACCGAGCGTGTCCGCGAGCTGGGGGATGCGACGGGGGAGCTCGGTTCGCTGCTCACGCAGCCATTCGGATACCGCCTCGCCGAGGTCCCCCGGCAGTCGCTCGGCCTGGTCGGACAGACCTTGCAGCAGCATCGGGGTGTTGTCGATCAGCGACGACACCTGGTCGATGATGAGCTGGGCCATCACCGCGATGAACCCGACGAAGAGCAGCCCCGCGGCCAGGAACACGAGGAAGGTGCCCATGCCGCGGCGGATCCCCCGCTCGGCCAGCCACTTCACGGCCGGCTCCATCGCGAAGCTCAGGAACAGGCTCACGATCACGATGACGATCAGCGTCGACAGGCGCGCGAGCAGGCCTCCGACGAAGCCCGCCAGCAGCAGTCCGCCCGCGACGCCGAGCGCGAGCGTGGCCGCGAGCGGCAGGTCGATGTGGTCCCGCCGCCGCCGACGCTCGCGGATCACAGGCGGCGGGTCGCCCCCCGGCGTGGCGGTGTCCGCCGCCGCTGCGCTGCCGTCCTCGTCCGACCTGGTCATGTTCGCGAGCCTACTTCGTGCGTTGCGTCGGTCCTCGAGTACAGGTGCGGCGGCTGGCTGGCTCCCCTAGGGTTGCGCCGCTCCTGGAGGGGGTTCTCCCGCTATGCCGATCTCGGTCCGTTCCGTTCCGTTCCTCGTGCTCACGCTGCTCGCCGGGCTCACGGTGCTCGCGCCCCAGTACGCCGGTGCAGAAGACGCCTGTGGCGTCCCTGGGGAGATGAGCGCCGAGGAGTACACGGCGCAGGCCAGGGTCTTCCCAGACCCGCACGCCTACTGGCCCAGCCCGGAGAACGCCGCCGAGCGTTCGCCGTGGGCCAAGGGCAACGGCGCCTGCCAGGCGACGGACTTCCTGGGTTGGGACGAGGTGCTCAACGGGCTGACGTTCCTTGCCTCCGACGACATGTTCGGGGAGTTCATCGAGATCTACGACCTCTCCGACGAGGACGGACCGTTCTGGGACACCCTCGAGGCCGAGGGCCTGGACGGGATGTCCGCCGGGCTGCCGACTGGCGATCTCGGTCGTGAGCGCGTGCCGCTGTACCTCATCCGGGTGACCGACGAGACCGACACGACCATCCCGATCTCCGAGCGGGCCCACTTTGCCCACTCCCTGTCGATCCACGGCATCGAGCGTGCCGGAGTCGAGGGTGGCATCCGCGCGATCGAGGACCTGGCCACCTGGGCGTCGTGCGAGAAGCACGGCGACGACGGTTCGCCGGCGTTCTGCGACCTCGAGAACGCGGGTCCGGACAACCCCCATCCGATCCTCGAGACCATGCCGGACGACTCGGTCACCGCTGGGCAGGCGCTGAAGGAGACCGTCAACTGGTTCGTGCTCGCGAACCCCGACGGCTGGCGGCGCGGCGACAAGCAAGAGGGTGGCTTCTTCTACCAGCGCTACAACGGCAACGGCGTGGACATGAACCGCGACTGGCCGACGCGCGGGTTCACCTTCCGCCCCTACACGCCGTGGTCGGAGCCGGAGACCCGCTCGTACGGCGAGGTGCTCAAGGCCATCAAGAGCGACTGGACTGGGGGTCTCGATCTCCACGGCCAGCTCATCGACCGGGCCTTCAGCTTCACCCTGATCGGCGGTTCCGAGCGGCCCTACGACAAGGACCGGCGCATCCTCCAGTACGTCAAGGGTGCCTGGGAGGACGCCGAGGCGCGGCTCGCCTGGAGCCCACTGATCAAGCCCAACGACGCCCCCGAGGAGGACCCGCGGGTCTACGGCGTCCAGTGGGGAACCGTCTGGGACACCATCGCCTACACCGTCACCGGGGCACTCGGCGACTGGATGGACTCCGACATGGGGCTCAACGCCGACGCGATCGACAACGAGATGTCGCTCTCCCACCTCGGCAACTGCGGCACGGGCACGTGCTACGACCAGGGCGTCGAGCAGGCACACGTGGACGGGAACAAGTCACTGATCTACGGGATGATCCACTTCTCATTGCTGCCCGAGGACACCGGTTTCCGCTACGGCGGCGAGGCGGGCTACCTGTTCAACCCCGACCGGATCACCCATCCCGGCTCGGGGATCACGGGCGACCCCAACCCGGACAACCTCCCCCAGCAGGACGATCTGAGCTTCGTGATCAACCACACGCCGAGCGAGACCACTCACGAGTTCGACGTCGAGGGGCCCGACCAAGGGGTCTACAACGGATCGATGTCCGCCACCGTCACGTGGAACAACGTGAGCGGCGTCTCGCTCGGGTCGCTCAACGAGATCGCGCTCGAACGGAAGCGGTCCGGGGAGGACGACCCCGACCGCGGCACGGAGGACGACGACGAGTGGGCGGCGGTCAACACCTACTTCAACCAGTCCTTCGTCTACGCCCAGAGTGGCGCGAGGCTCGACGCGAACCTCCCCGAGCCGGGTCGGTACCGGATCCGGATCGCCGGTGACGCCTCCTCGCAGTTCGACGTCGACGTGACCTTCGGAGAGGCCCCGGCATGGCCCGACCCCGGCCAGCTTCCCTACGACGTCTCGAACATGGACTTCTTCGAGATGCTCGAAGGCTTCGCCGCCGAGGAGCTCCAAGCACAAGGCGAGGTGCAGGCTGTGAGCCACGGCGAGAAGCTCGCCCCGCTCGTCATCGACGGCGTCATCGCCGGCGACGTCGATCTTCAGCAGTTCGACACCATCGTCGCGGCTGACAACGCCTTCCTCCCTGACTTCGTGTTCCCCGCTTCGGCCACCGCGGCTCGCGAGCCCGTCGAGGACGAGACCGTCGTCGTGGGCGGCCCGGGGGCCGGTGAGCGGACGCCGGCGACCTCGGGGTTCTACGAGTTCGAGATCACCGAGGCCCAAGGCAGCTTGTCAGCCGAGGTCACGAGCGAGGCGGTCGTCGATCCCGACCTCTACCTCCAGATCCAGGGCGGCGACGGCGGGTGGTACGACATCGCCGCGGGGGAATCCGGACGTACCCAGTTCGAGACCTTGACCTACCCCGACGCGTTGCTGCCCGGCAACTACCGGCTGGAGGTGCACAACTGGGCGGGCTCGGCCGGCACGGCGAACGTCAACATCACCTTCGAGGGGCGTGCCGCGCAGCAGAACCCGAGCGAGTACGGCACCGATGACCTCGACGCACTGACCGCCGAGCTCCGGTCCTTCGTGGAGAGTGGTGGCAACCTCGTTCTGACCGACGACTCGCTGCGGGCACTCGAGTGGCTCGGGATCGTGCCCGAGGACCACGTTCGCAAGTGGGTCGTGTACGCCGGTCACGTCCAGTTCTCCACCGACGGCGGCGAGACCACCACCTACGACGACCCACTGGCCGCCAACGTGAACCAGCCCGGCGCCGCGGAGGGTTCAGGCCACCGTCACCAGATCGCGGAGCCGGTGCCGACCGGCTACGCCATCCAGGACGAGTCCGGTGGGGACATGAACACCCACCCGCAGTGGGTCGTCGAGCGCAACGCCTTCGAGGACGCCGGTGGGCGCACCGTCGGGGTCGTCAACGGAGACACCACGCTCGGGGAGGTCGGTGTCGGGGACGGGGTCATCCGTGTCCTCGGGTCCGTCCTGCCGACTCCGACCGAGGAGTTCGACCACCCCTACGGGCTCGAGAGCTACGGGGTCACGTACTCGGGCTACGAGGTCATGCGCAACCTGCTCGACTACGAGTTCGGGTCCGGTCCTGCTGCTGGTGACGATGGAACCTCCGGCGCGCCGGCGGACGAGGAGTCGACCCCCGAGACCGGTGGTGGTGCCCTGCCGTTCGTGATCGGGCTGTTGCTCCTGGCGGGCGCGTTCGCGGTCCGGCGTCGTTCCGGCGTACGGTCCGCAGCATGGCCGCCATCTCCACGTCGGGACTGAGCAAGAACTACGGCTCGGTCCGCGCCCTCACCGACCTCGACCTCGAGGTCGGTGACGGCGAGCTGTTCGGTTTCCTCGGCCCCAACGGCGCCGGCAAGACCACGACGATCCGGCTGCTCATGGGGCTCCTGCGGCCGACCGCGGGTCGCGCGGAGGTCGCGGGGCGTGACGCATGGGGTGACGCGGTCGAGGTCCACCGCTCGGTCGGCTACCTGCCTTCGGACCCGGTCTTCCCCCGCAACGTCACCGGCTGGGAGTTCCTCCGCCACCTCGGGAGCCTGCGCGGCGGGGTTCCCGACACGCGCATCCGCCACCTCGCAGACCGCTTCGAGCTCGACCTGAGTCGTCCCATCCAGGCGCTGTCGCGCGGCAACCGGCAGAAGGTCGGCGTCGTGCAGGCGTTCATGCACGACCCGCCGATCCTGATCCTCGACGAAGCCTCGTCGGGCCTCGATCCCCTGAAGCAGGCCACCCTGAACCGGCTCCTGCGGGAGACCGTGGACGGCGGCCGGACCGTGTTCCTGTCCTCGCACGTGATCGCCGAGGTCGAGGAGGTCGCGGACCGCGTCGGGATCATCCGCGACGGTGTCCTCGTCGCGCTCGAAGGTGTCGACGAGCTGAAGGCGCGTGCCGTGCGGCGGGTCGAGATCCGCTTCGCCGACGCGGTGGACTGGGAACCCTTCCAGCGTCTCCCCGGCGTGGAGCAGGTCGAGGTCCGTGACCGCACCCTCCGCCTCGTGGCAACCGGCAGCATGGACCAGCTCGTCAAGACCGCCGCCCGGTTCGAGGTCGAGACCTTCACGTCGGACGAGGCCGACCTGGCCGAGGTGTTCCTGACCTACTACCGCGACGACGACCCTGACAGCGATGAGGGCGGTGATCCCTCGTGAACGCGCTCCGGGTCGCCGGTCGATCCCTCGACACCTACCGCCGACCGCTCCTGATCTGGGTCGCGGCGGTCGGGGCGATGGGGTTCCTCCAGGTCCTGTTCTGGCCGGCGTTCGAGAGCAGCGCGAGCGAAGGGCTCGAACAGCTCATGGAGAACCTCCCGGCCGCGCTCCAGGCGCTGGTGGGAGAGACGAACCTCCTGACCCCGGAGGGCTTCATCAACTCGCGCTTCAACTCGCTGTTCCCGCTGCTGATCGGGGTGTACGCCGCGTTCCGCGCCACCAACGAGACCGCGGGACTCGAGCAGGACGGCGGCTTCGAACTGCTGCTCGGAACGCCCCTGTCCCGTCGGGAGCTCCTGGTCGGCAAGTTCCTCGCGGTGGCGGCGGCGGTCGCGGCGATCATGGTCGGGCTCGGGCTGCTGACCGTTCTCGGCGCCGTGCTCGTGGGCATGGACATCTCGCTCGGGCGCATCCTCGCGGCCGCCGTGGCGATGACCTTCCTCGGGTGGGCGTTCGCGGGCGCGACCTTCCTGGTCGCGGGCGTCACCGGCAGCCGGGGCATCACGCTCGGGGTGGGCGCCGGCGCCGCGGTGGCACTCTTCGTGTGGTACTCGTTCGCCCCGCTCGTCGAAGCCCTCGAGCCGTTCCGCCCCCTGTCGCCCTACGACCACGCCATCGGCTACGACCCGATCCGCAACGGCCTCGAGGCGTTCGGGACGCTGCTCCTGGCTGCGGTCGCGCTGGTCGGGCTGATGCTCGCGATCCTGTTCTTCGAGCGTCGAGACGTCGGCACATGATCACGCCGGCGATCGAGATCCGTGGGCTCGTCAAGCGCTACGGCGAACACACCGCGGTCGACGGGATCGACCTCGTCGTCGACGAGGGCGAGACGCTCGCGCTGCTCGGTCCCAACGGGGCCGGCAAGACCACCACCGTCGAGTGCTGTGAGGGCTACCGCCGCCCCGATGCCGGCACCGTCCGGGTGCTGGGGCTCGACCCGCTGCGCGACGGGGCGGCGCTCAAGTCCCGGGTCGGGCTCATGCTCCAGGAGGGCGGGGTCTATCCGATGGCGCGCCCCGACGAGGTGCTGCGGCTGTTCGCCTCCTTCTACCGCGCCCCGCTCGATCCCGACGGGCTGCTCGAGCAGGTCGGGCTGGCCGACTCGCGGCGGACACGGTTCCGTGACCTGTCCGGTGGCCAGAAGCAGCGGCTCGCGCTGGCGCTCGCGCTCGTGGGGCGTCCCGAGGTCGCCTTCCTCGACGAGCCGACGGCCGGGCTGGACCCGTCCGCGAGGCGCATGACCTGGCGCCACATCCGGAGCCTCCAGGACCAGGGCGTGGCGATCGTGCTGACCACCCACCTCCTCGACGAGGCGGAGGAGCTCGCCGACCGCGTCGCGATCATCGATCGCGGCCACATCATCGCCGAGGGCACCCCCGACGAACTGACCCACGGGGCGCAGTCCGAGCTCACCTTCTCCGCACGCCCCGGACTCGGGCTGGACGGCGTTGTGCCCGGGGCCGTGGTGTTCGAGACGCGGCCTGGCCGCTACGTCCTGGAGGGGGACGTGACACCCGGAACCATCGCGCAGCTCACGGCTCACCTGGCCGAGCGGGGCGTTCTCATCGGCGAGCTCCAGGCCAGCAAGCGCAGCCTCGAGCAGGTCTTCCTCGAGCTCATCGAGCACCGCGAGGGCCGCAGATGAGCCCCGATCGCACCTTCCCGCTGGGTCCGGCGCTGTACGCGCAGACGATCATGGAGCTCAAGCTGCTGCTGCGGTCCGGGGAGAGCCTCTTGGTCACGCTCGGTGTGCCCCTCGGGGTGCTCGTGTTCTTCTCGACCGTCGACGTGCTGCCCACGGGTGACGGCGACCCCGTCGACTTCCTCGTCCCGGGCGTCCTCGCGATCTCGGTGATGTCCACCGCGCTCGTGGCGCTCGCCATCCAGACCGCCTTCGAGCGCAAGTACGCGGTGTTGAAGCGTCTCGGTGGTACCCCGCTCCCCCGGTGGGCGTTCGTGATGGCGAAGTCCCTCGCCGTCGCGATCCTGATCCTCGTCCAGACGGCGCTCGTGCTCGCCATCGCGATGACCTGGCTCGACTGGCAGCCCGACGGTGCCGTCGCGGTCGCCGTGGCCGCGATGCTCGTCGGCACGGTCACTTTCAGCGCCCTCGGCCTCCTCATGGCCGGGTCCTTGCGGGCGGAAGCCACGCTGGCGCTGTCGAACACCGTCTACCTCGTTCTCCTCGGTATCAGTGGGCTCGTGTTCGAAGCCGACGCTCTCCCCGACCCCCTGGCGACGGTCGGGGAGGTGCTGCCGGCCGGGGCCCTCGGGGTCGCGTTGCGGGGCGCCTTCGGTGGCGCGGACAGCGTCAGTGGGATGTCGGGGGGCGGGGCGCTCGTCGTCCTGCTGGTGTGGGGCGTGATGGCGACCGCTGCCACCGTCCGGTTCTTCCGCTGGGAGCCGTGAGCCGACCCCCGCAGTTACGACCGTCCGAAGCACAGCCGGTAGGCTGCCGCACGCGCTGGGGCTGGAGCTCGTCGCTCACCCCCGAGACCGACGGGCCGCCGTACCACCGACCACGCCACCGGGCCCGCATCCACGGCGATCATCGCACAGAGGAGACGTGAACTTGCGCCGCAGGCGACCCATCTCCGCCTCGCATCTCCGGGTGCTCGTCGTCCTCGGGATCGTGGCGCTCGCCGCCACCGCCTGCTCCGACGCCCCGCAGTCGATGCTCGATCCTCAGGGTCCGTTCGCCGAGCAGCCCGACGACCTGTTCCAGCTCGTCATGTGGATCGCGCTGGTCATCTTCGTGATCGTCCAGGGTCTGATCATCTACTCGGTGATCAAGTTCCGCCAGCGCGACGATGACGACACCCTGCCGGTGCAGGTCCACGGCAACACGAAGCTCGAGCTCGTGTGGACCATCATCCCGGCGCTGATCCTGGCCGCCATCGCCGTCCCAACCGTGCGCACCATCTTCGAGCTGTCCGGCGAGCAGGAGGGCTCGATCACGGTCGAGGTGATCGGACACCGCTGGTGGTGGGAGTACCACTACCCCGACCATGGCGGGTTCCGGACCGCCAACGAGCTCGTGATCCCGACGGGCGTGCCGGTTCACCTCCAGATGACAGCCGAGGAAGCCGGCGGCGCCGACAAGGCGGTCCTCCACTCGTTCTGGATCCCCGCCCTCGCCGGGAAGCAGGACGTCGTGCCCGGCCGCCACACCGAGCTCAACCTCCAGGCGGACGAGCCCGGCCGCTACCTCGGCCAGTGCGCCGAGTACTGCGGTCTGTCACACGCCAACATGCGCGCTCGCGCCGTGGCCCTTCCCCCCGACGAGTTCGAGCAGTGGGTCGATGACCAGAACGCCCCCGCGCAGGTACCCAGCGACGGCCTGGCAGCCGAGGGAGCCAGCTTGTTCGTCGACCGTGAGGGGGGCCAGGCCTGCGCGGCCTGCCACGCGATCAACGGGCTGGACGGCGCGCAGGGCAACGTGGGGCCCGATCTCACCCACCTGATGAGCCGCAGGGAGTTCGCCGGCGCGATCTTCCCGCTCTACGAAGAGCTCAGCCCCACCGAGTTCGACACGTCCCAGCCGCGTGAAGACCTGCTGGCCCAGTGGCTCAAGGACGCCCCCTCGATGAAGCCGATGCAACCCGAGTTCGGGGTCGGAATGCCCAACCTCGGGCTCACCGACCAAGAGGTCGAGGCCCTCGTGGCCTTCCTCCTGACACTGAAGTAGCGGAGCAACCGATGGCAGCGACCGCGCCCACCGCACGAAAGAGCGTCTTCAGCCGGCCGATGGCGACGACCGGCTGGACCTCGTGGTTGA
>JAWVZB010000118.1:0-9148 GCA_033722375.1 Nitriliruptorales bacterium | reverse complement strand
GCGCCCCGTCGTGGAGGTCGCGTTCGAGGCGACGGCGTTCGTCGTCCTGTGCCGACACCAGCCGCTGTCGTGAGCGGCGGAGGTCCTCGAGCTTCGCGCGGAGCTGCTCGGTGAGCCGCACGTTGCGGAGCACGAGTCCCGCCTGGGACGCGAGGTCCGCCATCAACCGTTCGTCCTGCGGCGTCAGCTCCTCGCCCGGAGGCTTGGCGAGCGACAGCGCCCCGAGGCGCTCGCCCTCGTGGACGACCTCCACGAGGTGCTCGGGATCGTCCTCGGCGCGACGGTCCGGTGGCCACACGGCCCCCACCCGCAGCTGCCCGTCGATGTCCAACGACACCTGGGCGTGGTCCGCTCCGGTGCCCTCCGAGAGGAGCTGCGCCATGCGCTCGAGCGTCTCGTCGGTCGCGACGGTCTCGCCCAGATGGCTCGAGAACCGGGAGAGCACCTCGTAGGGGGTGGCCCGCTTGCCGAACACCAACCGGTTCGCGAACGTCGTCAACCGTTCACGCGCTGGTTGGAACGCGACCGCGACGATCGCCGTCGCCGCCACCGACAGCGCCAGGTTGGGCTCGTCACCCGACCCGACCAGGGCCCCGACCCCTGCGACGATGCTGATGTACAGCACGCCGATGAAACCGGCGAGACCGGCGTAGACCACGGTGCGCCGGATGACGAGATCGATCTCGTAGAGCCGGTACTTGAACAGCGCGATCGCGATGGCGACCGGCATCGTGAACACCCCGACCGCGAAGAGCCACTCCCCCACCGGGGCAGCCACGCCGAGCGCGTCGAGCGCGATGGTGACGACCATCGACGCCGCGAGCACCGCGCCGGCGAAGGCGAACCACTTGATCTGGTAGCGCCGCTCGCCCGAGGATCGCCGGTAGCGGGAGATCAGTGACGCCGATCCGCCGAGCAGCCCTCCGAGCAGGAACAGGAGGCCACCCACCGACGACACGAACCCGATCCACGGAAGGTCGTCGCCGATGTAGTACGGGTTGAGCGGATTGAGAACGGAGACCGGCTCGTTCTCCGCGAGACGCTCGCTCGTGAAGGGCGTCGCGAGCGTCAGCAGGACGAAGCCGACCGCCCCCACGATCGCCACCGCCCGCCATCGTCCCTCCGGAAGTCGACCGTCGGGGAAGGTGTAGAAGAGCGCCACGATGACGCCGAGCAGCGGCACGAACACCCAGGACGCGATCCACGCGACGACGAGCGCGCCTGGACGGCCGTCGGGCAGCGCGAAGTCGGCGTACGACGCGGTGACGGCTTGAACGCCGTAGAGGAGCATGCCAACGAGCAGCACCCAGCCGGTGTTGTTGCCCCGCCGGGCGATGAGCAAGCCGGCGCCTCCGAGCGCCACCGGGAACGCGACGAACCCCACGGCCGGACCGACCCAGAACCCGTCCGGGGTTGCCACCGCGAAGGCGATGGCGGCGGCCGTGAGCAGCAGTGCTGCCACCCACAGGCCCCACGCGAACCGCATGTACCGCCCCGATCCGAGGCGAGGCCGTCGCCTCGCCGCTCGCAGAATGCCAAATGGCCGTCGCGGCGTCCACAGTCGCGTATTGACATCACTATGATGTCATGATAATGTCACTATGACACAGCAACGACAGACCGGAGCGAACATGTTCTTCACCCCCACCGAGCACCTGCGCCGCGCCCGCGCTGCAGACCTCAGTCGCTACCACCACCGCCCCCGGCGCCCCCGGGTCGACCGGACCGAGCGGCGCTGATGGACGTCACCACCGCACTCACCAAGCTCGAGGCAGCCCTCGAGGAGCAGCTCCTGCTGGCGGGCCGCGACGACGCGGTCGCCTCGGCCGGTGAGCTGCTCGTCGGGGCACTGCGCCCCGCCGTCTCGACGCTGGCACTCGACCTCGCACAGCAGGCCGCCACCGAGATCGACGCCCAACTGCCGACCCACACCGTCGAGGTGGTCCTCCGTGACGGGGAGCCGCACCTCACGGTCCGGGCCGAGGGCCCGCCGGCTCCACCGCCCCCACCCGACGACGTCGAGGCCCGCCTGACCTTGCGGCTGCCCGAGAGCCTGAAGCGTCTCGTCGAGGAGGAGGCCTCCACGGCCGGCGACTCCATCAACTCGTGGGTCGTCGACACGCTGTCCGCACGGGCACACACCAAGCCGCCGCGGCGAGGCGGCGCGAGCGGGGAGTTCCACACATGAGCAGGATCGAGACGTTCGACCTCGGGCCCGATCCACTCCGGATCGAGGTCCGGCTGTCCAAGGCAGACCTCCACCTCGTCCCGAGCGGAACCCACAACCAGGTGACCGTGGAGTTGGCGGGGCGCCACCCCGAGCAGGTTCGGGTCCAGCTCAGTGGCACGTCGCTCCACATCGTTGAGGAGTCCTCTGGGCGCTTCCGCGCAGCCGTGGACACGGTCACCATCCGCGCCCCCGAGGGTTCCTCGCTCGACGCGGCCCTCGGCACGGGGGATGTCACGAGCGACGTGCGGCTCGGCGACCTCAGGCTGCGGACCGCCTCCGGGGACGCCCGTATCGGTCACGTCAGGGGGCGCTGTGAGGTCAAGACTGCCTCCGGCGACGTCACGGTCGCCTGCTGCGGAAGCGACGCCACGATCACGACCGCGTCCGGCGACGTCCGCCTCGATCTCGCCGAGCACGACGTGACCTGCACCAGCGCCTCGGGCGATGTGACGATCGGTACCGCAGAGGACGACGTGTCGCTGCGAACCGCCTCCGGGGACCTCCGGATCGAGCGCTTCGGCGGTCGCACCCTCGAAGCGAAGTCGATGTCGGGGGATCTCGTCGTGGACGTGGTCCCCGGCCGTCGCGTCCGCTACGACTTCCAGTCGATGACCGGCGAGACCCGCACCCGGGGCGGGCGATCAGAGCCGGATCCCGATGCGCCCGTGGTCGAGATCCATGCCAAGTCGATGTCCGGCGACCTCGTCCTCGGCGTCGCCGGAAGCTGAGGGGACGACGGCCGCCCCGTGAGGGAGGTGCCGTCCAGCGGGCCCCGATCGTCGCGACGGGTCGACGTAGCCTCGTGTCGTGCCCACAGACATCGCGTTCGTGCTCGGCGGGGGCGGCATGCTCGGCGCCGCCGAGGTCGGGATGCTCCGCGCCCTCGCTGAGGCCGACGTCCGCCCCGACCTCGTGGTCGGCACTTCGGTGGGTGCGATCAACGGGGCGATGGTCGCCGCCGACCCGCTGGTCGCGCCGGGGCGCCTCGAGAGCCTGTGGCGCGATCTCGCGGACGGCGGCCCGTTCGACAGCTCGCTGGTGCGGCGGATCCGCACGTTCGCACGGTCCCGGACCCACCTGCACGACCTCGGTGAGCTCCGCAGGATGCTGACGGAGGCACTCCCCGTGGCCACCTTCGAGGAGCTGAGCATCCCGTTCCAGTGCGTCGCCGCCAGCATCGAGCGGGCAGCGCCCCGCTGGTTCACCACCGGCCCGCTGGCGGAGGCGGTGCTCGCGTCCTCGGCCGTCCCGGGCCTGTTCCCGCCGGTCGAGATCGACGGCGAGCACCATTACGACGGTGGTTTGGTGCACAGCATCCCGCTCGGCCGCGCACTGGCGCAGGGCGCCCGGACCGTCTACGTGCTCCAGGTCGGACGAATCGAGGTGCCACTCGAGAAGCCGACCTCCGTCCTCGAGGTCGGGCTGGTCACCTTCGAGATCGCGCGGCGCAACCGCTTCAACGAGGAGCTGGCACGGATCCCCGACGACGTCGACGTCCACGTGCTCCCGACCGGGGATTCGGAGCCGGTCCGCTACGACGACGTCCGCACCCAGCTGGACTACCGGGACGCCACAGCCGTCGGGCCGCGTATCACCAGCGCGTACGAAGCCACCGCGGACTACCTCGCGGAGCGGGCGTGAGGGTTCCGCCCCGCTGGTTCCGGCGCGTCGTCCTGGCGCCGGTGGTTCTTGGAGCCGCGATCGTGCTCGCCCTGGGCCTGCCCTTCCTGGTGCTCGGGGCGTGGCTCGTCTCGACCGCGCTGGGCATGAAGGACCGCGCCGCGCGGCTGCTGGTCTTCCTCGCGGTCTACATGTCGGTCGAGTCCGTCGCGCTGGTCCGCGCGTTCCTGCTGTGGGTCCGCGCAGGCTTCGGACGGCGGCGAGACCAGGAGTTCCGCCGCCGGCACTACGAGCTGCTGGGGTGGGCGCTCGCCAGCGTGGTGGACGCCGCCCGGGGGGTCCTGTCGATCCGCTTCGACGTCAGCGACCGTGACCCGTCCTTCGACAACGACCCGACCACGACCGAGACCCGCCCCGTCATAGTGCTCAGCCGGCACGCCGGTCCGGGCGATTCCTTCCTGCTGGTCGAGGAACTGCTCGTCTCCGGCCACCGACCACGGATCGTCCTCAAGGATCTGCTGCAGTGGGAGCCGCTGCTCGACACGGTGCTGAACCGACTCCCTTCGTCGTTCGTAGCCGGAGGCGGCGACCAGGCGCTGACGGCGATCCGGCGACTGGCGACCGGGATGGAGCCCGGCGACGCACTCGTGCTGTTCCCCGAAGGTGCGAACTTCACCCAGCGACGCCGACAGCGGTCGATCGCCAAGCTCGAAGAGATGGGCGACCACGAGCGCGCCGACCGGGCACGTCGCATGCGGCACGTCCTGAGTCCCCGCCCTGCCGGAACACTCGCAGCACTCGATGCGGCTCCGGACGCGGACGTGATCTTCGTGGCCCACACTGGTCTCGAGGACCTGTCCCGACCCATCGACCTGTGGCGTGGCCTCCCGCTGAACGCCGAGATCGACGTCGCCTCCTGGCGGGTCGAGGCGGAGGACGTGCCCGAGGGCGAGGGCGCCCGCCGGGAGTGGCTCGATGACTGGTGGCACCGGATCGACGAGTGGATCGTCGACACCCGCGGCACCGACGCGCTGCCAGACGCCCTTGCCGAGGACCTGTCCGGGGACCAGGCCTAGCGGTTTGCCGCGGACGCGGTCATGCCCGCGGCTCAGGTGGTGGCGACGTCGGCGAACAGTCCGTCGACGAAGGCGTCGGGGTCGAAGACGGTGAGGTCGTCGATCTCCTCCCCCACCCCGACGAGCTTGACCGGGATCTCGAGCTCGCGCTGGACGGCCACGACGATCCCGCCCTTCGAGGAGCCGTCGAGCTTGGTGAGGACGAGCCCGGTGACGTCGACCGCTTCGAGGAACGCGCGGGCCTGCTGGATGCCGTTCTGGCCGGTGGTGGCATCGAGCACGAGAAGGATCTCCTCCATCGGGCCCGACTGCTTCTCTACCACGCGCTTGACCTTCGAGAGCTCCTCCATGAGCTCGCGACGGTTGTGGAGCCGCCCCGCCGTGTCAACGATCAGCACGTCGGCGTCGGTGGCCTTCGCCGCCATGTAGCCGTCGTAGGCGACCGAGGCGGGGTCGGCGCCCTCGTCCTTGCGCACGACCCTGGCGTCCGCGCGCTCGCCCCACTTCTCGAGCTGGTCTGCGGCCGCGGCACGGAAGGTGTCGGCGGCGGCCAGGACGGCCGTGCGTCCCTCGCGAGACTCGATGGCGGCGAGCTTGCCGATCGTGGTGGTCTTGCCCGTGCCGTTCACCCCGGTGAGCATCCACACCGTCGGGTCGTCGTCAGCCGAGCGTGCGAGCGTCCGGTCGGCCGAGCCGAGCGCTTCCTTGAGCTCGGCCTTCAGCAGCCGCACCACGCCCTCGCCGTCGGTGACGCCCTGCTCGCGTGCCTGTCGCCTGAGGTCCTCGACGAGCTCGAGCGTCGCCTCGACCCCGACGTCAGCGGAGATCAGCGCCTCCTCTAACCCCTCCCAGGCCTCGTCGGTGACGCCCTTCCCGAACAGCTCGAGGATGCCGGTCCCGAGGACGTTGCGGGTCCGCGTGAGCCGACGGGCGAAGCGCTCGCGGAGCGTGAGCTCCTCGACGAGCTCGACCTCGGGGGCCGCGGGTGCCTCTGCTTCCGGGGTCGTCTCCGCCGGTGCGGCCGGAGCGTCCTTGGGCGGGACCTCGGTCGTCGCGGTTTCTCCTCGCTCGAGGGTGTCGGTGCCGCCACCCCTGCGGCCAGACCGGAGATAGGCGCCGACGAGCACGACGAGCGCCACAGCGATGACGACGATGAGGACGATCAGCTCCACGCGGGGCTCCGGAGGTGTCGGGGACAGTCACCGCTGGACGGTATCCAGCGAGCCGACCGCTCCCCCGCCGACGGCTCCTACGCCGGGGCGTGGACCTCGTCGCGGGTCTCGCTGTCCTCGGCCTCGTCCCCGTCCGCGGCGGGTTCGACCTCGGTGTCGTCGAGCACGACGGTGTCGTCGGCCGGCGCCATTCGCTCTTCCTGCTGCTCGCGCTCGCTGAGTCGCTCGGCGACGACCTTGGTGACGGCGTCGGAGCCCATGGTGATGCCGTACATCATGTCGGCGATCTCCATCGAGCGCTTCTGGTGAGTGACCATGATGATCTGGCTCGAGCCCTTGAAGCTCTGGATGACCGCCAGCAGCCGCTGGAGGTTGACGTCGTCGAGCGCGGCGTCGACCTCGTCCAGCACGTAGAACGGGCTCGGGCGGGCCCGGAAGATCGCGAACACGAACGCGAGCACGGTCAGCGACCGCTCCCCGCCGGACAGGAGCGACAGGCGCTTGACCTTCTTGCCGGGCGGCTGCGCCTCGACCTCGATGCCGGTCGTGAGCATGTCGTCGGGGTCGGTGAGCACGAGCCGGCCCTTGCCGCCCGGGAACAGGGTCTCGAAGATGTCGCCGAACTCACGGGCGACGTCCTCGTAGGCGTCGGCGAAGATCTGCTCGATCTTGCCGTCGACGGCGATGACGACCTGCTCGAGATCGCGCTTCGAGCGTCGCAGGTCGTCGAGCTGCTCGGACAGGAAGCGGTGGCGGTCCTCGAGCGCCTTGAACTCCTCGAGCGCCAGCGGGTTGACCCGCCCCAGCAGTCCGAGCTTGCGGGTCAGGGTGTCCTCGCGCTCCTGGAGCGGGGCGCGCTCGTAGTGGGCGGCGTCGGGATGCTCCGCCGCCACCTCGTCCGGTGACAGACCGAAGTCGTCACGGATCCGGGCGGTGAGCTGCTCGAGCTGGTGCTCGAGGTCGGCGCGACGCAGATCCGCGGCGTGACGCTGCTCCCGGACCGCCTCGAGGTCCTCGGCGGCGGCTTCGACGGCCGCGCGCGCCTGCTCGACCTCCTGCCGCTCGCTCCTGATCGCCTGCTGGAGCCGGTCCCGCTCCGACTGCGCCTCCTCGATCGAACGCTCGAGACCCTCGACGACGAGCTGGCAGAAGGCCGCGAGCTCACCGCACCGGGCGATCCCGCGGCGACGGGCATCACGACGGCGGGCAGCCTCCTCGAGAGCGAGCTCGACCTCGTCGGCCTCGCGCCGGAGCTCGATCGCCTGGAGCTCGAGGTGACGGCATTGCTCGGTGATGCGCTCGAGCTTCACCCTCGCGTCGAGCTCGCGTTCGCGAGCAGCCTCGAGCTGCTCGTCGAGTGCCGCCGCGACCTCGTCCGCGGCGGGGTCGACCTCGGGTTCCTCGACGTCCAGCTCGGGGCCGCGGGCGTTGAGCTCGGACAGCGCCGCACGGTCGCGCTCGAGGACCTCGTTGATCTCGGCGTGCTGGGCGGCGACCACCTCGCGCTGGCTCGCCAGCGTCACGAGCTCCTTGTGGAGGCGGGCGAGCCGTTCGGCAGCCCCGGTGATCCGCGCATCGGATTCGTTGATCGCCAGCGTCGCTTCGCGGTGCACCTGCCGTGCCTCTGCGAGCTCGGCCTGTGCAGCTTCGAGCTCGGCGGTCCGGGTCTCGATGCGTGCCCCGAGCTCACGTGCTCGCTGCTCGGCCTCCTCGGCCGCCGCCGCGGTCAGTACGGCGGACCGCTGCGGCGCCTGCCCACCGACGTACCCGCGGGGACCCGCGACGTCGCCGTCAGGGGTCACGAAGGTGAGACCGGGGTTGCGGCCGTGCAGCAGGACGGCCTTGTCCCAGGCGTCGACGAGGTAGGTGCCCGTGAGGGCGGCCGCGATCGCAGCGACGACCCGGCGCGAGGTCTCGTCGTCCGTTGCCGGGGCCAGGTGGTCCGCGATTGGCACCGCCCCGGCCGTGTCGAGCTGCTCGCGGGCGTCCTCGTCCAGGTCCGGTGACGGGATCCGGGCGGGGCGCGCGGCGAGCACCACGGCTGCGCCGGCGTCGACGTCGCGGAGCCACGCGACCGCTCGCCGCGCCTGGTCGGGCGAGGTGACGACCACCGCCTCCCCGAGCGGACCGAGCGCCGCCGCGAGTGCGGGGCCGACATCGGCGTCGGTGCGAACGTGGTCGGCAACGGCACCGAGGATGCCGTCGAGGTCGGCGTCGAGGAGCGCCGAGACACCACCGTCGCGCTCGGCCAGGGCGGCCCGCAGCGCTTCGGCACGGGCGGCCTGTGACGAACGTTCGCGCTCGAGGGCCGTCAGCGCGTCCTCGAGCTCCTCGACGGCCGTCGTGGCGCGGGCGACCTCGGTCTCGGTGGCCTCGAGCTCGGCGGTCAGCTCGACCTCGCGGGCATCCAGGCCCTGGATCTCCTGCTGGACCTCGTCGACGCTGTCCTGGGCGTCCCCTACGCGGGTGTCGAGGCTCTCGAGCTGGGCGGTGACGCGACCGAGCTCGGCCTCGGCCGAGGCGATCGCGCCCCGCAGCGCCGAGACCTCTCCCTCCCAGCGCAGCATCCGCTCGCGCTGCTCGGCGCGTTGCCGTGCCTTCTCCTGCAGCTCCTGCTCGTGGGCGCGCCGGCGCTGCTCGGCACCGCGACGCTCGGTGGCGGCATCCTCCAGCGCAGCTCGCTGCTGCTCACGCTCCCGTTCGCGTTCGGCACGCTGCTCGTCGAGCCGCTCGGCCTGTGCGCGGAGCTCCTGCGGCGGACGCCCCGCCAGCGGCTCTTCGACGTACTCGATGAGGTGGCGACGGCGCGCCTCGATCAGGTCGGCGGTGCCGCGGAGTCGCTCGAGGAGCGACGACAGGCGGTAGTAGGTCGCCTGGGCCTCCTCGGCGCGCGGGGCCTGCCGCTCGAGCTTGCGCTCGTGCTCGCCGAGACGCTCTTTGGCCTGAGCCAGCGTGGACGCGGCGGCGCGTTCGCGGGCGGCGGTCTCCTGGTCGCTGGCCTGGTCCCGGTCCCGGCGGGCGGTCAACAGCGCGAGGTCGTGGGCGGCGAG
>JAWVZB010000117.1:0-9260 GCA_033722375.1 Nitriliruptorales bacterium | reverse complement strand
CACCCCCCCCCCCCCCCCCCCCCCGGGGGCGGCTTTTGCCCCCGGGGCTCGGGTGGGGGGGGGGGGGCGGTGTTGTTGTCCCTGGGGCCCCCCGGGCCCGCCCTGGTGGCGCCCCCCCCCCTGCCCCCCCCCCCCCCCCCCCGACCGGTGGAACTGCTCAGCTCGTGGTGACCTCGATGCGGCGTGGCTTGGCCTCCTCGGCCTTCGGCACCGTGATCACGAGCATCCCGTCGGTGAAGTTCGCCTCGACCTCGTCGACGGCGACACGGTCCGGGAGCCGGATGGCACGGTGGAAGCGCCCGAAGTGGCGCTCGATCCGCTTGAAGCCGTCGGCCTCCTTCTGGTCGTAGAAGCGCCGCTGACCGGAGATGGTCAGGACGTTCTCCTCGAGCGAGACCTCGACGTCGTCGGCGGAGACGCCGGGGAGCTCCACGTGGAGCGTGAAGTGGTCCTCGGTCTCCTCGACGTCGAGCGCGGGTGCCCAGGCACCGGCGGTGGCGGCACGGCCACCCTCCTCGCCGAGCACGCCACGGAAGACGCGCTCCATCTCGTCCTGCAGGGACGCCACGTCACGCAGCGGGTCCCAACGGGTCATCGCGTTCCTCATGTGACAGCACCCCTTTCGTTGTGCTCGTCAGGCCAGCTGACTCTCAGCTGGCGGCTTCCTGTTCATCATCTCCTTCATCGACGATCTCGGCGTCGACGATGTCCTCGTCGTCGCCTGTCGCCTGCTCGCCTGCGCCGGGCTGACCGGCGGTCGGCCCCTGCTGCTCCCCGGCCGAGTAGATGGCCTGGGCGAGCTGCTGGGACTTGCTGGCGAGCGTCTCCATCTTGGTCTTTATCTCGTCGGTGTCGTCGCCCTTCAGGGCCTCACGCAGGTCGCCGAGCGCCTGCTCGATGTCGGCCTTGACCGAGGCGTCGACCTTGTCCCCGTGCTCGGAGAGGGTCTTGTCGGTCTGGTAGACGAGCGTGTCGGCCTGGTTGCGGGTCTCGGCAGCCTCGCGCCGACGCCGGTCCTCCTCGGCGTGAGCCTCGGCGTCCTTGATCATGTCCTCGATGTCGTCCTTCGGGAGCGCCGACCCACCGGTGATGGTCATCGACTGCTCCTTGCCGGTGCCGAGGTCCTTGGCGTTGACGTGGACGATCCCGTTGGCGTCGATGTCGAACGTGACCTCGATCTGGGGCACGCCGCGGGGCGCCGGCGGGATGTCGGTCAGCATGAACTTGCCGAGCGACTTGTTGTCCGAGGCCATCTCGCGCTCGCCCTGGAGCACGTGCACCTCGACCGACGGCTGGTTGTCGTCGGCGGTGGTGAACACCTCGGAGCGCTTGGTCGGGATGGTGGTGTTGCGCTCGATGAGCTTGTGGGTGACACCACCCTTGGTCTCGATCCCGAGCGACAGCGGCGTGACGTCGAGGAGCAGCACGTCCTTGACGTCGCCCTTCAGCACACCGGCCTGGAGCGCGGCGCCGACCGCGACGACCTCGTCGGGGTTGACGCCTTTGTGCGGCTCCTTGCCGCCGGTGAGCTCCTTGACCAGGTCCTGCACCGCGGGGATCCGGGTGGACCCGCCCACGAGGATCACGTGGTCGATGTCGCCGAGCGCGACGCCCGAGTCCTTGATGGCGTCGTTGAACGGGCCCCGGAGCTTGTCGATCAGGTGGCTCGTGAGCTCGTTGAACTTCGCGCGGGTCAGCGTCTCCTCGAAGTGCAGCGGCCCCGAGTCGGTGGCGGTCAGGAACGGCAGGTTGATGGTGGTCTGCTGGGCCTGGCTGAGCTCGATCTTGGCTTTCTCCGCCGCCTCCTTGAGGCGCTGGAGGGCCATCCGGTCCTCGCTCAGGTCGATGCCCTGGTTGTTCTTGAAGGTCTCGACCATCCAGTCGATCAGCGCCTGATCCCAGTCGTCGCCACCGAGCTGGCTGTTGCCGTGGGTCGCCTTCACGTCGAAGACGCCCTCGGCGATCTCGAGGACGGACACGTCGAAGGTGCCGCCGCCGAGGTCGAAGACCAGCACGGTCTGCTCGTCCTCGGACTCGAGGCCGTACGCCAGCGCGGCCGCGGTCGGCTCGGCGACGAGTCGCAGCACCTCGAGACCGGCGATCTCGCCCGCTTCCTTGGTGGCCTGTCGCTGGGCGTCGTCGAAGTACGCGGGGACGGTGATGACCGCCTGGGTGACGTCGTCGCCGAGGTAGGACTCGGCGTCACGCTTGAGCTTCTGCAGGATGCGCGCCGAGATCTCCTGGGCGGTGTAGGACTTGTCGTCGATGTCGATCGACCAGTCCGTTCCCATGTGGCGCTTCACCGAGCGCACCGTGCGGTCGGGGTTGGTGATCGCCTGTCGCTTGGCGACCTCGCCGACGAGCACCTCGTTGGACTTGCTGAACGCCACGACCGACGGGGTCGTACGCGCCCCCTCGGCGTTGGCGATGACGGTGGGCTCGCCACCCTCCATCACCGAGACCACCGAGTTGGTGGTCCCGAGATCGATGCCTACTGCGCGGGCCATGCGGTCACTCTCCTGAAGACGGCGTCGTTCCAGTTGCTTAGCAGTCAGTATAGGAGAGTGCTAATAGTCGCGCAAGTCTACCGAGCCTTCTTAGCTCTATTTATCTTAGTGCACTAGACTCATATATCTCCCCTTCTTGCCCGAGGCAGCGCGGATCGACCGCCGCACGGGGGGGCCGGGGCATGCGACGGCACCCCGTGGACGGATCCGACGCCGCGGTGCGATCTGCTCCCGGCCCGGAGTGGGCTAGTGGGAGTCGTCCGACTCGGACGGGTGGGTGATCTGGCGCTGCCACTCCCGCGGGATCGGGCGCCCGCGGAAGGTCAGACGCTCGTTGCCCCAGTAGTCGAGCATGAGCACGATCGGCAGCAAGGCGAAGAACACCCCGAGGATGATCTGCCACGCTTCCACGCCGACTCCTGGGTCGAGGGTGGCTCCATGCTAGTCGCGGGACGACGCCCCGCTGTCGTCCCCGTCCGCCAAGGGGACGGTGAACCAGAAGGTCGATCCCATCCCCGGCTCGGACTCGACACCGATCTGGCCCCCGAGAGTGCGGACGTACTCGCGGACCAACGACAGGCCGATGCCGGAACCGCGGATGGCGTTGGCCACGGCGCTGCCGGCACGCCAGAACGGCTCGAACACCCGGCCCACCTCGTGGGAGTCGAGACCGACGCCCTCGTCCTCCACCTCGATCCGGACGTGACCGCCGGCGCGGGCCACCCGGATCCGTACCGGTCGTCCGGCCGGTGAGTACTTGACCGCGTTGGAGATCAGGTTGGCCATCACCCGGGAGAACATGTCGGGATCGACCTCGATCGTCGCCGGAACGAGATCGACGTCGACCTCGCGCTCCCGGGTGTAGACCTCCACGGTGTCGAGCGCGCGGTGCATCGCCTCCTCGAGCCCGATCGCCCGGACCTGCGCCGTGAACCGGCGTCCACGCTCGAGGGCGGCGAGGTCGATGAGCTCCTCGACGAGGCGGCCGAGCTCCCGGCTGTTGGACAGCACGCGGCTGAGGAGGTCGCGCTTGCGATCGTCCTCGACATCAGCCCAGCGCTGGAGGAGCGTCTCCGAATAGCCGCTGATCGAGGTCAGCGGAGTCCGCAGCTCGTGAGAGACCGACGCGATGAAGTCGTGCCGAGCCTCCACCGTTCGCTGCAACTCATCGATGAGGCTGGTCTCGAGCTCGCGACGGCGGAGGTTTCGCAGCGCCGTGCCGGCGAACGCCCCGAACGCCTTGGCCAGCTCGAGCTCCTCGCCGAGCGGTCCGTTGGCATCGCGACCGAACACCCCGAGGTATCCGCGCGGCTCCCCCGCATCCGCGGGCAGCGCCACGACGAGGTCGGCTCCGTCCACCGCCGTCTCGACCTCGCCCGGCTCGGGGAGCTCTGTGGTGGACCGACGCCGCAGGTCGTCCACGGCGGCGGGTGCGCTCCCGACCTGGGCGGCGACACGGCGACCGTCGTCGTCGATGACGAGCACGCATGCCCCAGCGCGCAGCAGCGCACTGGCGCCTTCGACGATCTCGGTGACGACCTCCTCCCGCTCGGACGCCGAGTGCATGAGCAGCGCGAGGCGCTGCAGCTCGTGTGCCCGCTGCTCGAGGTCGTGGGTCCGCCACGCACGCTCGATGACCTGGGGCAGCTCGTCGAGGTAGTCCGGGCCCTTCGTGACGTAGTCGACGGCTCCCTCCCGCATCGCCTCGACTGCAACGTCCGTGGATCCCATCGCAGTGACGAGGACCACGGATGGGCCCCGTCTCAGCGCCGTGATCGAGCGCAGGAGCTCGAGACCGCTGACCCCCGGCAGGCGATAGTCGAGCAGCACCAGATCGACTGACTGCGCCGCTGCCAGCGCCTCGTCCGCGGTCGCGGCCTCGCTCACGGCCATGCCGGCCCGCTCGAGCCGCCGCGCCATCAGCGCCCGGTGGTCGAGGCTGTCGTCGACCACCATGACCCGGATGGGGACGCGCGTCGTCACGTTGGCGTTCACTGGGGTGGTCTCGGGAGTCGGGCGGTCTCGGTCCAGTACTCCTTGGCGTCAGCGAGGTCCCGCTTGAGTCCCTCGATGTCCATGTTTTTGACGAGGTAGGTGTTGGTGCCGAGCCGGTAGGCCTCGTCGATGTCCTCGGCGCGATCCGAGGAGGAGAGCACCGTGATCGGGATCTGGCGCAGCTCCGGATGCTGCTTGAGATCCTTGAGGACCTCGAGACCACTGATCTTCGGCATCTTGATGTCCAGGAGGATCATGTGCGGCCTCGGGCGGTCGGCGAACCGGCCACGCCGGTGCACGAAATCGAGTGCCTCCTCGCCGTCACGCACCGCGTCGATCTCGAAGCCGACACCGCTGACCTCGCGGAGAGCTCGCACGATGAAGAAGAGGTGGTCCTCGTTGTCCTCGGCGACGAGAACGCGGATGGCGTCGTTCATGACCGGACCTCCATCTCCTGGGCCGGGGCGTCGACGTGTGCGCTCGGCGGCAGGGTGACGACGACCCGCGCCCCGCCCGCCGCACCCTCCTCGACGTGGATGTCACCGTCGGCTGCCTCGACGATCTTGGCGCAGATGGCGAGGCCGATGCCGGTGCCGGGCGAATCCTCGGGAGCGAGACGCTCGAAGACGCCGAAGACCCGGTCACGGTATTCGGCCGGGATCCCCTGGCCGTCGTCCTCGACCGCGATCACCACGGCACCGTGCGGGCCACGGTCTGCTCGGACCGCCACCCGAACGTCGGGACGGCCGCCGTAGCGGCAGGCGTTCTCGAGCAGGTTGGTGAAGAGCTGACGAGCGCGGACGTCGTTCAACCAGATCACCGGCAGTTCGCCGACCTTGATCGTGGCCTCGGGGTAGCGCGCCCCGATCTCGTCGGCGACCTCGGTGGCGACCTCGCCCAGCGGGACGGCGGTGACGTCGGTGTCGACCCGGCCGACCCGCGAGAGCTCGAGCAGGTCGTCGATCAGCGCCCGCATGTAGGCGCCGTTGACCCGCATCCGCTCGAGGTACCACGCGAGCCTCTCGTCGATGGTCTCGCCGTACTCCTGGTCCACCACCCCGAGGTAGCCGAGCATGGCGATCAACGGGCTCTTGAGATCGTGGGACGCGCTGTAGACGAACGCCTCGAGCTCTTCGTTCGCCGCCTCGGCCTCCGCACGGGCCTCCCGCTCGCGCTCCACCGCTTCGATGCGTTCGAAGGCCAGCCCCGCCAGGAGTGTGAGCCGCCGCAGCAGTCGTTGCTCCTCGTCGCCGAAGAACGGGGCGTAGCGGGAGGGCCGCACGTGGATGGTGTGGGGCCCGGCCGGGACGCTCATCGCCTGGTCAACCGAGCCAGGGCGGTCCCCGTGCGTCGCCAGCAGCTCTCCGTCGGCATCGAGGACCCAGGCTGCCTCCGCCCCGACCACCGCAGCGACGTCCGGCAGCACCAGCGGGGCGACCTCGTCGCGGTGGGTGGCGGACAGGAGCTTGATCGCCGACGTGTAGAGCTTGCGTTCCTCCGGCTGTCGCCAGGCGATCCGGAGCGTCGGCGGCGGGGCGAGACCCAGGACGAACGCCACCGCCGATGCGACCGCCAGGAGCTGTACCGCCAGAGACCAGGGCTCGGCGGAGCCGTCCGGGGCGTAGGCGGCGCCGATCAGCGCGATACCCATCGCGAACGCACCCGAGCCGAGCAGCCGCATGCGCCGGCGCGCCACCGTCGGCTCGGTTCGGCCGGCGCGCCACAGGCTGACCCCCACGGCCGTCACGAGCCCCACCCAGGTCACGACGAACGCCGTCAGCCAGGTCTCGAACCAGGCGGGGCGACTGTCAGTGGGCAGCTCCGGGAGCAGCAGCGTCCAGACCGCGAGCCCGAACGTGACGAGGTCGCCGATGCGGACCCAACGTGGAGCGATGCGTCCGAAGCTGGCGGCGAAGCGGAACAGCGCCCAGGCGAACGCGAGCAACAGGACGATGTTGGCCTTCTCGACCAGCAGCGGTGCGTCAGCCGGGAGCACCCGGCCCAGCACGCTCACGAGCGCGAGCGCCCCGAACGTGACGAACGCCCAGACGGCGGACGGGCGACGTCGCCGCCACGCCCGGTAGCCGGTGCCGATCGCGAGCGCGACGAACAGGCCGGTGGACACCCACCGCGCCAACTCGACCGCCTGGGACACGTCGCATCGATCCTGTGGGGTGGAACAGATTACGGGTGAGTGTCGGACCCGCCCTGTCCGTCGGCAAGCAATTCCGGACGCTCTGGCGGAAAGGGGCTCTCAGGGACTAGCTCGTTCAATGCCAGCCACGGCGGCGCCAGCAGCGATTCCCTCGTCGTCGAACCACCCCAACGGCACCTCGACGGCGTACCGGTAGGGACTGTCGGGGCGGTACGAGGGGCACGCCTCGCCGGACGGGCACGGCTCCATGTCGAGGATCTCGAGGACGGTGCCGTCGGCGGCGACGAACGCGATCGACAACGGGACGAGCGTGTCCTTCATCCAGAACCCGCCGGTGCGGTCCGCGGCGTAGACGAACAGCATCCCGACACCGTCGGGCAGCGCGGGCACCTCCATCAACCCGTGCCGTCGTTCCTCGGGGGTGTCGGCCACGAGCACCGCGAGCTGGGTGCCATCGATCTCGAGAACCGCTTCGCCGTAGTCGTCCACCGACGGGTGCAGGGGAGGCACCACGTCCCGGGCGGCCGTCGGGCTGGGTCCAGGATCCGTGCCGCCAGCGCAGGCGGCGAGGACGAGCGAAGCGATGAGTGAGATGGCGAGGACGGACGGTCGCATGGCAGGAGTGTGCCGGCTCGCGCATCGGTCCCGTGACGGCATGCACGCCGGAGCGGTGGTGTGAGAGACTGGGGACGGTGGTGGAGATGCGTCCACGAGAGGTGACCCGGAGCCCGGCGACGCGTGATCGTGCCGTCGACGGCTGGCTGTCTGCCGCGGACGAGTTGGTGGCGTACAACGGGATCCGAGCCGGCGACGAAGCCGGCTTCCGTCTGGTCGCCGAACCGCTCCAGCCCGTCCTCCGGCGCCTTGCCGGGCTCACCACCACCTCACCGGTGGAGGCCCGGGAGGTGGTGGTCGCGACGTGGCGGGGCGCCCTGCGGTCCATCGGGATGTTCTGGTGGAGCACGTCCTTCGCGACCTGGTTGGCGCGGGCGACGGTGGAGCGCGGCCGGAGCCGAGCGAGCAGACCGGGGGCCGAAGCACTTCCTCGCCCCGTGCGTGGATTCCGACGGCCTGCGCCTGGGCCTGTGGATTGGTCGGACCTCCCCTTCAGCGCCCGTTGGGACGGCGCCCTGGAGGTCCTAGCGACCACCCAGGCCTCGATGCCACTCGAGCTACGCGAGGTCCTCCACGTGTCCGCCGTGGAGCGCTGGCCGCGTGCGCGCTCGTGTGAGGTGCTCGGGTTGCCGGCCGACACCTTCGACCGTCTCCTCGAGGATGCGCAACGACAGCTGGTCGACGCCCTGGCATGGTTCATCGGCGACGATGCGTCCAGCGCGATGCACGAGCGGATGGAGCACGTGGCTGCCGCGCTGCGCATGCTCACCGCCCCGACCGCAGACGACGCCGAGCCGTTGGATCCCGACGTGGTCGCGGTGTTCCGCGATTGGAGAGCGGAGCACGTGCCGACGTGGCTGCGGGTTCGGACACGCGTGTTCAGTCGGGTGAAGCGCCATCTTCGAGACAAGGCACGCCGTGAGGTGGCCGATCCCCGGAACTCGTCGATCTGAGCCAGGGCTGACACCGCGGCCTCCGCCACGCCTCGCCGGGTGCCAGGCGCGGAAGGCCAGGTGGGTGGCGGAGGGAGAGGGATTTGAACCCTCGAGACCCTTGCGGGCCTACCCGCTTTCGAGGGTGTTCAGTGACGTCTCAGCGTTACCGTCGTATACCCCCTCATGCCTCTGACCTGCGAAAACACACAGATGTATGTTAGCGCGTCCCCTCCGATCTCACGCTGTGCCATGTTTCTTGTGACCATTTTGTGACCATTCGGGCCCGCGTGCGGAGAGGCTTTGCGGAGATCGGACTCCTCCGGTCAGCGATGGCTGTCGGACACCCCGTCGCGCTTCGATGGCGCTGACAGTGACGAGCGCGGCGAAACCGCCCACAGGTGGGTTGCGTTCCGCGCGGGGTCATGGCCGTTAGCGAGGCTTGTGGGGGAGACCCAACGCTCCGTTCGGGCGGCCACCGCTCTTACATAGGCGAACAACGCACTGTAATTTGACCCTTACTAGTCGTTGTGGGTAGATGAATCCCTAGTCACCCGGTTCGGCGGTAGGAGGGCAGATGGCTTTCTCAGATGTCCGTCGGGCCGCCAGCGGAGCGGTTGCTTCTCTTGAGTCAGAACGGCCCTTCTCTATAGCGACGCCAGCTACCTCCTTCGCAGAGCTTCTCAACGGGGGTACGCCGTTCGAGGTCACTACAGCGATCCTGGACCACGGCTATAACGTCGCGGAAGCTCTTGATGTTACCTTCGAAGAGGAGTTCACCTTCCAGTCTGGGGTGCTCCGAATAGCGCGTGGAACGCAACTTCAATCAAGCGAGGAGCTTCGACAAGAACTGGTCGCCGCCGGCGAGGACATCCCCGCGAGTCGTGTTCTCCCAACCACGACGACTCACTTAGCTCTACGATGGGTGGCGATGGACGATCACAGTGTGTGGCAGTTGCTGCCCTAAGAGATTCCGGTGTCACGATGGTTGGAAATGGTTCTCAAGCGGCTGGCAGAGATCCATTTGTCGCTGGACTGAGAAGTGTGGGAGCACGT
>JAWVZB010000116.1:0-9269 GCA_033722375.1 Nitriliruptorales bacterium | reverse complement strand
GGCACGACCAACAGCCCGACGAAGACCACGAACAGGACCTCACGGCCGCGGAAGTCCATCCAGGAGAACGCGTAGGCCGCGAAGGCAGCGGCGGCGATCGGGATCACGGTGGCGGGGATCGCCACCATGAGGCTGTTCAGGAACGCGTTGCCCATGCCGGATCCGAACAGGACCGCGTCGTAGTTCTCGAGCGTCCACTGCGTGAAGTCCAGCGGGTTGCCGAGCGCTGTCCACCAGCCGCTGGTCCGGACCGCTTGCGGGTCCCGGAACGACGAGACGAGCAGCCCGATCGTGGGGATGGTCCACAGGAGAACGATGGCCCCGAGCGCCAAGCGGACGAAGACCTTGCCGCGTCCCGTCGCGGGCGCCCCGCCGGTCGTGATACCCGGGCCTTCAGCGTGCACGAGGCCAGAGTCGGTGCGTTCTTCGGCGTCAGCCGCGGGCGTTGGGTGGGCTTGACTCATCGCGTCGCCTCCTGCTCACGGAACCGTCGGATGTTGATGTACATGAACGGGACCGTCACGAGGATCAGGAACACGACGATCACTGCGGCACGGCCGAACTGTTGGAAGGAGAACATCTCGGTGATGAAGCGGTTGGCGATGACGTCGGTGTTGAAGTTGCCGCCCGTCATCACGTAGACGATGTCGAAGACCTTCAGCACGAGGATCAGGATGGTCGTGAGCACCACCACGATCGTGGACATGATCTGGGGGACCACGACCCGCCAGAAGATCTGGAGCTCACTGGCCCCGTCGATCCGCGCGGCCTCGAGCGTCTCCTCGGGGACGTTCTTGATGGCGGCGGAGAGCAGCACCATCGCGAAGCCCGCCTGGAGCCAGATCATGATGAACATCAGCGCGAAGTCGTTGAGGGCGGTGTTCTGGAGCCAGGCGATCGGTTGCCCACCGAAGGCGGTCCAGACCGCGTTCAGCACCCCGATCTGGTCGGTGCCCGGTGCGCGCCAGGCGTAGACGAAACCCCAGATGACGCTGGCACCGACGAAGCTGATCGCCATCGGGAGGAAGATGAGCGACTTGGCGGTGTTCTCCCAGCGGGGCTCGACCTTGTCCGCCAACGACGCGACCGCCAACCCGATCGCGACGGAGGCGACCGGCACGATGGCGATCCACATCACGTTGTTCCAGACCGCGCTGTGGATCTGGGAGTTCGTGAGCAGGTACTCGTAGTTGTCGAGGCCGACCCAGGTCGTCGAGTTCGGCCCCTGGAAGCTGCGTCGGAGGGTGTCGAGCGCGGGGAAGACGAGGAACAGTCCCACGACCGCGACCGCGGGCCCCACGAACACGTAGGGCTTGAGTCTGTGCTCCCACACCTCGGGGAGCCGCTCGACGGCCGCGTTGAGCGCCCAGAAGAGCAGGATCACGCCGCCAACGCCGATACCGATGGCAGCGACCGCCGTCAGGATCTGACCCATCTCATCCTCCCGCTACTCGTCACCCGTGCCCAGGAATGCCGGGGCGGGACCGCACGCGGCGGTCCCGCCCTGGGTGTCACTCGTGACGACGCATCACTCGCTCGGCCATGCCTCGTCGATGTTGCTGAGTGTGGCCTCGAGCTCCTGCTGTCCGGAGAGCCAGGCCACGATCTCGGTCCAGAAGGCCTCCGCCCCGACCTCGCTCGGCATCAGGTCCGATGCGTCGAACCGGGCGACCGTCGCGTTGGAGAGGATCTCACCCTGCTGGGCGAGCGCCTCGGTCGGGTAGTTGCCCGAGTCGAAGTCCGAACGAACGGCCAGCGACCCGGCGCCGTCGTGGCTCATCCACGCCTCCTGCCCCTCGGTGGAGGTCAGGAACTCGACGAAGTCCGCGGCTACGGGGTTGTCCGAGTGGATCGCGGCGAGGTCACCCGCGAACAGGACCGGCTGGCCCTCGTCCGACGGGAAGTAGGCCATGCCGTACTCCGTACCGAGCTCGGAGTCCTCGGGGAACGACCCGGTGATGAACCCGGCCTGGCGGTGCAGGAAGCACCCCGGCGGGTCATCGAACATCGGCGCAGCGGCGTCACCGAACGGGGTCTGGAGGATCCCGGTCGTGCCACCGAGCACGTAGTTCTCGTTGAACCAGATCGTCTCGAGCGCCTCGAAGGCCTCGGTGATCTCGGGCGAATTGAACATGATCTCGTGGTTCACCCACTGGTCGTAGACATCCGGCCCGTGGAGGCGCAGGACGAGGTCCTCGATCCAGTCGGTCGCCACCCATCCGGTCGCGCCACCGGACTCGATCCCGATGCACCAGGGCGCACGGCCCTGCTCGCCCTCGAGGTCGCTCGCGATCGTGTCGGTCAGATCGACGAGCCCCGTCCAGCTGTCGGGGACGTCGTAGTCACCGAAGTCGTCGGCCGCGTACCACAGGAGGCTCTTCATACCGAGCTTGACGACCACCCCGTAGGTGGTGCCGTCGAAGGTCCCGGTCTCGACCATCCCGGGGACGAGGTTGTCGGTGTCGAGCTCGACACCAGCCGAGTCGAAGCCGACGGCTGCGTCCTGGTTGGCGATGTTGCGCAGCAGCCCGGGCTGCGGGTACAGCGCGACGTCCGGCGGGTTCCCACCCGTGACCCGGGTCACGACGATGGTTTCGAAGTCGGGTGATGCCTCGACCTCGACCGTGTTACCCGACGCCTCCTCGTAGGCGTCGACGGCCTGCTGGAGCGCCGCCTGCTCGTTCTCGCCGGAGATGCCGTGGAGGAGGCTCACGGTCTGGCCCCCCTCACCTGCCTGGCCGTCCCCGTCGCCGTCATCGCCGTCACCGCCGCAGGCCGCGGCGAGCAGCCCGATCGCGGCAACGAGCGCCATCAGGCGCCACCACTTGCGTTCGGTTCGCGTTCTCACGTGATCGCTCCGATCATCAGCTGTTGCCCTTCGTCGTCGTGATCCGGCGTGCGGTCACCCCTGCCGGATCGTCCCTCAGTTCGTAACACCTATCAACACCTACCACTGCGGTAGTAGCCCGTCAACGCGGCCGACATGGCCACTCGTCGTCACCGGAGGGCCTCCGAGTTGTCCTTGTCGAAGAAGTGGAGGTACTCGGTGCGGAAGCCGATCGGGACCGAGTCGCCGACCTTCGGCGGGTTACCGGGCTCGAACCGCGCCACGAACATCGACCCACCGGCCTCGGCCTCCTCCTCGAGCGCCTTGAACGCGTCCTCGTCGTCGATCGCCTCGCGGATGTCGTCGGAGATGATCGGCGGGGCCGACGTCTTGAAGTGCACGAGCATCTCGGCGCCCAGGAGCTCCACCAGCGAGACCTCCCGGTTCTCCCAGCGCTGCCCCTCGGCGATGCCTTCCCCGTTGTCACGGTAGAAGTGCTCGGGGCGCAGACCCACGGCCACGTTCTGCCCGTCGTACTCCTTGACCCGCGGGTAGGCATCCAGCGCCTGCTCGTGGATCCGTAGCTTGGTGTCCCCCAGCGTGACGTACCAGTCATCACCGGAGCGCTCGACACTCGCTTCGGCGATGTTCATCGCGGGTGACCCGATGAAGCCGGCCACGAACAGGTTGTCCGGGTGGTCGTAGAGCTGCTGGGGCTGATCGACCTGCTGGAGCTCGCCCTTCTTGAGCACCGCGACACGATCGCCCATCGTCATCGCCTCGACCTGGTCGTGGGTGACGTAGATGGTCGTGACGCCGAGCTCGTTCTGCAGCTCAGCGATCTCGGCGCGCATCTGCACGCGCAGCTTGGCGTCGAGGTTCGACAGCGGCTCGTCCATCAGGAACGCCGTGGGGTTGCGCACGATCGCACGGCCCATCGCCACACGCTGGCGCTGACCACCCGACAGCGCCCGCGGCTTGCGCTCGAGCAGCTCGGTGAGCCCGAGGATCTCGGCGGCGTCACGGACCCGCTCGTCGATCTCGCTGCTGTCGTAGCCGCTCAGCTTGAGGGCGAAGCCCATGTTGTCGAACACGGTCATGTGTGGGTAGAGCGCGTAGCTCTGGAACACCATCGCGATGTCGCGCTCCTTGGGCGTCAGGTCGTTGACGACCCGATCGCCGATGATCATCTTGCCCTTCGAGATCTCCTCGAGGCCGGCGACCATCCGCAGCGCCGTCGACTTCCCGCACCCCGACGGACCGACGAGGATGACGAACTCCCCGTCCTGGATCTCGAGGTCGACGGCCTTGACCGCCTCGGTCCCGTCGGGGTAGATCTTCCACACGTCTTCGAACCTGATGTTGGCCACGTGAGGTGCCTCCCTCTTGTGCTTGGCGGGAGGATGCGGCCCCGCTCCTCCCGTGCGGTCCTGTCGCCTGACGGTCACAGCGGACCGCGACGACTCCGAAAATCAACGCTACTAGCCCCATCCGGCCACGTCCAGGGCCCTTCGTGCGGGGGATCGACACCACGACGCGTCGCGATTTGGTACACGGGCGGGCTCGGGCGGCGAGAAGGAGGGCCCCTGCCGCTCGCTACGGTCATCGCGTACCGACAGCGGAGGCGATGCGGTGGCATGGTGGGACGGCAGCGTCGGCTACGAGATCTACCTCCGTTCGTTCCAGGACAGCGATGGCGACGGTGTCGGCGACCTCGAGGGCATCCGGACACGGCTCGGCTACCTCGAAAAGCTCGGGGTGGACCTCGTCTGGATCACCCCCTTCTACCCCTCCCCCGGCGCAGACCACGGCTACGACGTCGCCGACTACACCGGTGTCGACCCTCTGTTCGGTGCCCTCGAGGACGTGGAGCGGCTCGTTGACGAGGCCCACGAGCGCGACCTCCGGGTGATCGTCGACCTCGTTCCCAACCACAGCTCCGACCGGCATCCGTGGTTCCAGGCGGCCCGCTCGGATCCCGATTCGCCGTACCGGGACTACTACGTGTGGCGCGACCCGGCCCCCGACGGCGGCCCTCCCAACAACTGGGTCAGCCATTTCGGCGGCCCGGCGTGGACCTTCGACGAACGGTCCGGCCAGTACTACCTGCACCTGTTCCTGCCCGAGCAGCCCGACCTGAACTGGGCCAACCCCGACGTCGCGGACGAGTTCGACCGGATCCTCGAGTTCTGGTTCGAACTCGGCATCGACGGCTTCCGCATCGACGTCGCCCACGCGGTCGTTCACGACACCGAGTACCGGGACAACCCACTCGTCGGCGACCCGCCCGAAGCGGACGCACACCCAAGCGTCGTGTTCGACGCCTACGAGCACCGCTACGACCAGGACCGCCCCGAGGTGCTCGACGTCTACCGGCGGTGGCGGAGCCTCGCCGAGCGCCACGACGCGCTGCTGCTCGGCGAGGTCTACCTCCTCGAACCCTCCGAACTGACCCGCTACGTGGCCGACCAGGATGGGCTCCACTCGGCCTTCTGCTTCCCGGCGCTGCGCACGGCTTGGGATCCCGAGGACATCCGCACGACCCTCACGGCAGCCGTCGACGCTGGAGCCGGCGCCCTGTCCTGGCCGCTGTCGAGCCACGACGACCCCCGCGCCGCGACCCGCTTCGGCGGCGGGGAGAGCGGGGCGCGGCGGGCCCGCGCCTACTTCGCGCTCCTCGCCGGGTTGCCGGGGATCCCGTTCCTCTACATGGGCGACGAGCTCGGCCTCGACGACGGGGAGCTGGCCGCAGACGAGGTCGCCGACCCGGTGGCCGTCCGCAACGAGGGGCAGACGGGGCGCGACGGTTCCCGCACGCCCATGATCTGGGAACCCGGTGACGGCTTCGGCTTCACCGCGGGCGAGCCCTGGCTTCCCTTCGGGCGCAACCGCTCCGACGAGCAGACGGTCGCGGCGCAGCGGGGCGATCCCACGAGCCACCTCGAAGCGATGCGGGCGCTGCTCCGGGCTCGGCGATCGCTTCTGGACCTGGCCGCCGGCGGCTCCGTCGAGTGGATCGGCGGGTCATCGGTCGTGGCCTACCGGCGGGGCGACGCCCTCGTCGCCTGCAACGTGGGCGGGGCGCCCGCCGTGCTCGAGACGGGAGCGGCCGTGGACGTGCTGCACCTCACGACCCCCGATGAGACCGCCCAGATGGACGGCGGGACGATGACGGTGCCGGCCGACACGACGGTCTACGCCGCCGTCACTCCTGGGTGATGGCCCGCATCCGCTGCTCGCGCGGATCCTCGTCGGCGTAGGACCAGTCCGGCTGCTTCAGGTGGTAGCGCGGGTGGTAGGTGACCTCGCCGGTGTCCTCGTCGATGTGCTCGATCAGCGGCGTCGGGACCTCGCGGTCGGAGGGGCAGGGCTCCCCGAGGTGGGCGGTGAACTCGTCGGCGAAGCGGTCCAGGGTGCTGCCGACCATGAGCTGCTCGCCGACCGGCAGGTAGCAGCGGTTCTGGTCGGTGACGGTCGTGACCCGCTTCGCGATGGCGTCGAGGTCGGTCTGGGTCCCGTCTCCGGCGTCGACCTTCTCGAGCAGGTCGGTGATCTCCTCGGTACCGAGCACGCAGGCGTTGCACTGTCCGCACGACTCGATGGCGAGGAACCGCGACAGCGTCGCGAGCACCTTCACGATGCAGTGCGAGGAGTCGTAGACCACGAACCCGCCGCTGCCGAGCCCGGTCCCCGCCTCCGACATCGCATCGAAGGTCAGCTGGACCTCGAGCTGGTCGGGGGTGATGACGGTGTTGGACGTCCCGCTGTAGACCGCCTTGATGTCGTCGGCGCCGGCGATGTCCACCAGCAGGGTCTGCAGCGGTGTGCCGAGCGGCAGCTCGTAGACGCCCGCGTTCTCGACGTCGCCCACCACGGTGAACACCATCGTTCCCGGGCTGTCCTCGGTGCCGACCTCGCGGAACCAGTCGGGCCCCTGGGCCACGATCCCCGGGATGTGGGAGTAGGTCTCGACGTTGTTGACCACCGTGGGGTTGGGATGCGCGGTGGTGGCGAACAGCCCGGCCTGGTACGGCGGGATGATCCGGGGCATCGGGAGCTTGCCCTCGATGACCTCGAGCATCGCCTTCTCCTCGCCGAACAGGTACTCGTCCGGCCCGGGCACGAGCTCGATCTGGTCGGCGCCCCGCCACTCCGCCGCGATCATCTCCTCCAGGGCCTGCGACAAGCGCTCGACGGGACCGCTGAACTTCTCCTTGATGCCGATGAAGGCCCGCTGCGCGCCGACCGCGTACATGGCGATGAGCATCCCCTCGAGGAACGCGTAGGGGTTGTACTCGATGATCGTGCGATCCTTGTAGGTGCCTGGCTCCCCCTCGGCGGCGTTCGCGACGAGGAACACGGGCGACTCTGACTCCGCGGCGACCTCGAGCACGCCCCGCCACTTCCGGCCCGTGGGGAAGCCCGCCCCGCCCCGCCCCCGGAGCCCGGAGCGTTCGACCATGCCGATGACGTCGTCGCGGTCGAGGTCGAGGGCGGTGGCGTACCCCAAGCCCCCCTCGCCCTCGAGCCAGTCCTCGAGCGATGCGATCGGCTGGGCGGGCAACAGACGGTCGTGCTCGGCCACGGAGAACCTCCGGTCGGTCACCTGCCAGCATGGTCGCTCGGCACCCCCGGTGTCACGCCCCGCCCCGCCCGAACGCCCCGCCGTGCCCTGACAGAAACCGTCGCATCTCACGGTTTCCGTCACCCCCCGGGCCCCCCAACCTCCACCGCCCGCCCCGCCATGACAGAAACCGTCGCATCTGACGGTTTCCGTCAGCAGCGCACCCCTTGTCGCGCGCCAGGCACGCTGGAGGGGCGGGGCGCACGGCGACGGATACCCGGCGGGGGCACGGTGATCAAGACGCGGGCGGGGCGCGGCTCTCGGCCCGGCTCGCGGGGCGCAGCCCTAGCTGGGAACCTCGCGGAAGTAGTCGCTGAGGAGCTGCTCCTGCTCCTGATCGTGCACCACGTGCTGGCCGGTGGCCGGCGAAGCGGACGGCACGCGGCTGACGCGCCGGAGCTCGCGGCCGTCCTCGAGGTCGTCGAGGATGTTCCACAGCCGCCCGTCGACGAAGCCCCACGGCCCCATGTTCGCGGGCTCCTCCTGGACCCAGGCCACGTCCTTGGCGTTGGGGTAGCGCCGGAGCAGATCCGCGATCTGCTCCTCGGGCCACGGGTAGATCTGCTCGACGCGGAGCACCGCCGCCGGCGCCCCGACCTCCTCGCGGTGGTCCATGAGGTCGTAGGCGACCTTGCCCGAGCACAGCGCGACGCTCGTGACCTCGTCGGGATCGATCTCGAGCCGAGTGTCGTCGAGGGTCTCGCGGAACGACCCGGAGGTGAACTCCGACAGGTCGGAGAACGCGTCGGGGCTGCGGAGCAGCGACTTGGGGGTGAAGATGATCAGCGGCCGGCGGATCTCGCGGTGCATCTGTCGCCGCAGCACGTGGAAGTACTGCGCCGCCGTGGTCGCGTTCACGCACTGGATGTTGTCCTCGGCACAGAGGGTGAGGAACCGCTCGATGCGGGCGGAGCTGTGCTCGGGGCCCTGCCCCTCGTAGCCGTGCGGCAGCAGCATGACGAGCCCCGAGGTCTCGTCCCACTTGTCCTCGGCGGCGACGATGAACTGGTCGATGACGATCTGCCCGCCGTTGACGAAGTCCCCGAACTGGGCCTCCCAGCAGACCAGCGAGTCCTTGTTCACGACCGAGTAGCCGTACTCGAACCCGAGCGCCGCGTACTCGCTGAGCAGCGAGTCGTAGATCAGCCACTTGCCCTGGTCGTCGGCGAGGTTCGCCAGCGGCAGGTACTCGTCGCCGGTCTCGTAGTCGACGAGCACGGCGTGCCGCTGCGAGAAGGTCCCGCGCCGCGAGTCCTGGCCGGCCAGGCGCACGGAGATGCCTTCGAGCAGGAGCGAGCCGAAGGCGAGCGTCTCGCCGAGCGCCCAGTCGATGTTGCCGTCGTCGTAGCGCTGCCGCGCCTTCTTGAAGATCCGGTCGAGCTTGGGGTGGCGCGTGAAGCCGTCGGGGACCCCGAACTGGGTGTCGGCGACGTCGTCGAGGACGTCCTCGGACACCCCGGTCTCGACGTGGGGGAGCACGCCCCGCGACTCGACGGGGCGGATGGCCCGGGGTGGCTCGGGTGGTGCCGCCTGCTTGGTCTCCTCGAACGCGCGGTTCAGCCGCTGCTCGAAGTCCTCGAGGTACTCCTCGGCCTGGTCGATCGAGATGTCCCCCCGCCGCACCAGCCGCTCGGTGTAGAGCTTGCGGACCGACCGCTGGTTGTCGATGACCTCGTACATCTGCGGCTGCGTGAACGAGGGGTCGTCGGCCTCGTTGTGGCCGTGGCGGCGGTAGCAGACCATGTCGATGACGACGTCGGAGTGGAACTCCTGGCGGTACTTGAACGCGAGCCGCGCCACGCGGACGACCGCCTCGGG
>JAWVZB010000115.1:0-9431 GCA_033722375.1 Nitriliruptorales bacterium | reverse complement strand
TCTCGGCGCCGGTGATGGCGCTGACGGCGGCGCCGAGGCTGATCACGGCTCCGGCGTAGACGCCACCGAGGATCGCGATGACGAGCCCGTAGGAGACGGTGCGGGAGATGATGCGGTCGATCTCGTAGAGCCGGTAGCGCAACACCGCGATCCCGATCGCGATCGGGTAGGCGCTCAGGCCGGCGACGAGCAGCACGCGCGCCAGAGGGGAGGCCACCGGCCCCGCCACTGCCGCCAGCACGACCTGGGAGATCGCCGCTAGGACGACGACCGCGGCCGCCGAGACGAACCATTTCATCTGCTGCCGTCGCGGGCCGGTGGAGCCACGGAACCGCAATGTCACCGCGATCCCCGCAACGAGGATGAACGCCGGCAGCAGGAGTGCCAGTGCGTCGCCGATGAGCGCCAGGCCTTCGCCCGGCAACTGGGCGTCGAGCCGTTGGAACCAGTCGGGACTCCACGGGTTGGCGACCTCGTAGATGGTCGTGCGGATGCCACCGGGGCTCGTCAGCTCGTAGCGCAGTTGCGGGTCGAGGACACTGCCGACGAGGAACGTGGCGAGGAAGCCCCCGGCAGCCCACGGCAGGAACCGCCATCGACGTGACGGCAGGGTGCCGGTGGGGAACAGCACCGGTATGAGCACCAGCCCGACGACGAGGCCTCCCACCGTCAGGGGCTCGGCCGGGATCTTGGCCAGCATGGCCAGGGTCGGCGGGTCAGCGGTCGCGGTTCCGATCTCCAGCGCCGCGTACATCCGCAAGGCCTCGCCCGTCGCGCTGGCCAGTGCGGCGACGAGCAGCAGCCAACCGAGCGGCTGCCGGGGCCGTCGCGAGGCGATCAGCGCTCCCACGACGGAGAAGACGAGGAACGGGCCCAGCCATACACCGTGGAGCCCTGCCCAGGACAGCCCGACGTCACCGAAGAACGCCGCGAAGACCTCCCGGTCCAGCCACAGGATGATGGCGAGGAGCGCCGCGAAGAGCGACGCCAGCCCCCAGGCGAGTACCGCCTGGCCGTTGACCTTCGCCGCGTCGGGCCCCGGGCGGGGCGTTGCTTGCGGTGTCACGGCCTGCGGAACGGGCGCAGGAGCGCGTGCAGCACGCCGTCGTAGCGGATGTTGCCGAAGTACTCCCACTGTCGCTTGTCGTCGACGCAGACAACGTCCTTGTGGGGCTCGCCCTCGACACCGAAGTTCTCGGCCAACGCGTTGAGGACGTGGAACCAGACCTGGTCCTCCTTGCGGTGGGTGTAGATCGCCATGGTCAACTCGACCAGGGGGTTCTGAGCCCGGATCAGCGCCTTGATCTGGGCGACGGTGATGCCGTCATCGTCCTCGTGTGACGAGAAGGTGATCATCCCGGCGAAGGGATGTCCTTCCGGTGTCATGAACGAGAAGGACCGCTCGTCCGCGTACAGCACGAACACGCCGGTCGACAGCGTGAGGCCGCCGGGCTGACGATCGCTGATCAGCGCGACCTCTCCCGGCTGCACGCCAGCGAGTGGCGCGAAGAACGTGGCGGTCTCGGGCCAGAAGTCCTCGTAGCGCTCCTTCCAGGTGTCGATCACCTCCTCCGGGGTCACGTCGGCGCCTTCGAGTCGGACCCGGTACGTCTTCTGCCACATCTTCCCGAAGCCCTTGAGCGGACCAGCGATCCTCCGCCCCTCGACCGGCGTCGGGTCGCCACCGTCGGCGACGTCGGTGACGCGGAGCTCGGTGGTGTGATCGGCCCAGTAGGGGGCGTCTCGTGGGGTCCGGTCGTCGTCGGTCATGTCATGCCTCCTTCGTGGCGGCGATCGCCTCCGCTTCGTCCTCCGCTACTTGGATCGCGTCGTCGAGCTGTGTCAGCTCGAAGATCTGCCGGTAGTGGTCCGATAGTCCGTAGGCGGCCAGCTGCTGCTGGCGTCGTTGCGCGCGGACCAGCAGCGTGACGAGCAGCCCGATGCCACCACTGTTCATGTAGTCGAGGCCCTCGAAGTTGAAGATCACAGATGTCGCTCCCTGGAGCTCCTCGAACGTCTCCGTCAGCGGTGTCTCGGCCGCGGGAGTCACGTCTCCCTCGACGTCGATGATCGCGACGCCGGGATCGCGTTCCCGGACCGCCAGCTTGATGCCGTTCTCGTCACTCATCCCGGTTCCTCCTCTTCGGTCGACTCATCCCCCGACAGGAGACGAGGCCGCCGCCTCCTCGCTGTCGTAGATCGTCATGAAGTCCGCGAGCCGGGTGATCTCGAACACGTGTCGGTAGTGGTCGCTCAATCCGCAGGCCCGGATGTCGATATCCGCTTGGCGCGCGGATCCCAGCAGCGAGACGACGTGTGCGATACCGCTCGAGTTCATGAAGCCGAGCTCGTCGAAGTCGATGATCACGGCGTCGGGGTCAGTGGCCGTCGCTTCCTGATAGGCGCCCCGAAGGGGCTCGCCCGCGTCCCCGTCGAGGTCACCGGCGATCGCGATCACCGTGACGTCGTCGAGCCTTCGAACCTCGGCGTGGAAGTCACTCATCAGGGTCTCCATCCATCCGGACGACCAGTTCGACGGTGCGCCGGTCGTCGGTCTCGTCGACGTGCACCTCGTCGACCATGTTCTCGATGAGGAACAGCCCCCAGCCCCGCGGGCTCTGGTCGCCGCGCAGCTTCGCCTCGAGATCGGGTCGGATCTCCGTGGTCGGGGCGTCACCCCCCACCCGTTGGTCTGTCACTCCGATCAGAAGTCGGTCACCATCGACCGCGACGCGGACGTCGACGAGCAGCTCCGAACGGGTCTCGTTGCCGTGTTCGATGGCGTTCATCGTTGCTTCCGAGACCGCGGTCTCCACCTGTTCCAGCTGGCCTTCCGCCAGCGGGAGCTCCGCGATGGCGCTGCTCACGCGATCCATGGCTTCCCGTTCACGCCCCGGCTCGCTCGGGAGCGAGAACGAGACCAGCTCCCTCGGCCCCCTCGCCTCCGTGGCGAAGGCGGGGTCGGCGGTCCCGGAGCGCGCGAGCACGACGATCGTGATGTCGTCCTCCTCCTCCCAGTCCTCCGCGGTGAAGCCGTCCACCGCCTCGAGGACGGCGTCGATGAGTTCGCTGCCCCCGGGGGCGTCGCCGACCGTTGCGACGAGCCGCGGGAACCCGAACATCTCCCCGTCGGGACTGTGTGCTTCGGGAAGGGCGTCGCTGTAGAACAGCACGCTCCGGCCGGCGCCGACCACGACCTCGCTCTCCTCGTAGTTCATGCCTGGCATCAGCCCGAGCGGCATGCCGGTCGCCTCGACCTCGACAGCGCCATCCTCGGTCTGGATGCACGGGAGGTTGTGGCCGGCGTTCGCGAAGCGGAACCGTCCGCTATCGGGCTCGAGGACGCCGTAGAGGCAGGTGACGAACATGTTCTCGGGGATGTCCGGTTGGAGCTGGCCGTTGACGCGCTCCAGCACCGGGCCGGGATCGACCAGACGGTGGGCCGCTGCGCGCAGCACCGACCGGGTGGATGCCATGACGAGCGCCGCAGGAACGCCCTTGTCCGTCACGTCGCCCACGACGATGCCGAGTCGTCCGTCCTCCAGGTCGATGAAGTCGTAGAAGTCACCACCGACTTCGCGAGCGGGGCGGTAGAGGGCGTGCAGGTCCCAGCCCTGAGGCTGTGGCGCCTCCTCCGGGAGGAAGTTCTGCTGGATCAGGCGGGCGATCCGCATCTCTTGCTCGTAGCGCTCGCGGAGCCGTGCTTCCGCCTCTTGCTCCCGGGCCAGCTGGGACACGCGGAGGGCGGGGGCGGCTTGGCCGGCCAGTCGTTCCAGCAGTTCTCGGTCGTCGCTCGAGTAGTCCTGCTCGGACAGCCGGGGACCGAGGTTGAGCATCCCGATCAGCTCGCCCTGAGCGGCGAGCGGGACCACCATCTGAACACCGGCGGCACGGAGCTCGTCCGCGGCCGGCGAATCGAGCTTGAGCTGCGTCAGGTCGACGGGGGACGGGTTGGACCGCACGTACACCAGGAGCGGGTCGCTCGGATCGATATCCACGGGGGGAGCCTCGATCCGCGTGTCCTGGGGCCCCCGTGCTTGCTCCTCCGACCGGCGCTGACCGCTGTCGGCCCGCGAGACGGTCCCCGTCACGTGTCCTCCTCGGTGGCGTGCAGGGCAAGACGACCGCCGGACCGCGCCGGAACCGTTACGCAACCGTTACGGAGCTGCGTGCCGAAGCGTTACGGGACTCGGTAGGCAAGGGACTCCCGTGCGGTCCCGGCGTTCTTGCCCGTTACGGTGGTTCTGAGCGATGAGCCCACGAGGCCTTCGATGACCGGATTGCGCGTCGAACTGCTCGGTCCACCCCAGGTCGAGGTCGACGACGACCCCTTGCAAGTCGATACCCGCAAGGCCGTGGCGGTCCTCGCACGTCTCGTGGTCGACGGCACCCAGCGGCGCGACGCTCTGACGTCGTGGCTGTGGCCGTCGAGTGACGGCACCCGGGCCCGGGCAGCCCTGCGGCGGACGCTGTCTGCACTGAACAAGGGCCTCGACGCCAGGTGGATCGACGCCGATCGGGACGAGGTGCGACTCCAGCGGGAAGACGTCGCGGCCGACGTCATGGAGTTCGATCGACTCCGAGCGACCGCGGACGAGCACGAGCACGGCCCGGATCCGGTGTGCGGGTCCTGCTACGAGGCGCTCGCCGCAGCCGCGAGCCTCCATCGTGGCGAGTTCATGGAGGGCTTCCACCTCCGCAACTGCCCGCCGTTCGAGGACTGGCGCTCCACGGAAGCAGAGCGACAGCGACGGCGACTGAGCGAGGTGTTGGACTGGTTGATCGATGTTGCCGTCCGGCGCAACGAGCTGGAGAGCGCGGTGGCACATGCGCAACGTCGGCTCGAGCTCGAGCCGCTGCACGAGCCCACGCATCGACGGCTCATGCTCGTGTACGCCTGGCGCGGGCAGCGCGGGGCGGCCATGCGGCAGTACCGGAGGTGCGTGGCCGTGCTGGAAAACGAGCTCGGTGTCTCCCCGCTCGAACGCACGGTGGCCCTGCACGAGGCGATCGTGGCCGGGGAGGCGCCAGATCCTCCGGCTCCCGAACCGGTCCGAGCTCCTACCCGACCTGCGCGGCAGCGGACGGAGGTCCCCTTCGTTGGCCGGAGTGCCGCCCTCGAACGTCTCCGCGAGAGCTACGAGCAGTCGCGTCGATCCGGCCAGTTGGTCTGGATCGAAGGGGAGGCGGGGATCGGCAAGAGTCGCCTCACCGGTGAGTTCTTACGCGAGATCAAAGACACCGGCCACAGCGTGGCTGCCGTCGGCTGCTACGAGGAGGAGCAGACGGTTGCCTACTCCGTCATGGCGGATCTGCTCCGGGCCGTCGGCGCCGCGGGATCGCTCGACGACGTCTCCGACCGTTGGCTCGAGGAAGCGGGGCGGTTCGCACCCGAGCTGCTCGACCACCGCCCCGACCTCGAGCCCAGCGTTCCCGCGACCAGGGCGGAGGGGCGCCGCCGGCTCCTCGAAGCGGCGCGGCAGATCATCGTGTCCGCGCTCCCGAAGGCGTACCCGGGGATCGTGGTGATCGAGGACGTGCAGTGGGTGGACGAGGCATCCGCAGATGCGCTGGCGTACCTGCTGCGTCGGATCGAAGGGGCACGGATCTGTGTCATCGTGACCGCTCGGGCTGGGCTCCTCGGTGAGGAACACCCCGTCGCGGGGGTCGTGGACGTGCTCGAGGCGTCCGGTCAGGCGGAGCGGATCCGACTCGAACGGTTCCACGAGGACGAAGTTCGGGCGCTGTCCGACGCCATGGACGTGCCGCTCGGGTCCGACGAGGTCGATCGCCTGGTGGCGGAGTCGGAGGGGGTGCCGTTGGTGGCTGTCGAGTACCTCGAGGTCCTCGCCGACACGGACCGACCTGACGACACGTGGGGCGTTCCTGTTGGGATCCGGAGCGTGTTCCAACGCCAGATCGACCGCGTGTCGGATGCAGCCCGCCAGGTGCTGTCCGCTGCGGCCGTGATCGGTCGCTCGTTCGACCTCGACCTCCTGCTGGAGACGAGTGGCCGCGACGTGGAAGAGGCGGTGGCCGCGATCGAGGAGCTCACCGCAGCCGGGTTGCTCTCCGAGACGACGGGGGGTGTGGAGCCCCGGTACGGCTTCCGCCATCGCAAGCTCCGCGACGTGACCTACGAGGACATCAGCGCGGTGCGGCGGCGGCTGCTCCATGGCCGCGTGGCCACCGCGTTGCGAGCCCGACGAGACCGGGCGGAGGGAGCCGAGGCGCAGCGGCCGTCTTCGGGGCTGCTCGCCTACCACCTGCGGGCAGAGGGGAAGACGGAGGATGCCGCGAGCGTCTACGTCGACGCCGCCGACGAAGCCGCCGCGTTGTCGGCTCATGCAGAGGCGATCGCGCAGTTGCGGGCCGCGCTGGAGCTCGGACATCCCGAGCGCGGCCTGTTGCACCGACGTCTGGGTGATCTGCTCACGCTCAGAGGCGACTATCGAGCCGCGCTCCAGGCCTACGCGCGTGCAGCCGCCCATCTCGAGGCGCCCGTGAGCGTCGCCCGGATCGAGCATCGGATCGCCGGCGTCCACGAGCGCAGTGGTGACTGGGAGTCGGCGGCCGCGCACATCGAGGCGGGACTGGACGTGCTACCGGACGATGCCCCCGCCCCGCTCCTCGCTCGGCTCCGAACGGACCGTGCACTCGTGGCCCACCGCCGTGGAGACCGGGAGACGGCGAGGGAGGAGGCCCAAGGGGCGTGGGCCATCGCCGAGGAGGTCGATGACGACCCCGCGAAGGCGCAGGCGTGCAACCTGCTGGGGATGCTCGCACGTGCATCGGGGGATCCGGATGCCGCGGTCGAGCATCTCGAGACCAGTCTCGAGATCGCCGGCTCGATCGAGGACCCAGCGCCTCGGATCGCCAGCCTCAACAACCTGGCGCTCGCCAAGGCGGACCGCGGGGAGCGTCCCGCCGGGCTCGAGCTCGCGAAGACCGCGCTCGGCTTGTGCCGTCGCCATGGCGACCGCCATCGCGAGGCGGCGATCCTGAACAACCTGGCTGATCTCCTGCACGACGCTGGCCAGCGGGAGGAGTCGCTGCAGTACCTGAAGCAGGCTGTGCGGCTGTTCGCTGAGGTCGGTCCGCCCGAGCGCCACGAGCCCGCGATCTGGAAGCTCGTCGACTGGTGACGCGGGCCGGCGTCAGCCGGGGGTCGCCACGCCGATGTGGGCTTCGTTCTCCAGGGTGACGGGGCCGGTCCCGAAGCGGTCCTCGAGCACCTCCTGGATGCTGTCGAGGACCCGCTCCTGGTCCTCTGGGGGCAGCCCGTCGAGGAGTCCGCGCGCCGCCGGCGACATCTCTCGGAAGCGTTCACGGAGCCACGCGCCGGATGGGATCTCCCACGTGATGTTCTCGGTGTGCACCTCGACCTCGGCGGCACCGGCGTCGAGCATGGCCTTCCGGAGCCCGTCGGGACTCGCGATCGCGAGCCAATCCGGTGGCGGCCGCGAGGGGAGATCGGGCAGTGCCCGCTGCACGCCTTCCGCGATCACCTGGAAGAAGTCCATCCGGTCAGGCGTCGACCAGACGCTGACGGCGACGGTCCCGCTGTTCTTCACCACCCGGTTCATCTCGGAGAAGCCGTCCTCGCGTCGGGGGAAGAAGATCACCGCGAAGCTGCTCACCGCCGCGTCGAAGGTGTCGTCGTCGAACGTCAGCGCCTGGCCGTCCATCACCTCGGCGTCGACCTCGACCCCTCGCTCCTCGGCGTTCCGGTGCAGCCGCGCGATCATGCCGGGGGAGAAGTCGACCGCGGTCACGTTGGCGCCCCGCTCGGCTGCGACGAGGGCGACGGTGCCCGGTCCGGCGCCGACATCCAGCACCCGCAGCCCCTCCCGCACGCCGGCGAGGTCGCAGAGGAGCGGCGCGATCTCGTTGGAGATCTGCGACGCGACCTCGTCGTAGTGCTCGGCGCTGGCGTCCCAGCCCTCGGGGCGCTGCTCGATGGTTCGCTCGTCGCTCATCGCTGTGCTCCGTCAGGTTGCGGTCGCGAGTTCGGGGACGCCGGCCCGCTCGTCGCGGATCCGCCAGTAGCGGCGGACGTACCAGGGACGACGGTCCTCCTCGATAGCACGGTTGACACGTTGCGTCCAGTCGCGCCGCCGGGCGTCAGCGTGCGCAACCGCCTCGTCCGTCGACGGGGGGTCGAGGAACCAGCCGCGTTCCAACTCGTCCCGCTCCGGCGTGAACAGAGGGAAGCTGGCGGCTGGGTCGCGCAGTGCGCTGCGGTGCAGCAGCTCGTGTCGCCACCACAGCGTGTCCGGATCGAAGCGGTCGGTGGGTGCGGGACCGAGATCGGTCGGGGCATCGACCGAGACGGGGAGGAAGACGCCGGTGCAGGGGGCGCTCGTGCCGGTGGCCCAGTGCCGGGCCCGGTCAGCGGTCAGTTCGCTCATCCACGACGCCGTCGTCTGAGAGGCTGCCACGAGCCCACCGGCGTGCATGCAGGGCGCGGCCATCGCCCCGTTCAACAGCGCGTAGTCCGGGCTGAGATCCGTGCCGTGCTGACGGAGGACGCGTGCCAGGTCGAGTGGTCCCGTTGCCGCGGCGGCGGCCGGCTCGGTGAACGCACGCCGGGCAGTGCAGGCAGAGACGTGCGTGCGGAGCGGGTCGGCGTGTGCCTGCGCGAACCCCTCGATCGTCAGACCGTTCGAGATGCTGCGCCCGCCGGACGTGACCTCCTCGACCGCCCACCGCCGTCCCGCCGTCTCGAGCACGAACGCCCCGCCCGGATCCGCGACCAGATAGCTGTTGTGGTAGGTGAAGCTCGGGTCCTCGTGGCCGTGACTCCCGCCCTGGCCGTGGGTCTCGAGCAGCGAGACGATGACGTCCACCGCCTCGCGGGCGGTGACCGCCCGTTCGAGCGCCAGCCGCAGCAGGTCCATCCCGGTGAGACCCACGTCCGCGTACGGCTGGTCGGTGAAGACCGCCTCGTTCCCGATCGTGACACCGTGCTCGTTCGTGCCCATCTCGGCGCCCCACATCCAGAAGGGTCGTGACAGGAGGACCGCGTGGGTGTGCGGAGCCTGGCGGATCGCAAGGTGCGTGCAGGCGACCATCGTCCCGTCGGCGTGGTCCTGGGCGGGACGCCACTCGAGGAGCTGGCTCTCGTTCGGGTCGCGATCGGAGTTCTTGGCGAACAGGACCCGATCTCCAGCGACGTGGACCATCGTGTCACACATGGGGCGAGCCTACGCCGCTCCGGCACGGTCTCAGGGGTCGGGGCCGTCGCGTTGGTGGAGGGTGGGGGTGCCGTCTGGGTGGCGGTGGAGGGTGAGTCGTCCGTGGTCGTAGGCGCGGTGGTGGTGGCGGCAGCCGAGCCCGGTGTTGTCCAGGGTGAGGGGTCCGCCGTGACGATGTGGGGTGTCGAGGTGCATGACGTCGCACCAGGCGGCGGGGATGTCGCAGCCGTCGGC
>JAWVZB010000114.1:0-9438 GCA_033722375.1 Nitriliruptorales bacterium | reverse complement strand
GACCGCCCCGATGCCACCGCCGTAGGGGATCCGGACCGTCACCGGGAGCTTGACCGTCCCGCGGGAACGGTTGCGGATCTTGGCGAGGTGGCTGACGATCTGCTCGAACGCCGGATAGCTGAACCCGTCGAACTGCATCTCCGGGACGGGGCGCCAACCAGCCATCGCGAGCCCGATGGCGGTCCCGACGATCCCCGACTCGGCAAGCGGGGTGTCGTAGACGCGCTCCCGGCCGAACGTGTCCTGCAACTGGTCGGTGACCCGGAACACGCCGCCGAGCTTGCCGACGTCCTCACCGAAGACGAGGATGCGCTCGTCCTCCTCCATGGCGTCGTGGAGCGCTTTGTTGATGGCCTGTGCCAGCGTGGTCGCCATCAGTGACCACCCCCCTCGACGTCGGCGCTGATGCCCATCTCGAGCTCGAAGGACAACTGCTCCTTCTGCTTCTCGAAGTGGCCCGTCGAGTCGACGTAGACGTGCTCGAAGAGCTCCATCGGGTCGCCGTGCTCGGCGTCGTAGATCTCGTCGCGCATCCGCTGCGCCTCGGAGTTGGCGTGCTCCTCGATCTCGTCCTCGAGCTCGTCGTCGTACAGGTCCCGTTCCTGGAGGAACTTCTTCATCCGCGCGATCGGATCGGTCTCCTGGGCCTTCTCGAGCTCCTCGTCGGTGCGGTAGCGCGTCGGGTCGTCCGAGGTCGTGTGGGCCTCCATCCGGTAGGTCAGCGCCTCGATGAAGGCAGGCCCGTCACCTTCCCGGGCGCGCTCGACGGCCCGCTTGGTCACGGCGTAGGTCGCCAGCACGTCGTTGCCGTCGCACCGCAGTCCCGGCATCCCGTACCCGACCGCCTTGTGGGCCAGGGTCGGAGCGGCAGTCTGCTGCTCGAGCGGCACCGAGATCGCGTACTGGTTGTTCTGGACGAAGAAGATCACCGGGGCCTTGAAGACACCCGCGAAGTTCATGGCCTCGTGGGGGTCACCCTCGGAGGTGCCGCCGTCGCCGAAGTACACCATCGTGACGACGTTGCTGCCGTCGAACCGCTGCCCCATCGCGAACCCGGTCGCGTGCAGGGTCTGGGTTCCGATCGGGATCGCCATGAGCGCGAACTGGTGCTCGTAGGGGTCGTGATCCGACAACCAGGTTCCGCGGTACAGGTGGAGCAGCCCGGCGGAGTCGACGCCCCGCGCGATCGCAGCCCCCATCTCCCGGTACGAGGGGAAGATCCAGTCCTGGTCCGCGAGCGCGTAGGCACTCCCGACCTGCGCGGCTTCCTGGCCGAGGCACGACGCGTAGACACCGAGCTGCCCCTGCCGCTGGAGGTTGATCGCCTCGCGGTCGACCTTTCTGGTCACGACCATCAGCTTGTAGAGGTCGCGAAGCTGTTCGTCCTTGAGGTCGAGCGGGTAGTCGTCGTCCTCGTGGTAGGTCCCGTCGGGGTCCAGGAGGTGGACCGGTTCCTCCGGTGGGAGGAAGGTCATCGGGTCCTCTTCGACGGGTGCGGAGAGGTCCACACGTTCGGTCACGTCCGGCTCCTTCGTCGTGACGGTGCCACCGCGGCCGTGGTGGGGCGGCGGGGCGTGGGAGCGGCATGTTCCGCCGGCTCCGGACCTGCCAGCCTAGTGGTGGGTCACGGCCCACGCCGTGGCCCACCGGACAGCGCACACCCCCCGCCTCCCGCGTCACCTCTCACCGCGGAGGAGCCGCCAGATCACGAACAGGAGCACGAACACCGCGACCAGGACCGCCGCACGCTTGGCCACCACCGGCCCCGCCACGTCGAGGAGATCGATCGCGTCGTCGCTGCTGCGATCGGGCCCGCCGACCCGCCTGGACATATCCGGCATCCCGGACTTCCCGACGTCAGACTTCGCCGCGGTTTCGGGCTCCTCCTCAGAACGCTCCTGCTCCTGCACGTCCTCGGGTGCACCACGCCCCGACAGCTCCTCAGCGAGGCAGTCGGCGAACTGTCCGAGCAACTTGTCTCCGACATCAGCCATCACCCCTCGGCCGAACTGAGCGGGGCGCCCAGTGATGTGCAACTCGGTGTTCACGGTGACCTTCGTGCCGGCTGCCTCCTCGGCCATCGTCGCGGTGATGGTCGCGTCTGCCGTCCCCGCACCTCGCTGTTGGTCACCGTGCGCCTGAATCACCACACGACGCTCGTCCACATCTCGGTCTGCGAAGGCGGCGGTGCCGTCGTAGGTGACCTCCATCGGCCCCACCTTGACCTTGACGGTCCCGGTGAACTCGTCGCCGTCGTGCCCGGTCAGGCGTGCCCCCGGCATGCACGGGACCACGCGCTCGATGTCGTTCAGGACTTTCCAGGCGGCGTCGATCCCGATGGGGACGGTGAACGCATGCTCGAGCTCCACAGGCTTTCCTTCTCCGCGAGGTCTTCGGGGGTGTCGATGTCGTTGGGGGAGGCGATGTCGCCGCACTCGACAGCGCTGACGCGCTCGGGGTTGGCGCGCAGCCACGCCTGCGCGCCACGATCACCGACGACTGTTGCCGACAGCTCTCCCCAGACGTCGGCGTCGAGGAGCGTCGGTGGACGCTGCGACCCAGCGAAGGTCGCCACGACCGCGGCAGACGTTTCGTCATGCCACCGTCGGATCAGCCGTTGCAGCACCTCGGGCACGATGTCTGGTTGATCGACCAGCAGGACCACGGCAGCCGAGCAACGTCCTGACAGCGCATCGAATCCGGCCCGTAACGAGGATCCCATACCGGCTTCCCAGTCGGGGTTCTCGACCGGCTCAGCGCCGGCACGTCGCGCGAGTGGAGCAGCCGCCTGCGCCGCTGCGCCAACGACGACCACCACCGGAGAACACCCCGCACCCCGCGCCGTCCTGACCGTGCGCTCCAACAACGAGGACCCGTCGACCTCCACCAACGCCTTGGGCGCCCCGAAGCGCTGGCCGTCGCCGGCAGCCAACACGATCGCGCCGACTGTGCTCACGGTCGACCCGCTCGCACCCGATCACGCGCGGAGTCGTGGATCCGACCCTCCGTGTCACCCAGTGGTAGTCCGCTCCCACCCCAGCGATCCGCAACGATCTCGGCAGCGACCGCGACCGCAACCTCCTCGGGCGTGCGGGCTCCGATGTCGAGGCCGATCGGCGACCGTAGCCGTGCCATCTCGTTCTCGGTGAGCCCGGCCTCCCGAAGCCGCACGAGCCGCTCCTCGTGGGTCCGCCGACTCCCCATCGCTCCGATGTAGGCCGCATCGGTGCGAAGCGCCACCTCGAGAACGGGCACGTCGAACTTGGGGTCGTGGGTCAGCACGCAGATGACGGTTCGTGGATCGACGTCCACCTCGGCCAGGTAGCGATGTGGCCACTCCACGACCACCTCATCGGCGTCTGGGAACCGCTTCTCGGTCGCGAAGACCTCGCGGGCGTCACAGACGGTCACCCGGAACCCCAGGAAGCTCCCGATCCGTGCGACCGCCGCCGCGAAGTCGATGGCCCCGAACACGATCAGCTGCGGGGGCGGCTGATACGAGGCGACGAACACGGAGACGTCGTCGACGCGCCGTTCCCCGGAGCTGCCGTACCGGCGGACACCCGTGACCCCCTGATCCAGCATGCCACGTGCATCATCCGTGACCGCGACATCCAGACCTTCAGTGCCGAGGCTCCCGGCCGTGCGGTCGGGCCAGACCGCGAGCTTCGCCCCGGGAGCCCCTCCCTCGGTCACGGTGGCAACCGCGACCGGTTCCTCCTCCTCGATGCTGGCAATGACGTCGCCCATGAAGGGCTGCTCGCCGGGATCGATGCGCTCAACGAGGATGTCGATCTCACCGCCACAGGTCAGACCAACGGCGAACGCCTCCTCATCGCTGTAGCCGAAGGTCGCGATGCGAGCCCCGCCGGTGTCGAGCAGCTCGCGGCCGAGCTCCACGACCGCTCCCTCGACACAGCCGCCGGAGACGCTGCCAAGCACCTCATCGTCCGGCGACAGTGCCATCGCCGCGCCCGGCTCTCGCGGGGCGCTCTTCCGCGTGGCGACGACAGTGCCGAGCGCGAACGGGCGGCTCGCACCGATCCACTCCCGAAGGGTCGGCAGGATGTCACGCATTCCCTGGCTCCCGGTCGAAGCCGTCGCTCGAACCACTATGCCGTACAGGTGCGCGGCTTGCACCGGAGACGACGCGCGCGAGCCGCTCCAACGCAGCGATGCTGTTACCGGCGACGAAGTCGTCGACGTGAGGCAGGGCCGTGGCCATGCCCCTCGCGAGCGGTTGGTAGCCAGGGCGAGCCTTGCGCGGGTTCGCCCAGACGATCCGATGGGCGAGCCGGCGCAGACGCGCCATCTGCTCGCCGAGCAGTGCGACATCACCTCGCTCCCAACCGTCGGAGAGGATCACGATGACCGCTCCCCGTGCGGTTCCTCGTTGGCCCCACCGGTCGATGAACTCCTTCAGAAGCGTCCCCAGTCGCGTCCCACCGGCCCAGTCGGGGACGGCGTCGCCGACAGCGGCCAGCGCGAGGTCGGGGTCGTGGAGACTGAGTTCGCGTGTGACCCGTGTCAGCCGCGTACCGATCGTGAACACCTCGGTGGGCACGGCTCCCCGTCGGGCAGCGGCGTGAGCGAACCGAAGCAGCGCGGTCGAGTACGCGCTCATGGATCCGCTCACGTCGACGAGCAGCACTACGCGTCGGGGTCGTTCGCGACGCCGTGCGTACAGCAGCCGGGCAGGCTCGCCGCCGCGACGAAGGAGGGCCCGGACGGTGAGCGCACGATCGATCCTGCCTGTCCTGCTCGGACGCCTGCGACGGGACCGCCGGACGTCGCCGGGAAGTCGCAGTTGCGCCAGGAGGCGGTCGACCTCTTGACGTTCTGCGGGTGTGAGCTCGGCGAAGTCACGCTCGCGAAGGAGTTCGCCGCGGGACGCCGCCGTAGCCAGCGGGGTGACGCCGTCGTCCGCGTTCCCGGCCCCGTCGCCGGCGTCACCGCTGACGGGCACAAGATGGAGCTGCTCCCGGACCGGGGTGAGCTCGGGCCCCGGGGCCGCCTGATCCTCAGCACCGAAGACGGCAGCGAAGGCCCGGTCGTAGCGCTCGATGTCGGAGGGGTCACCACAACAGGTGAGTCGCCCCGCCCAGTAGACGTGGTCCCTGCGGCTCGCGTCCAGACCATCAAGGGCTCGAACCGCCTCCACGATCCGGCCCTCTGTGGCAGCGACGCCGGCTGCACGCAGAACGCGTCCGATCGCCACCACCGTGCGGACAGGGGCACTGGCGAGGTCCATGCGGTCGGTCGTCACGCCCCGAGCGACGCGGCGATGATCTCGCCGACGTCGAGCCGTCCCATGCGCTCCTGATCCTCGCGATACTTGAGCACAGCACCGATCGTTCGCAAGGCGGTGTCGGGATCGAGGTCGTCGACGCCGAGCGCCACCAACGCTTCGGTCCAGTCGATGGATTCCGCAACGCCTGGTGGCTTGAACAGATCGGCTTGGCGAAGCGCCTGCGTTGCCTTCGCGACCTGCTCGGCGAGCCGCCGGTTCACTTCAGGAACCCGGACACAGACGATCTCGACCTCGCGTTCGTAGGTCGGGTGGTCGAGCCAGTGGTAGTAGCAACGTCGCTTGAGCGCGTCGTGGACCTCCCGAGTGCGGTTCGATGTGACAACCACGACAGGACGGGTCTCGGCCCGGATGGTCCCGAGTTCGGGGACCGTCACCGCGAAGTCCGACAGGACCTCGAGCAGGAACGCCTCGAACTCGTCGTCGGCGCGGTCTATCTCGTCGATGAGGAGCACGCTGGGCGTGGTCTCCAGCGCGGCAAGCAGCGGGCGGGCGATGAGGAAACGCCGGTCGTAGAGCTGGTCCTCCAGAGCCGTGACGTCCGAAGCCGCGTGCGCCGCTTCGGCCGCCCGGAGGTGGAGGAGCTGGCGTGGGAAGTCCCAGTCGTAGAGCGCCTGGGTCGCGTCTATCCCCTCGTAGCACTGGAGGCGGATGAGCGGGGCATCCAGCACCGCTGCCAACGTGCGCCCCACCTCGGTCTTGCCCACACCGGGTTCTCCTTCGAGGAACAGTGGGCGACCGAGCTTGAGGGCGAGGAAGACCGCAGTACCCAGTCCAGTGTCAGCCAGGTAGGCATGCTCCGCGAGTAAGGATCGGAGGTCGTCAGGATCGTCCACCCCGTTGGGAAGCAGGCCCCTGTCGGCGGGGTCGGTCACTGCACAGCCGCCTCCACGGCACGTCGGGTGAGGACCCGCGCGAGGTGCCGGCGGTAGTCAGGTTGGGCGTTCTGATCCGCTGTCGGGCTGGTTCCCTCCGCGGCTTGCTCCGCCGCTGCGCGGATGGCATCGCCGTCGGACACGTCGACACCAGCGAGCGCGTCCTCGGTCGCCGACGCCCGCAACGGTGTCGAGCCCATGTGCACGAGGCCGACGCGGGCCTCGCCGATCTCGCCGTCATCGTGGCGCACCAAGGCGCAGGAGCCGACGATCGCCCAAGCCTGAGCCACACGCTGGAACTTCTGGAAGTTCCAGGACCAGTCGCTGCCGAGTTTCGGCAGGCGGATCTCCACCAGCACCTCGTCCCCGTTCAGCGCCGACGACAAGTAGTCCTGGAAGAAGTCAGCGGCCGCGATGGTCCGCCGTCCGTCCCTCCCTTGCGCGACGAACTCGGCGTCGAGCGCCAGCAGCGCTGCAGGCTGGTCACCCGCAGGGTCAGCGTGAGCCGCCGCGCCACCGATCGTCCCGCGGTTGCGAACTGCCGGATCACCGACCTCTTGGGTCACCTCCGCCAGCACGCCGCAGTGTTGCCGCACGAGCGGGTCGGTGATGACATCGTGGTGAGTGGTCATGGCGCCGATCACGAGATGGTCACCGTCCTCGCGCACCCCTCGCAGGTCATCGATCCTTCCGACGTCGATGAGGACCTCCGGGAAAGACAAGCGCAAACGCATCAGTGGTAGCAGGCTGTGACCACCTGCCAGGATGCGCGCCCCGTCACCGTGCTGAGCCAGGGCGTCAACGGCTTCGTCGACCGACGCTGCGCGGACGTAGTCGAACGCTGCGGGGATCATGTGTCACCTCCGTCTGTCGACGCGTTCTGGATGGCCTGCCAGATCCGCTCGGGGGTACAGGCCATCCGCACGTCGTTCACCCCGAGATGGCGCACGGCATCGACGATCGCGTTGACGACCGCCGGGGTCGAAGCGATCGTGCCTGCCTCCCCGACTCCTTTGACACCGAGCGGGTTCGACGTGGCCGGCGTTTCCGTGCGATCCGTCGTGTAGGAGGGAAGATCCGGAGCCCCTGGGACGTAGTAGTCAACGATCGACGAGGTCGTCAGGTTGCCCCGCTCGTCGTGTATGGCCTCCTCGTAGAGCGCCTGTGCGATGCCCTGAGCGAGGCCGCCGTGGACCTGCCCCTCGACGATCTGCGGGTTGATGACGTTGCCGACGTCGTCAACAGCGACGTAACGGCGGATGGACGGCCTGCCGGTCTCCGTGTCGACCTCGACCGCACACAGGTGCGTGCCGTGTGGGAACGAGAAATTCTCGGGATCGAAGACCGTGTGGCCGGTGAGATCGGGCTCCATACCGTCGGGTAGGTCGTGGGCCGCGAAAACCGCGAGTGCGAGATCCTGGATGGTCGCCGACGCTTCGGGATCGCCCTTCACGTGGAAACGACCGTCGGAGAACTCGATGTCGTCCTCGGACGCCTCGAGCATGTGCGCAGCCAGCGGCTTCGCCTTCGAGATCACCTTCTCCGAGGCCTTCAGGACCGCGATTCCACCAACGGTCAGAGACCTGGATCCGTACGTGTCCAGCCCCTGCGGCGAGACGTGGGTGTCTCCATGGAGGACCTCGACGTCCTCGAAGGGGACTCCAAGCGCATCGGCAGCGATCTGGCTCCACGATGTCACGTGACCCTGCCCGTGCGGGGACGTGCCGGTTACGACCTGGACCTTGCCCGTGGGCAGCATCCGCACGGTTGCGGCCTCCCAGCCTCCGGCCCCGTAGTCGAGCTGTCCCAGCACACGGGAGGGCGCGAGCCCGCACATCTCGGTGTAGGTCGAGATCCCGATGCCGAGCTGTAGTCGGTCATCGTCCTCGCGGCGCCGCTGTTGCTCTTCACGCAGACCGTCGTAGTCGAAGAGCTCCATCGCGCGGTCGGTGGCGTCCTCGTAGTTGCCGGTGTCGTAGGTCAGACCGGCGATCGTGTCGTAGGGGAACTCCTCGTGCTTGATCCAGTTCTGGCGGCGGAGATCCATCGGGTCACGACCGAGTTCGTCGGCGAGCTCGTCCACGATGCGTTCCAGCGCGAACGTGGCCTCCGGACGCCCGGCACCGCGGTATGCGTCGGTGGGCGTCTTGTTCGTGAAGACACCCGTGCAGCGGAAGTCGTAGCCGTCGAACTTGTAGATGCCCGAGTACATGAACCCCCCGAGCACGGGCACCCCGGGTGTCACCAGCATGAGGTAGGCGCCCATGTCGGCGTAGATGTGTGCCCGCATCCCCCGGAAGGTCCCATCTGCGTCGGCGGCGATCGTGATGTCCTGGATCTGGTCGCGACCGTGGTGTGTGACCTTGAACGCCTCCGACCGAGTCTGGACCCACTTCACCGGCCGCCCGAGGCGCTTCGCCAAGGCGAGCAGCAGGATCTCCTCAGCGGTCACCTGCAGCTTCGAACCGAAACCGCCGCCCACATCTGGTGCCACCACTCGGATCTTGGCCTCGGGCGTTTCGGTGACCATCGCCGCCATCGTTCGCAGGATGTGCGGCACTTGCGTCGCCGAGTAGATGGTGTACTCGCCGGTGCCGGGCAGCGGGGAAACGACCACGGCGCACGGTTCCATCGCGTTCGGGACGAGCCGTTGCTGGACGAAGCGACGCGAGACAACGACGTCTGCATCGTCGAACACGGATTGATCGCCGGTCTGCAGCGGCCATACGAAGGTCTCGTTCGTGCCGGCGGCCTCGTGAACCAGGGGGGCCCCTTCTTCCAGCGCTTCCTCCATGTCGACGACGGCATCGAGCCGCTCGTACTGAACGTCGACATGGTCGAGAGCGTCGATCGCGGCCGTCTCGCTCTCGGCCAGCACGATCGCGACGCCGTCACCGACGAACCTGACCCGGTCGACCGCGAGTGGCTTGTGGCCAGGATCCTTCATGTCGGGCGTGACCGGCCAGGCACAGGGCAGGTCCCCGTAGTCGTCAGCGAGGTCGGCGCCCGAGTAGGCGGCGACGACGCCGGGTTGCTCGAGCGCTGCGGACAGATCCACCGACGTGATCTCCGCGTGAGCCATCGGGCTGCGCAGGATCCCGGCGTGCAGCATCCCCGGCATCGTGATGTTGGATGTCCAGCGGGTCTCCCCTGTCACCAGCCGCGCGTCCTCCTTGCGGCGGCGGGCGGTTCCGACCTCCTTGGTGCCAGGTGTGTCGGTCGCAGTCATGCCGTCACCTCCCCGCGCATGTCCTG
>JAWVZB010000113.1:0-9459 GCA_033722375.1 Nitriliruptorales bacterium | reverse complement strand
TCGATCTCGTCGCCGTCTGCGAGCTCCGCCTCGAGCACGGGGGCGCCGTTGACGATCGTGCCGTTGGTCGATCCCTGGTCGCGGATGATGTAGAGCTCGCCGATCCGCCGGATCTCCGCATGTCGACGGCTCGCCTTGGGATCTTCTACGTGGACGACCCGATCCGGATGTCTGCCAAGGGTCACGACCGGACGTTCGAGCTCGACGGTCCGTTCCCCAAGCTGGAGGACCGGGCGCAGCGCATCGGTCAGCGAGCGTCGTTGGGTGGTGGTACCCCCGAGTTCATGCGGTAGCTCCGCCTCGGCAGCCAGCGACGGGTCGTGGTCCAGGATCTGTCGGTGGAGCGCCTCGAGCTCGGGACCGGGATCCATCCCGAGCTCCTCCGCGAGTTCGCGCCGTCCCTCGTCGTAGAGCTCGAGGGCCGACGCCGTACGCCCCGAGCGGTAGTGGGCCAGCATCGCCATCGCCCGCACACTCTCGTCGAGCGGGTTGGCGGCGAGGAGGTCGCTGACGTCCGTGAGCACCGCTTCGTGGTTGCCGCGCCGTAGCTCGGCTTCGATCCGCCCGCGCTCGATCGTTTCCCGGGTTCGGGTGAAGGCGGCCACGGTGGCGTCGGCGAACCTCCTGTCGGGCAGGTCAGCGAGCGGCGCTCCGCGCCACAGCGCCAACGCTGCCTCGAAATGGTGGACGGCGTCGTCGAACTGGGCGGCTCCCAGTGCGGTCAGCCCCTCGGAGTGGTGGCGTTCGAACCGGACGTGGTCGACCGCGTCCGGCGGGACATCGAGCAGATACCCGGGACGCCGGGTCCGGATGGTGCCCTCACCGAGTGCACTGCGTAGCTTCGAGACGTGTACCTGTAGTGCTGCGGAGGCCCGGTCTGGTGGATCGTCACCCCAGATCGCGTCGATAATCCTGTCGCTCGAGACCGCATGCCTGACGTCGAGCGCGAGCACGGCGATGAGGGTCCTGGGTTTCGGTCCGCCGATCGCGACGGGCTCGCCATCGTCGTCGACGACCTCGAGCGGCCCGAGGACACGGAACTCCACACCACCCCGCAGTTCGCGGACGTCCGCGCAGGATAGGACCCCCGCGGCTCCCGGAGCCCGAGGGTCCGCCGCGGGGTCCGTCCCCGCGGGTCAGGCGGGGGTGGTGGTCTTCGATTCTGACGGGGCCGTGCTGAGGTCGATGACCTCGGGACCCTTCCGGAGCGCGACTCCGATCCCGATCGCGACGATCGTCGTCGCGAGCGCCACCACCCGGAAGGCGATGAACGTGAAGTCGGTGGCGGTGTCGGCGAGCATCAGCAGCCCGACGATGACCCCGAGGATTCCGGCGATCGTGGCCGTCCAGCGGATCCATCCGGCGAAGATGTCCGCCTTGTCGCAGGTCTCGCCCAGCGCTACGAACGTCAGCCCGAGGAACAGCATGACAGACAGCGAGAGGAGGCCGGTGTCGATGGCTCCGAGTGTGGCGATCGCTGCGGCGGCGGCCTCGCCCTGCGGCAGGTCAGCCACGGCTCGCATCGCGTACCCGTCGACGGCGGCGATCTGGAACGTGAAGATGGTCCCACCCACGATCGCAAGGACGGCGGTCAGGGCCGCGTAGCTGCGCCCCGGTGTGTCGCGCAGTGCGCCGGCGAGGAGCGCCAGCCCCCCGGTCAGCATCAAGAGTGCGATGCCGATCCCGACGTGCACCGGCAGCCACAGCGAGCTCGAGCTCGCTTCGGCCACGATGTCGGCCGCGGTCGCGTCCGCAGCGAAGAACGGATGGAGTCCGTTCCCCAGCACGGCGAGCGCCGCCCCGACGAGGAACAAGGTCGAGATCAGCTTCGTGTCGGTTCGCGTCCGTGTGGCCACGAGTGCCCCTCCTGGTTGCCGAGATATCTGCCCAGAAGCAGTATCGCAGGTCTCCTCGACGGGGTCCAGGGTTGGCCCGAACACGCCGAACCGGACGAGTCAGGCGAGGATGCCGTGGATGGCCTGGTCCAGCACGTCCTCGAGCGCCCCGCCGATCGGCAGTTCGTCGGGCGCGTCCTCCTCGAAGTGGGTGAGCGTGACGTAGCCATGCGTGGTGGCCCACAGCCCGATCGCCATCGTGACCGGATCGCCGTCGCGGAACGCGCCAGCCTCCACGCCCCGCTCGATGGCATCGACGAGGACCTGGAAGGCCTGCATGCCGGGGAGCTCGTCGGGGGTCTCGATCGAACCGGGGATCGCGACCTTCTGGCCGAACAGGATGCGGTACTGCTCGGGGCGCTCGAGCCCGAAGCGGACGTAGGCCCGCCCGAGAGCGCGCACCTGCTCGACTGGATCCTCTACGCCTTCGAGGGCGGCAGCGAGCCCGGCGCCGAAGTCCAGGAAGCCCCGGCGGCACACCTCGAAGAAGAGTTCGTCCTTGTCCTCGAAGTGGAGGTAGATCGACGGTGGGGTGACCCCGACCGCCGTGGCGACCGCACGGACCGACACCGCCTCGATCGATCCCTTCTCGGCCAGGAGCCGCTCGGCGGCGTCGAGCAGCTCGACCCGCAGACGGTCACCCTCCCCGCGCGGGGCGCGGTGCGGGCGACCCTTGGCATCGCTGGCGGTGGTCATGTCTGGAGCTCGGCTGGAGCGGTCCCCTCCTTCTGGGGGGCCTCGTCGGGGAGTTCGATCACCTCGCGGAAGCCGACCCGATCGTGGAGCCGGCGGAGCGGGGTCGGCGCCCACCAGTTCGCGCGCCCCGCCAACCGCATGAACGCGGGCACCAGCGTGGCGCGGATCAGGAAGGCGTCGACCAGCACCGCGAGCGTCATCCCGATGCCGAACATCTTCATGAACGACACCCGCCCCGTCGAGAAGGCCGCGAACACGACCGCGATCAGCACGGCCGCGGCGGTGACGATCCGCCCCGTCCGCTCGAGTCCCATGGCCACGGAGGCCTCGTTGTCACCGGTGCGGTCGTACTCCTCCTTGATCCGAGACAGCATGAACACCTCGTAGTCCATGGACAGGCCGAACGCGACGCAGAACATCAGGACCGGCATCGTGGTCACGAGCGTCCCGGTGGCGGTGAAGTCGAGCAGGCCCGAGAGGTTGCCGTCCTGGAACACCCACACCATCGCCCCGAACGTCGCCGACAGCGACAGGAGGTTGAGCACGATCGCCTTGACCGGCACGAGGACGGACCCGAACTGGAGGAACAGCACCACGAACGTGATCACGGCGATGAGGCCGATGGCGAGGGGGAGCTGGTCGATCATCCCTTCCTTCCCGTCGACGAGCTGTGCCGGCGCCCCGCCCACGACGACCTCCTCGAAGGGCGCGTCGACCGCGCGGACTTCGGCGACGAGCGCTTCACCCTCGGTCGAGATCGGCTCCACCGACGGCACCACCGACAGGTAGGTGCCACCGGCGGTGGCGAAGCGCTGGCTGAAGTCGCTGGGGCCGAGCACGCGGAAGCCGCCGATGTAGGTGCCGGTGAGCGCGTCGACACGGGCGGCCCCGTCCACGCGGGACAGTTCGGTGGCGTAGGCGTCGATCGCCGCCGTGTTCGCCTCGGAGGACGGGTCGCCGATGCTGGTCGCGATCACGCTGAGTGCCCCGGCCTCGGCAGAGGTGAAGTCCTCACGGATGACGTCGCCGACCTGGCGGGACTGCGCCGACGGTGGCAGGACGCGGTCGTCGGGGAACCCGAGCTCCACCCCGAAGAACGGGGCGCCGAGCAGCGCGAGGAAGAGGATCACGGCGGTGGCGACCGGGATGGGGCGGCGCATCACGGTCACCGCGATGCGGTGCCAGATGCCGTCCCCCTCCTGACCGGTCTCGGCAGGGCGGCGCTTGCGCACCCGCCAGCGGTCGACGTTGGTGCCGACGAGCGCGAGGATCGCCGGCAGGACCACCACCGCCCCGATCGCGGCGAGCGTCACGACCGCGATCCCGGCGTACGCGAACGAGCGCAGGAACGCGAAGCGGAACACGATCAGGGCCGCCAGCGACGACGCGACGGTGGCGGCGCTGAACACGACCGTCCGCCCCGCCGTCTGGAGCGTGCGCCGGACCGCGACCGGAACCTCGTAGCCGCCGTCGAGCTCCTCGCGGAAGCGGGACACGACGAGGAGCGCGTAGTCGATCGCGAGCCCGAGGCCCATCGCGGTGGTGAAGTTGAGCGCGAAGATCGACACGTCGGTCTGACCACCGATGACGTACAGCGCCAGGAAGGTGCCGAGGATCGCGAACCCGCCGACGGCCAGCGGCAGCAGCGCAGCCACGACGCTGCCGAAGATGATGATCAGGAGGATCAGGGTGACCGGGAGCGCGATCGCCTCGGCGCGTAGCAGGTCCTCCTCGATGACGTGGTTGACCTCGTCGAAGGTCGCAGCCTGGCCGCCGACCATGACCTCGAGCCCTTGGAACTCGCCGGTGTACTCGTCGGCGATCTCGCCGGCGCGGGCCAGGACGTGGTCCTCGGTGCCCCGGATGCGGGCGAGCACGAGCGCCTTGGTCCCGTCCGTCGAGCGAAGGGGCGGGGCGTTGCCGAGCGTCCAGTAGGAGGCCACCTCAGCGACGTCGGGCTCCTGCGCCAGCGCCGCGGTGAGCGCCCCGCCCCCCTCCGCTCCCGACGGGTCGTCGACGGAGCGACCGGCATCGACGACGGCGACCAGGTTCGGGGTCCCGGCATCGAACTCCTCACTCAGGATCTCGGCGGCGACGGTGGATTCGGCCTCAGGGTCCTCGAAGCCGCCCGACACGAGCCGGTCTGCCACCCCGCCGCCAACCACCCCAGCGACGGCGAGGAACGCGAGCGTGGCGGCTACCACCCACCACCGGCGGCGAACCAGCAGGTCGGCGATCGAGCGGCGGGGCATGACGACTCCGGGGCTGCAGACGGGTTGGTCGGAGAGCAACGCTCGTATGAACAACCATAACTTAACGCTGATAAGTTATACGCGTGCGAAGGCGCCGTGTCAAGCGCCCCGATCGCGCCGACGCCGCCGGACGTCGGGCGTTGCCGCCCTACGCGCGGGAGAAGACGGCGAGGATGTTGCCCTCGGGGTCGGTGAACCAGGCGCTCGCGCCGGCGTCCGGGATCTCGACGACCTTGGTCGTCCCCTCCGGGGCGTCCTCGTAACCGAACTCCTGGAGGTCGTACTCCTGGAACGTCACACCCCGGGCTTCGAGTTCCTCGACCGTGGCCGCGACATCGTCGACGAGGAAGGTCGCGACCGTGTGCTCCGCGGGGATCGCGACCTGGGTCTCGTACAGCAGCACGGTGGTGCCGTCACCTGCCGCGAGGAGCACCGAGCCAAGGGACGTCTCCTCGTCCACCCGCAGCCCGAGCTGCTCCTCGTAGAAGGGCCGGGCCTTGTCGAGGTCGTGGGTGGGAACGACCGCCATGACTGGTTTGTCCCCGAGCATGTGCGCACTCCTTGTCGTCGCTTCTTCTCCCCCCGTCCGATCTTCCAACGTGGCATCGACCGCTCGACGCGTCAAGGGCGGCACCAGGTGCCGCCCTCGAACGGTCGTTGGTTCCCTACTAGCTCCAGTGGCCCTCACCGAGGGCGAGGATGTTGCCCTCGGGGTCTTTGAAGAACGCCGACTTGGCGCCGTCCGGCATCTGGATGATCTTGGCCTCCTCCAGATCCTCGAACCCGTACTCACTGAGGTCGTAGACCTCGAACTCGACACCGCGTGACTCGAGCTCGGCGACCGTCGCCTCGACGTCGTCGACGGTGAACGATGCCGTGGTGTGCTCGGCCGGGATGTTGACCTGGGTCACGTAGAGCAGCAGCTTGGTGCCCTGGCCGGTCTCGAAGCCGACCGCTCTCCCTTCGTCCTCCTGGATCACCTTGAGCCCGAGTGTGTCCTCGTAGAACGGCCTGCTCGTTCCGAGGTCGTGGGTCGGGACGATCGCCACGATGTTGCTGTCACCCAGCATGATCTGCCTCCTGTGCGTGTCTGCCCGGACCCACCGACGGTGTCACGGACGGGACGCAGCGTCAAGAGCTCGAGATCACGCCCCGACCCGGAGCGGTCGGGCGCTCACCTCGGGCGGTCGGAGGGTCACCCGGGCCCGGTCGGATCCTCCGCGAGCTGGATGATCCGCAGCCGCGCCCCGACAGGATCCACCACCGTCGCGACGCGCCCGAACGGCGTGTCCTGTGCTTCACCGACGACCTCGCCGCCGGCCTCGCGGACACGGTCCAGGGTGTCATCGGCGTCCTCGACCGCCATGTAGACCGCCCAGTAGGGCGGGTGCTCGGCGGGGAAGGCCTCACCCATCGCGAACATGCCGCCGTTGGGGTCGTCATCGAGCACGATCGTGGTGTAGTCGAACCCGCCGAAGTCCTCGTCGTGGAGGTCCCAGCCGAGCACGTCGGCGTAGAACGTCTTGGCGGTGTCGAGGTCGCGGGTGGCGAGCTCGTTCCAGCACATCGACCCGGGCTCGTTGAAGACGTCCGCGCCCTCGTGTGTGCCGGCCTGCCAGAGTCCGACGACCCCGCCGGTGGGGTCCTCGATGATCGCGGCGGTGCCCTGGTCGCCGTACTCGGTCGGCGCGAGGATCACCTTCCCGTGCCGCTCCTCGACCGCGGCACACACCTCGGCGGCATCGTCCACCGCCACGTACGAGGTCCAGTTCGGGGGCTGCTCCTCGTCGTCAAGCGGGTAGAGCCCGGCCACCACCTGGCCGTCCTTGGTGAACTCGAAGTAGACGTCGTCCTCGCCGGCGGAGGCGTCGCGGGTCTCCCACCCCAAGACGTCGCGGTAGAACTCCGTTGCCGCTTCGATGTCGTCGACACCGAGGTCGCTCCACACGAAGCGTCCGTGGGTAGCCATGATCCGTCCTCCACTCGGTCGTGGGTCGACCCTACGGCGTCTACGGTGCCCGGCAAGCCGCCTACTACGGAGGAGCGTCCATGGTCGTCCGGACCGATCGCGACGAACCCGTCGCCACCATCACGTTGAACCGCCCCGATGTCCGCAACGCCATGAACATCGCCCTGCTCGAAGCCCTCACCGAGTCGCTGCGCGAGGCCGACGCCGACGACGAGGTCGGGGCGATCATCCTGACCGGCGCCGACCCGGCGTTCTGCGCCGGGGTCGACCTCAAGGCCGCTGCGGCGGGGGAGTTCGACCTCAGCGGGGGCGGACCCGACCTGCCGGCGGTGTTCCACGACCTCGACACGCCCGTGATCGGGGCGGTCAACGGCGTGACCGTCACGGGTGGGCTCGAGCTCGCGCTGCTGTGCGACTTCCTCATCGCCTCGGACCGCGCCCGGTTCGCCGACACCCACGCCCGGGTCGGCATCCACCCGAGCTGGGGGCTGACCGCCACCCTGCCGCAGGCGGTCGGGATCCGCTACGCGCGGCAGATGAGCTTCACGGGCAACTACGTCGACGCCGACGAGGCCGCCCGCATCGGCCTCGTCAACCAGGTCGTGCCCCACGACGAGCTGCTCCCGACGGTCGAGCGGCTCGCCGCGGACATCGCCTCGAACGACGCGGTCGCGGTGTCGGCGATCCGTCGCACCTACCTCGAGGTCTCCGCCACGACCCTCGCGGAGGGCCTCACGCTCGAGCGGCGCCGGGCTGCCGACCTGCGCTTCGACCCCGAGGAGGTCGACCGGCGGCGGGAAGCCGTCATCGCTCGTGGCCGTGAACAGACCGGCAGCGACCCCGGGGCGGAGCCCGACCAGGGGTGACCGGTCGACCACCTGACCGCGGTCCCAGCCTGGGGGAGGAAGGGAACAATGGGAGCCGCGGTCGTTCTGAGGTTCCCATCCATGGCAACGGACACCGGCGCGGTCATCGCCGGGCGCTACCACCTCCAGGGCCAGATCGGCCGTGGCGGCATGGCCGTGGTCCACCGAGCGGAGGACGAGCGCCTCGGTCGTGACGTGGCGGTCAAGGTGCTCGACCGCAGCGCCCATCCTGACGGTCGGGGCGAGGATCGGTTCGCCAGGGAGGCACAACGCGCGGCCGGGCTGAACCATCCGAACATCGTGCAGGTGCACGACACCGGCATCGATGGCGAGCACCCGTTCATCGTCATGGAGTACGTCGACGGGCCCACCCTCGCCGACCGCATCGACGAGCGTGGCCCGCTACCGGCGGACGAGGCGATCCGCATCGCGGGGTCCATCTGCGATGCCCTGGAGGCCGCGCACGAAGCCGGGATCATCCACCGCGACGTCAAGCCGAGCAACGTGCTCTTCGATCCGAAGGGTCGGGTGAAGCTGGCGGACTTCGGACTGGCCAAGGCCCACGCCGGCGACACCATCACCCAGGGCAACCCGATGGGGAGTGCCGCCTACGTGTCCCCCGAGCAGATCAGCGACGCCCCGGTCGACCACCGCGCCGATCTGTTCTCGCTCGGGGTCGTGCTGTACGAGATGGTGACGGGGCGGCGGCCGTTCAAGGGTGACACCGCCGCTGCGACCGCGGTCCAGCGTCTCGAGATCGATCCGAGCCCACCGTCTGAGCTGGCGGACCTGCCTGCGGGTCTGGAACGGATCATCCTCCGGCTGCTCGAGCGCGACCCTGACGCCCGCTTCGAGACCGCCAGCGACGTGGCCGCCGCGCTCGCGCAGGTCGGCGGCGACACCGCCACGCTGCCGGTCATCATCGACGGTGAGCCCGACGGGCGCTCCCGATCGACGCGGTGGCTGCTCGTGGCGCTGGCGCTCCTGGCAGCGGCGCTGGTGGGCGTGGCCCTCTGGCCGAGCAGCGACGGTGAGGAGGTGACCACCCCGGACGTCTCGCAGATGACCGTCGAGGCCGCGACGCGGATCCTCGAGGACGCCGGCCTCGAGGTCGGCGACGTGCAACGGCGGGAGTCCGAGGAGCCCGACGGGCTGGTCCTCTCACAAGCCCCGGATCCAGGCGTGACCGTCGCGGCGGGATCGGCAGTCGATCTCGTCGTGTCCGGCGAGCCGACGACCACCGACGAGTCGAGCCCGAGCCCCAGCCCCTCGCCGACCGAAACGACCACCGACACCGGGGACCAGACCGGCGGCAGCACCGACGGCGGCGGCGGTGACGGGGGCGGGGGTGATGGCAACGGAGGCGGACCGCCGGGCGGTACCCCGCCGGGCCAGGACGGCGACCCGCCGGGGCGCGGCAACGGCTGACCTCGGTCGGTGGTGGCGCGACCGCCGAACGTGTCCGACTGCGCGCAGGGCGATGCGGGGCGACCGCTGACCGTGTCGTTTGGGTGTCGGCGTACCCCCGGCCGGGGTTCCAACGGTCACGTCGGTACCTGGGTAGCCGGACCGGCCGGCATCGCCACGGGGAAGAGAACCGATGAGGAAGACACTCGTGACCATCGCACTCGGGGCGCTCATGGCGCTCGGCACCGCCGCGCCGGCACTGGCGCACTCGCACACCGATGCTCCGGGTTTCGGTCTCGCCTGCGTCATCGCGGACGACATTCTCGGATACCAGTGCTAGGCCTAGTAGATCAGCGACGCTCCGAGGAGGGCGG
>JAWVZB010000112.1:0-9467 GCA_033722375.1 Nitriliruptorales bacterium | reverse complement strand
CGCCAGGTCACCGTCGTGGCGTCCCGGACGGCCCACCGCCAGCGGCTGCCGGCCTCGATGAACTCGACGCTGGTCATGACAGCGCCGCCTGCGACGGGGCCGCTTGCTGCTGGTCGGACGGTGCCGCGGTTCCGCGCCCCGTCAGCTCGAGGAAGACGTCATCGAGCGTCGGTCGGTGGAGACCCAGGTCGCGCAGGGTGATGTCCTCGGCCGCAAGCACACGGGCGACCGCGGAGAGGAAGCGCACGCCGTCTTCGCCGGGCGCGGCCACGTGAAGCTTGCGCTCGTTCACCTCGTGGACCTCGGCGTCGCTCCGCAGCTGGCTGAGCACGCTGAGGGTGCGGTCACGGTCGGACGGATCATCGAGCACGACCTCGACCACCTGTCCCCCGACCTTCGACTTGAGCTCGTCGCCAGTGCCTTCGGCGATGATGCGGCCGTGGTCGATCACGGCGATCGTGTCGGCCAACTGGTCGGCTTCCTCGAGGTACTGGGTGGTCAGTAGCAGCGTGGTCCCCTCCGAGACGAGCTCGCGGATCACCTGCCAGATATCCCCGCGGGACCGCGGGTCCAACCCGGTGGTCGGCTCGTCGAGGAACAACAGCTGGGGGCGTGTCAGGAGGGAGGACGCGAGGTCGAGTCGCCGGCGCATGCCGCCGGAGTAGGTCCGTGCGGGGCGGTCGGCCGCGAAGGCCAGGTCGAACCGCTCCAACAGTTCGTCCGCGCGCTGGTTCGCCTCGCTGGGCGGCAGGTGGAACAGGCGCCCGAACATCCGCAGGTTCTCCCGCCCCGTCAACAGCTCGTCCACGGCCGCGTACTGGCCGGTCAGCCCGATGATGCGTCGGACGGTGGCAGCCTCGGCCACCACGTCGTGCCCGAACACCGACGCCCGCCCCGCGTCCGGGCGCAGGAGGGTGGCGAGGACCCTGACCAGCGTGGTCTTCCCCGCCCCGTTCGGGCCGAGGAACCCCAGGATCTTGCCGCGTTCCAGCACGATGTCGACGTCGTCGAGCGCGACGGTGTCACCGAAGCGTTTGACGATGCCATCCACCTCGACGGCGGGCGCGTCCGTTGACGACGCAGGCATCTAGAGCTCGTCTCGGGTGTAGGCGGTCGAGAGCGAGTCTGCGTACTCGTTCCACAGCGCTCCGGCGTGGGCCTTGATCCACCGCACCTCGAGCTCCGGCCGGCTCTCGAGCTTGTTGTAGGCCTCTTTGACGAGATCGAGGTTCTCGACGGGCCCGGTCTTCCGCTTCCAGCCCCGGCGGCGCCAGTCGTCAGCCCACTGGTTCAAGGTCTGCTCGACCAGCCGGCTGTCGGTGTAGATCGTGGCGTCTGTTCCCTCCGGCACGAGGTCCATCGCTTCGATCACGGCCGTGAGCTCCATCCGATTGTTCGTCGTGTGCGCTTCGTGGCCGTGCGCTTGTCGGATCACCTCGCCGTCGACGACGTAGACCGCCCCCCAGCCTCCCGGGCCGGGGTTCGGGGTGGCGCTGCCGTCGGTGAAGACGCCGGTCTGGGGGCCTCCGTCGTACTTCTCGAGCACGGCATCGAGGGTCAGGTTCTCCTCGCGAGAGCTCCTTCGGCTCGCCGCACCACTGCCGCCGCCGTTGTTGGACGTGCGGTAGCAGTTGGGGCATTCCTTGGGTTCCCATCCCGGATAGCGCTCGAGGAGCTCGGAACGGGGCTGGAAGGAACGGCCGCAGCTCTGGCAGGTGAGAGAGGACATCGTCGACCGAGGCTACCCCTCCCCCGGTTGCCGTCCCGTCACGCCTGGTCGCCGGCGGCCGCCTCGGCACCCTCCTGCTCGTCGAGGCTGGAGCCTGGCTGCCCGCCGACGTGGCCCTTGATCTCGTCCCAGCCCTGCTCGCGGATGGAGAACCAGATGGACGCAGCGAGGATGGAGAGGATCACGACCAGGTTCGCCCATGCAGGGATGTGCACGAGGCCGGCTTCCTCGACGACCATCTTGACACCGACGAGTCCGAGGATCCCGGCGACGCCGAGATCGAGGTACTCGAAGCGCCGCACCGCGTCCGCGAGCAGGAAGTAGAGGGCCCGGAGCCCGAGCAGGGCGAAGGCGTTGGAGCTGAACACGATGAACGGCTCGCGGGTGACCGCGAGGATGGCCGGGATCGAGTCGACCGCGAAGATGATGTCGGTGGTCTCCACGACCACGAGCACCGCGAGCAGCGGGGTCGCCCAGCGCTTCCCGTCCTTCTTCACCGTGAGCTGCTGCCCGTGGTACTCGTCGGTGATCCGACCGAACCGTTGGAAGGCCTTGAGCACCGGGTTGTTCTCCGGATGGACCTCCATCTCGTCCGCACTCGCGAGCTTGTACGCCGTGTAGATGAGGAACGCGCCGAACACGTAGGCGATCCAGGCGAACTGGGCCAACAGCACCGTCCCGAGGGCGATGAAGATGCCCCGGAACACGAACGCGCCGAAGATCCCCCAGAAGAGCACGCGATGCTGATATTCGGGAGGCACGGAGAAGTACTGGAAGATCAACACGAACACGAAGAGGTTGTCGACCGAGAGGCTCTTCTCGATCAGGAACCCCGAGAGGTAGTTGATGCTCGCCTCGCCGGGGTCCGGATAGAGCAGGTAGATCACGCCCGTGAAGAGCAGCCCCAAACCGATCCAGATCGCCGACCAGATCCCGGCTTCCTTGGCTCCGACGACATGCGCCTCGCGTTGGAAGACGAACAGGTCGACCAGCAGCAGCCCGACCATCGCCGCGAGGAACACGATCCAGCCCCAGATGGGCATGCTGAACTTCGAGGTCGAGCCCTGGGCGCCCGCTTCCGTGGCGAGCAACAGGAGGTCGCGGCTCGAGGCGCCCGCGGCGAGGAGCAGGTGCAAGGTCGGGGTCCGTGTCGGGAAGAGGGTTGCTGAGCGTACGGGCGACCAGCCAGGTCATGTTGGCGGCTGCGTCCGCCGTGTGGACAGGCTGCGGCCTGCCCGGGCCGGTCGCTACTAACGTTCCACACACCACACAGGAGGGAGCGAGGAGGTGGATCTCTACCCCTTGGGGTCGGTCTTGTTCCGCCTCGGGTTCCGCCTGCTCGATCTCGACATCCGCTCGGTCGGCCACGAGCACATCCCCCGGGAGGGCGGCGCGGTCATCGCGAGCAACCACATCGGCTATCTCGACTTCTGCTTCGTCGCGCTCGCCCCTCCCCCGCCCCGACGTCGGGTCCGGTTCGTGGCTCGCCGGGAGGTGTTCACCCATCCCGTCGCGGGTCCCTTGATGCGGGCCCTCCAGCAGATCGAGGCGGACCCCTACGGCGATCGTGAGCAGGCCATCCGGGACGCCCTCGCGAAACTCGAGGCCGGAGAGGTCGTCGGCATCCATCCCGAGGGCACGATCAGCCCCTCGTTCGTTCCGCGGAGCGGGAAGACGGGGGCTGTCCGGATGGCGGCTGCCGCCCACGTCCCGATCATCCCGTGCGCGGTGTGGGGCAGCCACCGGCTGTTGACGAAGTGGCGACCCCGCAACCTCCGGCGTGGGACGCCGATCCAGGTGCACTACGGCCCCCCGATGCGCTTCGCCGGCGACGATCCGGTGGCCGAGACCGAACAGCTCATGTCGGCCATCACGCGCCTACTCCGGGAGGCCCAGGACGCCTACCCCGAGGAGCCGGAGGAAGGGGCCTGGTGGGTACCGGCCCATCGCGGCGGTTCCGCCCCGACACCGGAGGACGCCGAGCGCAGGCTCAAGGAGCAGCACGCGGAGCGGGCCCGCAAACGACGTCGGCAGCTCGAGGACGACTGACCAGCGAAGGGGTCAGAGGCGCCGTTCGGCGTCGAGGAGGACCGAGCTGAACCGGTCCTTCGTGTAGCGGCCCGGGAGCCCTCGCGAGATCAGGAACTCGGGCGTCGAGCTCGTCATGTCGAAGCCGACGACCAGCTCGCACGTGTCGCAGCGGTACTTCCCCATGCCCTCCTGGCTCACCACGAGGTGCTGCTCGCCACCACACCTGGTGCAGGGTCGTTGCGAGTCGAGCTCCCACTCCTGGAGGTCCTGGAGCGCGGTCCCTGCATCGTTGCCGTCGGTCATGTTCACCACGTTACCGGTTGGGTCGCGGGTGTGGAACCACCTTCTGCCGTTGTTCCGTGCCGATCGGGGCCGATGTCACGATGCAGCTGCCCCCGTCGTCGAGTCGGACCAGGTGGATCACCCGGCCGCCCCAGGCCCGTGGCGGCGCGCCGAGTTCGCGCCACCACGCGTCGACCTCGACGTCGACCCCGTGGAGCACCAGCTCGATCGGCGCAGTGTCTCGCTCGCGGAGCCAGGCCTTGACCGCCCGAGGCCGCAGTGGCAGCACGGCCTCGACCCGGGCTGCGCGCCACCATGGCGACTCTTCCGGCTCCTCGTCGGTGGTCAGGAGTGCCCGTCGCTCGGCGAGTCGCCAGGCGCCGATCTCGCGTCCCAGATCGTCGTGCAGCCTCGCTCGGACCGCCGCGGGGGCGGGCTCGAGCAGCCACTCCCCCACTGCGCCGGTGGGTAGCTGCCCCGCACCTCGCGCAGCTCGATGCACGGTCCGGTCGGCGATGACGGTGGCCGACCTGTGGCCCGAACGGGCCAGACTGCCCGTCCAGACCACCCCCTCCATCAACGACGATCCCAACTGTACGAACTCGAGCTCACCGTCCGGCAGATCGGGATCGTGGAGATCCACTCCGGGCGAGACGACCAGCGCGCCCCCCTTCGCTGCTGCGAAGAGGGGCCACATCGCAGCGACAGACGGCTGGTAGTCGGCCAGTCGCGTGACCCGTCGGCCCTCGACCCGCCGACTCGGGTCGGCGTGCACGAAGTTCACGTGACTGAGGATCGGCCGCGTCAGGTCGCACACCGCCGCGGCCGCGTCCACGCCGTGGACGTCGGCGTTGTGGCCGAGCATCACGAGTCTGGCCTCGCTCCGGTCCAGCGCCAACACGCTCGCGGCTTCCCGTGCGAGGGCGATGGTGTCACCGCCCACCCCCGCCCCCGCGTCGACGACGTCTTCGACGCCGCGGAAGCGCTCGGCCCGCCAGGCGGACACGGCAGGATGGCTGGCCTGCTCCAGCGCCCGCTTCGTCGCGATCATCTGCTCGGCCAGGGGCCAGTCGTCCCGGGCGCGGCGCCGTGCCAGCGCGGCGTCCACCACCGCGGCGGCCCGCTCCCGGGACAGGCCCCGCTTGCGGAGTGCGGTGAGGACCGCAAGGGTCGTCTCGCCGGCGTCGAGCCAAGCGGTGGCATGCGTGATCTCTTCTCGGCCGTCGGACACGAGCCAGCGGGCGGCTGTCGCCGCGAGCCCCGGCGTGCGCGCACGTTCGTGTGGTGACACAGCGACCTCCGCGCGTAGTCTGCCGGGACCGAGCCGTTCCCGCTCGAGGCGTGAGGACACCGACTTGTTCATCTACCACCGCCAGCTCCCGGAAGGCCTCCGGGGTGTCGTGATGCTCGTGGCGCTCGACGGCTGGACCGACGCCGGACAGGCGGGGACGTTGGCCGCCGCGCAGCTCAAGGACCAGTTCAACGCGGATCTCCTGGGGACCTTCGATGCCGACCGGCTCTACGACTACCGAGACCGGCGTCCGCTGCTCGACATCGAGCGCGGCATCCTCGGCGACCCGGAGTGGCCGGCTCTCGAGCTGTGGCACCTCGCTCCCGCTGGCGGCCCGGACCTGTTGCTCGTGACAGGCGCCGAGCCGGACCTGTCGTGGAAGTCGCTGTGTGATGCGGTCGTCGAGATCGCCGACGACGCCGGTGCCGAGCGGTACGTCGGTCTCGGAGCCGTGCCGGGGCCGGTGCCCCACACCCGCCCGGTCCGGCTGATCTCGACCTCGTCCGACGAGGAGCTCCTCGAGCAGGTCGGGCGGCCCCACGAGGAGGTGGTCGTGCCCGCGTCCTGCCAGGTGGTGCTCGAAACGGCGCTGCGGGACGCCGGGCTCGCCACGCTCGGCTTGTGGGCGCGCATCCCGCACTACGTCGCCGGGGAGTACCCCGCCGGTGCGCAGACGCTGCTCTTCCGACTCGCCAACTACCTGGAGCTCGAGGTCGACAGCAGCGTCTTCGACGCCGAGATCATCGATCACCGCACCAAGCTCGACGTCGCCGCGGCCGGATCGCCCGAGATCACCAACCACATCGAGTCGCTCGAGGAGATCTACGACGACGACCTCCTGGACGATCAGGGCCTGGGCGGCGGCCCGCTTCCCACCGGCGACCAGATCGCCGCCGAGTTCGAGCGTTTCCTCCGCGACGAGGACGACGCGGAGTAGCCGCCGGCGTCGTTCGCCGAGAGCCTCAGAGCCGGAAGTCCAGGTCCGCCTCGACCTCCCCGACGTCCATCTGGGCCTTCTGGAGCCGCCCGCTGTGGTCCCAGTTCATCGACTGCCAGCGGGTGACCTGCTCGAGCATCCAGATTCCCGACTGCCGAGCGCCGTTGCCGGAGCGACCGTTCCCCCCGAAGGGCAGATGCGCCTCCGCTCCGGACGTCGAGTTGTTGACCGACAGCATCCCGGCGCTGACACCCTCGCGGAACCGGAAGACGCTGTGGGGGTCGGTGGTGTAGATCGCGGAGGACAACCCGTACCCGTGGCCGTTCGCAAGCTCGATCGCCTCGTCCAGATCCGAGAAGGTGGTGACCGGGACGATGGGACCGAACGTCTCCTGCCGGTACAGCACGTCGTCGCTGGTGACCCCGTCCACGATCACCGGGTGGTAGTAGAGCCCGGTGGACGGATCGCCGACGAATCCTTCGCGGGGGTGCTCGTCGTCGATGCGGCCGACCGCCGTCGAGCCGAGGGTGCGGTGGTGGCTCTCGATGTGTTCGAGCCAGCCCTCGTAGTTGTCCGCGAACCGCTGGTTGATCATGGGGCCGTAGACGACGTCCTCGGTGGGGCTGCCGACCGCCGCCTCCCGCACCGCCTTGTCGTACCGGTCGAGGAACTCGCCGTGGACCGCCTCGTGGACGATCGCGACGCCGAGCGAGGTGCAGCGTTGGCCGGCGGTTCCGAACCCGCTGAACAGCGACCCCTCCACCGCGAGATCCAGGTTCGCGTCGGGCATCACGACCAGCGGGTTCTTGCCGCCGAGCTCGAGCGTGGGGGTCACGAGGTGGCGGCCACACAGCTCCCCGATGGCGCGCCCGACGTCCACGGAGCCGGTGAAGCCGACCTTGTCCAGGTTCCCGTCCTCGAACGCGGTCTCGAGCCCCTGGAACGTGTCACGGCCGCCCGTCAGCACCATCTGCAGCGCCCCGCCCGGGATCCCCGCCGCGTGGATCAGCCGGGTGAACGCGTCGGCCACCGCAGGGGTGTACTCCGCGGGCTTCCAGACCACGGCGTTACCGGCCACGAGGGCCGGGACGATGTACCACGACGGCACCGCCACGGGGAAGTTCCCGGCGGTGATCACGCACATGGTCCCCACCGGGTTGCGGTAGGTGAAGAGGTCCTTGTCCGGCATCTCGCTCGGCACGGTCTGCCCGTAGAGCCGCCGGCCTTCGGAGGCGAAGAAGATGCAGGTGTCGATCGCCTCCTGCACCTCGCCCCGAGACTCGACGATCGGCTTTCCGATCTCGCGCGTGATGATCTGGGAGAGAGGTTCCTTGTTGGCCTCGATGATGCGCCCGAGCTTCCCGATCGCCACCCCACGCACCGGAGCCGGCACCGCTGCCCATTCCCGCTGTGCGGTGCGCGCGGCAGAAGCCGCAGCGGCCAGCGCGTCGGGCCCCGCAAGCTCGGCGCGGGACACCGTCTCGTCGTGATCGGCCGGGTTCGTGATCGTCGTCGTCTCGCGCGTCTCCCCGTCCCAGCGCGAGCCGTCCACGAGCGAGCGGATGGTGTCGTCTGCCATGGCGTGCTCCTCGGTGGTCACGTGAGCCTGCGCAGCACCCGGTCCAACGCCGCGACGGCATGATCGAGGTCGGCTTCGGTGGCGGTCAGTGGGGGCCGGAAGCGGACCGAGGACGAACCGCATCCGATCAGGAAGACGTGTTCGTCGGCGAACACCCCCGACAGCACCCGATCCCGCGTCTCGCGGTCGGGGAGGTCGAACGCACACATGAGGCCCCGGCCACGCACGTTGCTGACCACCTCATGGGTTGAAGCGAGGTCCGCGAGACCGACGAGCAGGTGCTCCCCGAGTGTCGCCGCCTGCGCGATCAGGGCTTCCTCCTCGATGACCTGCAGCACGTAGATCATCCGGGTGATGTCGACGAGGTTGCCGCCGAAGGTCGAGTTCAGGCGGCTCGACGTGACGAACACGTTGTCTTCGATCTCGTTGATGCGGCCGCCGCCCATGACCCCGCACACATGCGTCTTCTTGCCGAACGCGACCAGGTCCGGTGCGAGGTCGAGCTGCTCGTAGCACCAGGGCGTGCCGGTCAGCCCGACCCCCGTCTGGACCTCGTCGAGCGCGAAGAGCACATCGTGCTCGTGGCACAGCTCCTGGGTGGCACGGAGGAAGTTCGGTGAGAGGTGGCGGTCTCCGCCTTCGGCCTGGATCGGCTCGGCGATGAAACAGGCGATGTCGGGGCCGTCCGCCTCGAGCACCGCTCGGAGCTGGTCGAGCGCCGCGTCCTCACGCTGCTGGTTCGCGTCCCGGTGGTCGTCCAGCGGGAAGTCGAGGTAGGGGGCATCGAGCCGCGGCCAGTCGAACTTGGGGTAACCGGCCACCTTCATGGGCTCGGTGTTGGTGAGGCTCATCGTGTAGCCGGTGCGGCCGTGGAAGGCGCCCGTCAGGTGGATCACCTTGGTCCCGAGGGACGGATCGCGCCCCGCCGCCTCGTTCTTCTGCTGCTTCCAGTCGAAGGCGGCCTTGAGCGCGTTCTCGACCGCCAGCGCCCCGCCCTCGATGAGGAACAGGTGGTCGAGGCGGGGGTCACCGAGGATCCGCGAGAACACCTCGACGAACTGGGCGATCTCGGGGCTGTAGATGTCCGAGTTCGACGGTTTGTTGATGGCCACCCGGGTCAGGTGGTCACGCACCTCGTCCTTCAGCAACGCCGGATGGTTCATGCCGAGCGCGTTGGACGCGAAGAACGAGAACATGTCGAGGTACTCGGTGCCGTCGCGCAGGTCGACCAGCGTCGTTCCCTGCGACCGCTCGTGATCCAGTACGAAGTCGAACCCGTCGACGATCATGTGTCGTGACATCGTTGACAGGACCTGCCCCGGCTCCATCACCGGCAACCTCCCACACTCGGCCTGGCACGACGGTAGCGACCCACCCCCCTCCACCGGCCGACGGTGTGCGCTGACCGACCTCCCCCGTCGCCTACCCTCCGGCCTGCCAACGAACGGCGGGACAACGTGCGCATCGCGGTCACCGGATCGATCGCCACCGACTACCTCATGACCTTCCCGGGCCGGTTCTCCGAGCAGCTCGTCGCCGATCAGCTCGACCGGGTGAGCCTGTCCTTCCTGGTGGACGAGCTCGAGGTCCGGCGCGGTGGTGTCGCGGCCAACATCTG
>JAWVZB010000111.1:0-9487 GCA_033722375.1 Nitriliruptorales bacterium | reverse complement strand
CGCCACCGTCGCTGCCGACGACCTGCGCGAGGCGAGCCTCGACGGCGGCGGCCTCGACCAACGCGTCACGCGGGAGGAGCTGGCCGAACTGGACGGGATGGTCGCCGCGGTCACCATCCCGGCCGGCGCCCCGCTGCGCGACAGTGACTTGACCGCGCCCGCTGCCAGCGGTGTGGACGGCAGACGGATCTCGATCCCCGTCGAGCGTCAACGGGCGGTCGGAGGCGACATCGACCCCGAGGACCGGATCGACGTGATCCGGGTGGTCGACGGCCAGGCGGAGTACCTGGTCTCGGGTGCGCGGGTGCTGGCAGTCTCCGACGAGACCAACGTCGGGATCGGGTCACTCGGGGGCTTCCACGTGACCATCGCCGTCGACGCGGACACGGCGCTCTGCCTCGCCTCGGCGATCGATGCCGGGGGCCTGACCGTGGTGCTGTCGACGGGCCAGGAACCCGTGCCCACCGCCCCGTGCCAGGAGGAGCTCCCGGCGGAGGTGGCACGGTGACACCCGAGGTCGCGATCGTCGTCTCGCCCCGCGACTGGGCCGAGCGACTGCACCGGTTCATCGCCGACCACGGCGGCGCCCGCGTCCGCGCCCGGGTGCTCGATGCGCGCGAAGCCGTGGACGAACGCTTCCAGGTGCTGGTCGCCGAGGACCTCACCTCGTTCCTGACCCCCCGCCTGGTGGCCGAGCTGCACCGCACGCAGCGGCGGATCCTGGGTGTCTTCGACGATTCCGAGCCCTGGGGCCGCCAGCGGCTGACCGAGCTCGGTGTCGACGAGATCCTGCCCGCCAGCGCCGACCCCGAGACGGTCCTCGCCGCCATCGAGGCGCTGGCGGTCGAGGCGAGCTCCGACCTCGACGCCGAGCTCCGCGCGCTCGGCAGCGAGCCCCTGACCGAGCCCGTCGCGTCGACGGGCGGGGCCGGGCCGGTCACCGTCGTGGCCGGTCCGCCGGGCGGGGCGGGGCGCACCGAGGTCGCCATCGGACTCGCGCGGGCTTTGGCCCGCGGCGGCACGCGGGTCGCGCTGGTGGACGCGGACGACGTCTCGCCCTCGGTGGCACAGCGGCTTGGCCTGGCCCTGCACCCGAACCTGCGTACCGCGGTCGACGTCGTCGAGCACTGGAGCGGACAGCTCGCCGACTGTCTCCAGCCGGTCGTCGGAAGCAGCGCAGAGGTCCTGGCGGGGCTCGCGGCGGGGCGGGATGCGTCCGAGCTGCGTCCCGGCGAGGCGGTCGCCACCGTCGAGGCGCTCGCGCGGCTGCGCGACCACGTTCTCGTCGACGTCGGGCCGCACCTCGAGGAGCTCCCGGGGATCGGCTCCGGCCACGGCCGCTACGCCCTGACCCGCGCGATGCTCGCCACCGCCGACCTGGTCGTGGCGGTGGCGTCCCCCTCGCCGGTCGGGCTCGCCCGGCTCCTGGACTGGATCGCAGCGGTCCGCGGCGCCACCCCCGCACCGATCGCGGTCGCGTTCAACCGCGTTCCGCGGTCCGGGTTCGAGCGGGGCGAGCTCGCGGACGAGCTCACGAGGACGTTCCGGCCCACCGCCCTGTGGTTCCTCCCCGACGACCGGCGGGTGCGTGAGGCCGCGTGGGCGGGGGAGCTCCCCCGCAGGGGCCCGTTCCGCCGCGAGCTGCGGGGCGTCGCCGACGAGGTGCTGGCGCTCACGGCGGCGGTGCCCGCAGGGGGGCGGACGTGAGCGCGACCACCACGGCCTACGACAGCATCCGGCACCAGGTGCTCGAGGACCTCGAGCGGCGCCGGGTCGACCCCGACACCGACCTCGACGGGGTGCGTGCGCTCGTCACGGCCGCCGTCGACGCCTACCAGCGCGACGCCCACCTGGGCGAGCATCGGGCGCTCGCCGATCCCGGGGACATGGTCGCCCGGGTCACGGCCGCGATCACCGACTTCGGGCCGCTGTCGGAGCTGTTCGCACGCGATGACGTCGAGGAGGTCTTCATCGAGGGCCCGCGCGTCACCTACATCGACCGGACGGGGCGGCTGCAGGGACTCGCGGTCCCGACCACCGAGCAGGAGAACCGCCAGCTCGTCGACCGGTTGCTCGCCACGACGCAGCGCAACCTCGACGCGAAGACCCCGCTGGTGCAGGCGCGCGTGCTCGACGGACGGGCCCGGCTCACCGCCGCGCAGCCACCCGTCTCCGACCAGCTCTCCGCCACGATCCGCCGTCACATCATCAAGCGCGAGACCCTGCGGTCGTTGGTGGGCTACGGCTCGCTGTCGATCGAGGCGGCCGGCTACCTGTGGGCGCTGATGCAGTCGAGCGGCAGCGTGCTGGTGTCGGGCCCACCCGGCGCGGGCAAGACCTCGCTCCTGTCGGCCATGATCGCCGCGGTGCCGTCCAACCACTGCGTCCGGGCATGCGAGGAGATCCGCGAGCTCCACGTCCCCCTGACCCACGGCGCCTACTACGAAGCCCGGCCACCGGCACTCGACGGGTCGAGCGAGGTGAGCCTCCGCGACCTCGTCAAGTTCGTCCTGGCCATGCGCCCCGATCTGATCGTGGTCGGCGAGGTCCGTGGCAGCGAGGCGTTCGAGCTGACCCGGGCGGTCAACGCCGGCTGCGGGTTCTGCTGCACCGTGCACGCCAACTCCGCCCGGGACGCGCTGGCGGCCCTGGTCAACGCGGCCACCATGGCGGGCGAGAACGTCCGGGACGAGGTGGTGCGGCGGGTGTTCTCGTCGGCGATCGACGTCGTCGTCCACCTCGACCGCGACGACATCAACCAGGCCGACACCGAGGTCGGGATCCGCCGGCAGGTGATGGAGATCGTCGGGGTGGTGCCGGCCATGGCCGCCGACGAGTTCTCGACCGAGTCGATCTTCCTCCGCAGCGCCCTCGGCAAGCCGCTCCAGTGGACCGGTGCCGTGCCTGCCGACGCGGAACGGGTCGACCGCTCGCTCCCCGAGGGGATGACCCTGCGGGCGATCCTCGAAGGGCGGGTGACGCCCCTGTGAGGCTGCTCGCCGCGCTGCTGACCGGCGTTGCGGTCTACCTCGCCACGTCCGTGCTCACCGGCCACGCCCCGACGATTCGACGCGCCCGCTCCTCCGAGGCTGCGCGTGAGCGGCGCCAATGGCTCCTCCAGGCCGGTGTCGAGCTCAGCCCGCGCCAGTTCTACGGTGGGTCGCTGCTGCTCGGGGCGCTCACGTTCGCCACGGTGCTCGCCATCACCGCGACGCCCGCTGTCGCGTTCGCGCCCGCCGTCGCCGCGGGCCTCATGCCCCGAGCCCTGCTCGCCCGTCGCCGCACCCGCCGGCTCCGCTCGCTCCAGGAGGCGTGGCCGGACGGCATCCGTGACCTCATCGCCAGCATCTCGGCCGGAGCGAGCCTCCACCAGGCGGTCCTGTCGCTGACCGAGCACGGTCCCGAGACCCTGCGGACCGCCTTCGCCCGGTACCCCGCGCTGGCACGGGTGCTCGGGGTCACCGCGGCCCTCGAGGTGGTCAAAGAGGACCTCGCTGACCCGACCTCCGACCGGGTGATCGAGATCCTCATCCTGGCGCACGAGCGCGGCGGGGCGCTGCTCGGCGACATCCTCCGCGACCTCGCCGCCGCCACCACCCGCGACGTCCGTGCGCTCGAGCAGGCCACCACCGACAGCCTCGAGCAGCGCATCAACGCCAAGGCGGTGTTCGTCCTGCCCTGGATCGTGCTCCTGCTCCTCACCGCGCAGGACGGCTACTTCCGGGACTTCTACCGCTCCCCCGGCGGGCTGATCGTCGTCGCGATCGGGGCGCTCATGAGCCTCGGCGGCTTCGCGCTGGTGTCGCGGCTGTCCCGCGATCCGATCGAGACCCGCGTGTTCGGCAGTGGGGAGGCCGAGGGATGATCGAACCCACCGCGCTGCTCGCCGTGCTGCTGACCGCCGTTGCCGCCGCGGCACTGGTCCGCAGCGTCGTGCGGCCGACCCGGAAGCTGGCGGGGCGCGTCCGCCCCTACACGATCCCGGCCCGGACCCGGCTGGGCCAGCCCGCGGACGCCCGTGCGGTCGCGGCCACCACCCTCGGGACCGGCGCCGGCGGTGCCGCGGGGCTGTTCCGCGCACTCGTCGCCGCCGTCTCCGCGCGCTGGGGTCACCTCCTCGATGGCGCCTCGGAGGGCTCCCTCCAGGCCAGGCTGCGCCGGTCGGGACTGTTCCCCGAGGTGCCGGACGACCGCCGCGTGCTCGAGTACCGGACGCGGCAGCTCGCCGCGGCGGCGCTGTGGGGCGGTGCCGGCGCGGTCGCCGGTGTGGTCCTGTCGCGGGGCGCCGTCGGGACGCTGGTGCTGCTCGTCGCCGGGCTCGTCGCCGGGATCGCCCGCACGCGCGCCACCCTCGACAAGGCGCTCGAGGCCAGACGCGACCGCATGCGCGTCGAGCTCTACACCGTCAACCAGTTGCTGGCCATGAACATCCGGGTCGGCGGCGGGGTGGTGCAGGCCACCCGTCGTGTCGTCGAGCGGGGGCGGGGCGCGGTGGTCGGGGAGCTCGCGGAGGTGTTGCGGTCGCACGCCTCGGGGATGTCGGCACAGGACGCGTTCCTGCGCGCCGCGGACGATGCGCTCGATCCCTCCGTTCGCCGGACCTATCGCCTGCTCGCCGCCGGGACCGAGTACGGCGCCGATCTCGCAGATGCGCTGCTCGCCCACAGCGAGGATCTGCGGGAGGAGCGGCGCGAGGCACTCCGGCGGGCCGCGACGCGCCGCCGAGCGGCGATGCTGCTCCCGATCATCGGCGTGCTCGCCCCGGTGATGCTCCTGTTCGTCGCCGCCCCGCTCCCCTCGATCGTCTTCAGCCTCCCTTGAGTCCATGAGCTCACGGACGTGAGCGTGATCAGAAAGGAACACGATGCAGCACCTGATCCGGACCGCCAGCGGAGTCCTGCGTCGGCTCCATGATGACGAGGCAGGGTTCACGACCGCCGAGCTGCTCGGCAACGCCGCGCTCGGCGTCGTGGCGCTGGTCGTCATCTGGGGGCTGCTCCAGGCGCTCGGCGTCGACCTGATCGCGATGATCCGCGACCAGCTCCTCGCCTCCAACACCCCCTGAAGGTGCGACCGGCACGGACGCGACGACGGTCGCGCACGTCGGGCTGCCCGCGACCGCGGCGCAGCGCGTTCGACGTGGTCCACGACGAGCGGGGAAGCGTCACCCTGCCGACCGTGTACGGCATCGGACTCACGCTGGTGCTCTTCGTCGTCATCGCGAACCTCGTCGCGCACCAGTACGGGCACGGAGCCCTGCGTGCGGTGGCGGACGAGGCCGCGCGGGCCGGGGCGCGCACGACCGCCGCGGCCGCGGACGCCGTCGCAGCGTGCCGGCGCACCGCCGAGGTCCGTCGGGCCGGGCTGCTCAGCGAGCGTCTGGGACGGGAGCCCGTGGTTCGGTGTGGGGTCGACGGCGACCGGATCGTCGTGACCGCCGAGGCGACCTTCCCGGGCTGGCTGCCGCTGGTTCCCGACTGGCGCCCCGCCGTGTCCGCCTCCGTGCGCTGGGAGGGATCGCGATGAGGCCGATCAGCGGGAACACGGTCGCAGAGCGTGGGTCCGCGGCGATCGAGCTCGTCGCCGGTGTGGGGTTGCTCGTGTTCCCGGCCGTGCTGCTGGTGCTCTCGCTGCCGACGTGGGCACAGGCCCGCACCGCTGCCGAGGTGGCGGCCCGCGAAGCGGCACGGACGGTGGTGCTGGCGGACGATCCCATGGGTCCGGCTGCGACGGCGGCGGGGCGGGCGGCCGCCGAGACCGTGCTCGCCAACCACGGCCGGCGGTTGGTCGGCGAGCCGACGTTCGAGTGGGACCGGGTCGACGCCGCGGGCGGACGCGTTCGGCAGGATCAGGTCGCGGCGACCGTGACGATCCGCATGCCGGCCGTCGCCGTGCCCTTCGTCGGTTCCTGGGCGGCCTTCGACTGGTCCACCACCCACGTCGAGCCACTCGACATCTACCGCTCGGTGCCGTGATGCGGGCGCTCACCCGTTGGCACCGCGACGAGTGTGGGTCGATCACGCTGTGGATGACGGGGTTCGTGGTGCTGGTGCTCGCGATCGGGGGGATCAGCGTCGATCTGTGGCGGGCCCAGGCGGAGCGGCGGTCACTCGCCGGCGCTGCCGACGCTGCGGCCTTCGCCGGCGCGTCGGGCATCGACGCGGTCGTGTTCCGCTCGTCCGGGGTGCTCCAGCTCGATCCGGCGATGGCCGAGGCGCTGGCCCGCGTCGACCTCGCTGGTCAGGACGAAGCGGGACGTCTGACCGCAACCTCCGTCGTCGCCACCCCGCGAGAGGTCACCGTGACGCTGGAGGGACGGGTTGACCTGACCCTGCTCGGGTTGCTGGCCCCCGGCTACGACCCGCTGCCGGTTCGGGTGACCGCGACGGCCGAGCCTCGGCTGGTGCCGTGACGGTGTCGGCTACACCAGCGTGAGCGCCTCGGTCATCTCGGCGATCGCCTTCCGCGCGTCCTGGAAGTACATGAGCGTGCGGTCGTCGTAGAACAGCGGGTTGTCCACCCCTGCGTAGCCGGGGGAGAGGCTCCGCTTGACGACCACCACTGCCTTCGCGCGGTCCGCCTCGATGATCGGCATCCCGAAGATCGGGCTCGTGGTGTCGTCCCTGGCGGAGGGGTTCACGACGTCGTTCGCCCCGAGCACGAGCGCCACGTCGGTGCGGGCGAGGTCCGCGTTGGCGTCGTCGAGGTCGATGAGCTGCTCGTAGGGCACGTCCGCCTCGGCCAGCAGCACGTTCATGTGCCCCGGCATGCGCCCCGCCACCGGATGGATCGCGTACTCGACCTCGACACCGCGGTTCTCGAGCTCCTTCGCGAGCTTGCGGACCTCGTGCTGTGCCTGGGCGACCGCGAGTCCGTATCCGGGGATGATCACGACCCGCTCGGCGTAGGCCATCGAGATCGCCACGTCGTCGGGGGTCGCTCGGCGGACCTCCTGGTCGGAGGTGGCCCCGGCGGCGACCTCGTCGGCCGAGCCGAAGGCCCCGAACAGCACGTTCACGAGTGACCGGTTCATCGCGTCGCACATCTGGACCGTGAGGATCAGCCCGGTCGAGCCGACGAGCGCCCCGCCGATCACCAGTGCCTGGTTGCCGATGGCGAACCCGGTGCCGGCGGCTGCGAGCCCGGACAGGGAGTTGAGCAGCGACACGACCACGGGCATGTCGGCCCCGCCGATCGGCAGCACCATCAGCACGCCGATGAGGAGGGCGATCCCGGCGAGGGCCCAGAAGGCCGGGGCGTTGCCGAACGCGAGCGCCGCCACCGCGAGGCCTCCGGCGGCGACGGTCACGGTCGAGTTCACGACCGCTTGCCCGCGGTAGACCAGCGGGGCCCCACTGACGATCCCCTGCAGCTTCCCGAAGGCGACGAGGCTGCCGGTGAACGTGAGCGAGCCCACAGCGAGGGAGAACAGGATCGTGCCCTGTGCCTCGAAGGGGAGGGCCGTGGGCTCGCTCACGGTGGACAGCTCGGCGCCCGCGACGAGCGCGGAGGCGACGCCGCCCAGTCCGTTGAGTGCGGCGACCATCTGCGGCATGTCCGTCATCGCGACCGTGCGCGCCCAGAGCACCCCGACCGCGGCGCCGACCGCGGCGCCGGCTCCGACGACGCCCCAGTCGACGATGTCCTGCGCGACGAGCGTCACCACGACCGCGAGGAGCATCCCCACGCTTGCCACGAGGTTGCCGGAGCGCGCGGTGCGTGGGCTGCCCAGGCGCTTGATCCCGACGATGAAGGCGACCGCAGCCGCGAGGTAGGCGAGCTGGGTCACCGTGGCGACCTCCGTTCGGTGCGGAACATCTCGAGCATCCGGTCGGTGACGAGGAAGCCCCCGACGACGTTGACCGTGGCGGCGATGACCGCCAGGAGTCCGAGGACGGTCGCGGCGCCGCCGTGCCCGACACCGGCCGCGGTGACTGCCCCGACGATGGTGATGCCCGAGATCGCGTTGGCGCCGGACATGAGCGGGGTGTGGAGCGTCGGGGGGACCTTGGTGATGAGTTCGAGCCCCACGGCGGTCGCGAGGACGAACACGGTGATGCCGGTGACGAGTTCGGCGCTCATCGTCCACCCTCGGAGGCCGCGACGGTTTCGGTGTCGAGTCCCAGCAGCTTGCGTGACAGGGGGTGACGAACCTCGCCGCGGTGTGTCACACAGGTCCCGGACAACACTTCGTCCGCGAGGTCGACGACCAGCTCGCCGTCGATGATCAACCGATCGAGGAGGGCCAGAACGTTGCGGCCGTACATCTGGCTCGCGTCCTGTGCCACGCGGCTCGGCAGGTCGGTAGGGCCACAGATCACGACTCCGTTCCCGTGCACCCGGGTCTCGCCGATGTAGGTGACCTCGCAGTTCCCCCCGGTGGGGGCAGCGAGGTCCACGATCACCGCTCCGGGACGCATGCGATGGACCATCTGGTGGGTGACCAGGATCGGGGCGCTCCGGCCCGGAACGGCTGCCGTGGTGATGACCACGTCGGAGTCGGCGACGTGGGGGGTCAGCAGCTCGTGCTGGCGTTCCTGCTCGTTCGTCGCGAGGGCCGGGGCATAGCCACCTTCGGAGTCGAGGCCGTCGGTCTCGAGATCGATGGGGCGGCCGCCGACGCTCTCGATCTGCTCGGCCGCTTCGGGGCGGATGTCGTAGGCCGAGACGCTGGCGCCGAGGCGCTTGGCGGTCGCGATCGCCTGGAGTCCCGCGACCCCCGCACCGAGCACCAGCACCTTCGCCGGGGCGATCGTCCCGGCGGCGGTGGTGAGCATCGGGAAGAACTTCCGACTCGTGGCGGCCCCCAACAGCACCGCGGCGTAGCCGGCAGCCGTGGCCTGGGAGGAGAGTGCGTCCATCGCCTGTGCCGCGGTGACTCGCGGCACGGCCTCGAACGCGAAGGCACTCAGGTGTCGGTCCACGAGGCGTCGGAGGATGTCGGTCGACGAGAACGGTTCGAGGAACCCCACGACGGCCCCGCCGGACGGCAGGAGATCGAGCTGCTGGGCTGACGGGGGGCCCACCCACACCGTCAGGTCCGAGGCGAGGACGTCCTGCTCGCTGGTGACGACGTTGGCTCCGGTGCCGGTGTAGGCGCCGTCGGTGAAGCCGGCCAGCTCACCCGCCCCGCTCTCGACCACGACCTCGATGTCGCGGGCGGCGAGTGAAGCGACTGCGGTGGGAGTGAGCGCCACGCGGTACTCGCCGGCTTGACGCTCGCGTGGCACGCCGATCTTCACCGGTGTCCTCCACGTCGGGGGTGTTCGGACGACACCTCCGCACGTGGCGGGGCGTCACGGCGAGCAGGGAAACGTCTCTGCCCCACCACCGGGATGGTCGGAAGCCCCGCATCCGGGGGCCGAACGTCCCGGCTCGTGACACGCCGCGGCTCCGGGGGGGGGTGGGCGGGCGCCCGGTGCCGGGCGGGGGGCGCGAAGGAAGGCACAGAGGGGGGGGGGCGCAGGGGCGGATACCGGGAGCGGGG
>JAWVZB010000110.1:0-9512 GCA_033722375.1 Nitriliruptorales bacterium | reverse complement strand
CGGCGTTGTGTGAGACGACCCCCGTCGCGCCGCCGGCGGCTGGGTCGCCGCCGGGCCCGGCGGCCACCCACAGGTCCTCGCAGACGGTCACGCCGACCGGGATCCCCGCGAGCTCGACGACGAGCCGGTCGTCGTCGGCGTGGAAGTACCGCGCCTCGTCGAACACGCCGTAGTTCGGCAGTCGCCACTTGTTGTAGGTCCCGACGATCTGGCCATCGGACAGCACCGCCGCGCTGTTGTGAAGATCTCGGGCGGACACGGTGACGTCCCACGAGTCGGGCGCATCGTGGCTCTGTTCCGCACCGACGTACCCGACGACGACGACGGCCCCAGCGGGACCCTCGTTGCAGAGGCGATCCAGCGCGTCCAGGTTCGCCTGCACGAACTCGGGCTTGAGGAGCAGATCCTCGGGTGGGTAGCCGGTGACCGCGAGTTCAGTGGTGACAACGAGGTCCGCGCCGAGGTCATGAGCGCGGTTCCAGGCGTCCAGGATCCGCTCGGTGTTCCCATCGATGTCGCCGACGCAGACGTCGAGCTGCGCGAGTGCCACCCGGAGATCGCGCATCGGACCGTTCTCCTCCGCTGATTCCCGTCCTCTGTCACGCCACGGTAAGCGAGCGGGCGGGGCGCCGGTCGCGGGAACTCCTGCCCATCAGGCGCATCGGAGGTTTTCACACGGCTGTAACACGAGGGTGACGGGGCGGGAACAGGCGGGGGGCACGGTTCATCACCGAGATCGACCCGGTGTTGGGCCCGAGGTCGGCACCGCGATCCGGCGTGTGTGCTCCCGCCGGACGACGACCGAACCGGAGGTTCCCCGTGGAGAACGTCACTGCCGAGCAGTTCGAATCGCTCGTCTACGCCATCGACACCGTCTGGGTGGCAGCCGCAGCCGCCCTGGTGCTGCTGATGCACCTCGGTTTCGCGATGCTGGAGGCGGGCCTGACACGCGCGAAGAACGCCGCCAACATCGTGGCCAAGAACCTGATCACGGTGGCCATCGGCGGCGCCGCCTACTGGGCTGTCGGTGCGGCCCTCGCATACGGCTCCTCCGCGGCCGGCATCGTCGGCACGAGCGGCTTCTTCAACCCCGCACAGGTGCTCGGGGACGGCACCCAGGCCATCTTCCAGCTCGTCTTCGCCGCGACGGCCGCGACGATCGTGTCCGGGGCGGTCGCCGAGCGGATCGACTTCAAGGCCTACGTCGTGGTCGCGACGGCATTGACCGCGATCATCTACCCGATCGTGTCCCACTGGCAGTGGGGCGGTGGATGGCTGTCCGAGCTCGGCTTCTACGACTTCGCCGGCTCGACCATCGTGCACCTCACCGGTGGTGCGGCTGCGCTCGTCGGCGCTGCCATCCTCGGTCCGCGGATCGGCAAGTACGGCAAGCGGGGTGAGGTCAGGGCGATCCCCGGCCACAACATCCCGCTGGCGGTCTTCGGGGTCCTGATCCTCTTCTTCGGCTGGTACGGCTTCAACGGGGGCTCGACGCTCGCGGCCGTCGGCAACGGTGAGGTCATCGGCACGGTGTTGCTGAACACGACTATCGCGGGATCGTTCGGCGGTCTCCTCGCCGCTGTCGCCAACTGGGCCACGGCCGGCAAGCCCGACCCCGCGATGATCGGCAACGGCGTGCTCGCCGGGCTGGTCGGAATCACCGCCGGCCCCGACCTCGCGACCGGTGCGTGGGCGGCGCTCGTCGGGGCGATCTGTGGCGCTGTCGTGGTGTTCGCGGTCGCGTTCTTCGACCGCATCCGAGTCGACGACCCCGTCGGCGCCACGTCGGTCCACCTCGTGTGCGGCGCCATCGGCACCCTGTTCGTGGGGGTCTACTCCGCCGAGCACAGCATCGGGGTCCAGGCACTCGGTGTCGTGTCGGTGTTCGCCTTCGTCGCGGTGACGGCCGGCCTGGTTTTCCTCGCGGTCAGGGAACTGCTCGAGCTCCGCGTCCCGGAGGAGTACGAGATCGAGGGTCTCGATCTCCACGAGCACGGCGTGGCCGGACTGCCGGATCTCGGGACCGCCGCGGCGGGAACGAGCTTCACCGTGGCGGCAGAGCCGGCACCCACCTTCAACCCCGCTGTCCAGGAAGGGTGACGCCAGACCTGTGCCGCCCACGGAGGCCCCGGTTCGACGCCGGGGCCTCCGTCGTGGGCTCTACCATGAGCGGGCCGTTCAGACTCTGACCGCTCACGACCCTCGGGGCTGACAGTGGACAAGCAGCAGGAGTACGTGCTCCGCACCGTGGAGGAGCGCGACATCCGTTTCATCCGCCTGTGGTTCACCGACGTGCTCGGGTTCTTGAAGTCGGTCGCGATCACCGCGGCCGAGCTCGAGAACGCCTTCACCGAGGGCATCGGGTTCGACGGGTCGTCGATCGACGGGTTCGCGCGCGTCCAGGAAGCCGACATGGTCGCCGTCCCGGACGCCTCCACGTTCCAGGTGCTGCCGTGGCGTCCCGAGGCTCACGGCGTCGCGCGGATGTACTGCGACATCCTCACCCCCGACGGGCACCCCTTCGCCGCCGATCCGCGGCAGGTGCTGCGCAAGAACCTCCAGAAGGCCGCGGACCTCGGGTTCACGTTCTACGTCCACCCCGAGATGGAGTTCTTCCTGTTCGATTCGCCGGACTCGACCGAACCGCTCGACAACGGCAGCTACTTCGACATGACCCCGCTCGACATCCAGCAGGACTTCCGGCGGCAGGCGATCAACACCCTCGAGAAGATGGGTATCTCGGTTGAGTACAGCCACCACGAGGTCGCCCCGTCCCAGCACGAGATCGACCTCCGCTACGCGGACGCACTGACGATGGCGGACAACATCATGACCTTCCGGCTCGTGGTGAAGGAGACCGCGATGCAGCGAGGGGTCTACGCCACGTTCATGCCGAAACCGATCGAGGGGCAGTGGGGGAGTGCGATGCACCTCCACCTGTCGCTCTTCAACGGCGACGACAACGCGTTCTACGACCAGGGCGACAAGCTGCATCTGTCCAAGACCGCGAAGCAGTTCACGGCCGGCCTGTTGCGGCACGCCCGCGAGATCACGGCCGTGACCAACCAGTGGGTCAACTCCTACAAGCGACTGGTCCCCGGCTACGAGGCGCCCGTGTACGTGTCCTGGGGCTCGTCGAACCGCAGCGCGCTCATCCGTGTGCCGATGCACAAGCCGAGGAAGGGTCAGTCCACCCGGATCGAGTACCGCGCTCCCGATCCGTCGTGTAACCCCTACCTCGCGTTCTCGGTGTTGCTCGCGGCCGGACTCAAAGGCATCGAGGAAGGCTACGAGTTGCCCGAGGAGAGCTCGGACAACATCTACGAGCTCAGTTCGGTCGAGCGGGCAGCGGCCGAGATCGACCAGCTGCCGGAGAACCTCGGGGAAGCACTCAGTGTCATGGAACAGTCGGAACTCGTGGCAGATGCGCTCGGCGAGCACCTCTTCGAGTACTTCCTCATGAACAAACGGCGTGAGTGGCAGGAGTACACCGCCCACGTCACCCGGTTCGAGGTCGACAGGTACCTGTCACTGCTGTGAGTGACGCAGCGGCCCCATGAGCGAAGCGACGACCGGCGGCGCACGTGACCGATCGGTGGACGCTGCGCTCGCTGCCGCCGGACTCGACCCCGACGTCGCTCGTCGTCACCTCGACGAAGCCGGGCTGGTTCCGGCGGACGGCCAGGTGGTGGCCGACGGCGTCCTCGACGACCTGCTCGACGCCGTGTCGGGCACCGCGGATCCGATGGACGCGTTCGTGGCGGTGACCGCCCTCGCGGCTCATCAACCCGACCTGTTCTCGGAGGTCCGTCGAGAGCGGCCCTGGTTGGATCGGATCGCGGCGGTGGCCGGGACCTCGCGGCCGCTGGGTGACCTGCTCGCGCGCTACGAGGACGCGACGAGGGCGGTCGAGACGCTCGAACCGGTGTCCTCACGGACGGTCGCAGACCAGGCCCGGAACGCGGTGCTCTCCCATGAGGGACGTGACGACCGGGCGGCGGCGATCGCGTCGATCCGACGGGCCGCCACAGCGGACGTCGCCGCCCGCGATCTCACCGGCGTGGCCGAGGTCGAGGAGGTTGCTGCTGAACTCTCCGCACTCGCAGAGGGCGTGCTGACCGGTGCGCTGGCCGGCCTGGTGGAGGCCGAGACCGACGGGGAGCCCGCGGCCCGGATCGCGGTCGTGGGCATGGGCAAGCTCGGCGGCTTCGAGCTGAACTACGTGAGCGACGTCGACGTGATCTTCGTCCACGCCCCGACCGGCGACGGGCCCGACGCGGAGAACCGTGCTGCGGCCGAGGCGAAGGCCGTCCTCGAGGAGCTGCTGGGGTTGCTGAACGCCTCGACCACGATGGGCCGTGCCTACGAGATCGACCCCACCTTGCGCCCCGAAGGCCGCGCGGGACCCCTGTCGCGCACCGTGGGCAGTTTCGTGGCCTACTGGGAACGCTGGGCGAAGACGTGGGAGTTCCAGGCGCTCCTCAAGGCCCGCCCCGTGGCCGGCGACCGCGAGCTCGCGTCGCAGCTGCTCCAGGAGGCCGAGCCGTTCGTGTACCCCGACGAGCTCGATCCGAACGTCGTCGCCGAGATCCGCGAGATGAAGGGCCGCGTCGAAGCCAAGCCCGAGGTGGTGCGGCACGGTCAGCGGCAGGTCAAGCTCGGCCCCGGCGGCTTGCGTGACATCGAGTTCGCCGTACAGCTCCTCCAGCTGGTGCACGGGCGCGCCGACCGGAGCCTGCGGATCACCGGGACCCTCCCTGCACTGGAGGCGTTGGCCCGAGGGGGGTACATCGCCGACGAGGACGCGGAGACGTTCGCCGAGGCTTACCGGATGCTGCGGCGTGTCGAGCATCGACTCCAGCTCGCGAAGGAGCGCCGGACCCACACCATCCCCGACGACGAGGACCGGCAGGAGTGGCTGGCGCGGAGCCTCGGGTACAGCGCCGAAGGCGACGCTCCGGCGCGCTCCGAGTTCCTCCGCGACCTTCGCCGCGTCCAGGGAGAGGTCCGGGACCTCCACTCGAAGCTGTTCTTCCGCCCCCTCTTGGAGTCGCATGCAGCCGTTCCCGCCGAAGCGGCGGGGGTTGCGCTGCCACATGAGGTCAAGGTCATGGGGGAGGAGGCGGCCTGGACCCGGTTGGCTGCCCTGGGGTTCGACGACCCTCGGGCCGCACTCCGCGACGTCCGTGCGCTGACCGGCGGGGTGTCGCGTCGTGCACGCACGATGCGGGCGATCCTGCCCGGCATGCTCCACGTGCTCGAGGACGCACCCGACCCCGACACGGGGCTCAAGGCGCTGCGACGCCTCGTCGAGAGTCAGGGTTCCTCCTCACGGCTGCTCGCACACCTCCGGGATCACCCTCCCGCGGCGGAGCTGCTGGCGCGGGTGCTGGGAACGAGCGAGGTGGCCGGCGAGCTCTTCCTCGCCCACCCGCAAGGTGTCGAATGGTTGCTGGACGAGGAGGTCGCCACTGACGCACGGACCCGGGACGAACTGGTGCGCCTGGCCCAGGGACGACTCGGGTGGCAGGACGTCACGGCGGCGTTGCGTCGCTTCAAACGTCACGAGCTCCTACGGATCGTCTTGCGGGACATCGCGGGGCGTGCGACGGCTTCGACGGTGTCGGAGGAGCTGACCGCCCTCGCGGAGGCGTGCCTCGAGGCGGCGTTGGCGGCCGAGCACGAGGCCGTGGCTGACGAGCGTGGTGTCGAACATGACGGGCTGCCAGTGACGATGGCGGTGATCGGGGTGGGTCGCCTCGGTGGCCGCGAGCTGCACTACCCGAGCGACCTGGACGTGTTGTTCGTGCATCGGGCCGGGCCGGGGGCGAGCGACGGGAGCGCCGGGGAGATCGCCGCCGCCGTTGCCGAGCGCACGATGTCGTCGCTCAGCCGGATCACCGCCGAGGGCACTGCCTTCGAGGTCGATGCCGACCTGCGCCCCGAAGGCCGCTCGGGGCCGCTGTCGCGTTCGCTCGACTCGTTCGAGCAGTACTACGCGCGTTGGGCAGAGCCCTGGGAGCACCAGGCGCTGCTGAAGGCCCGTGCTGTGGCCGGCGATGCGGAACTCGGCGCCGAGTTCGAGGCGGCCGTCCGCGACTACGCGTACCCCGCGGACTTCGACGAAGAGCATGTGCGGCGCATGCGGAAGATGAAGGCCAGGATCGAGCGCGAACGCATCGGCAGACGGGTCGACGCCGACCGCCACATCAAGCTCGGCCCAGGCGGGCTGTCCGACGTCGAGTGGGTGGTGCAGCTCCTTCAGAAACAGCACGGGCACGACACGTCGCTGATCCGTACGACCGCGACGATGACCGCCATCGACGCGCTCCAGGACGCGTCGATCCTGGCGCACCGTGACGCCCAGTGGCTGCGGGACGGTTACCGGTTCCTGTCGGCGATCCGCAACCGGCTCTACCTCATGCGGATACGCAACGTCGACGTGATGCCATCGGAGGTCGACCGGCTCGAACGGCTCGCGCGGGGACTCGGCTACGGGCGGGGTGGGCGGCAGGAGCTCGAAGCCGACCGGCTGCGGCACAAGCGGCACGTCCGGCAGGTGACCGAGCGGGTGTTCTATGGCATCGGCGAGTGACTGATCGGGCGGACTGGCGAGTCTCGGTCATCCGCTTCCGAAGAGCCGGCGGAGGAACGTGCCGCGGTCCCGTCCCACCAGCCGCTGCGCGAGGACCGGGAGCACGTCCTCGGCGGGCGCCGCGATGGTGCGGGCGCCGGCAACAGACGGCTGCGGATTGACCTCCCAGATCGTGGCTCCGGCGCGCGCCGCCATGTCGGGCAGCCCCGCCACCGGATAGACCTCCGCCGACGTCCCGACGACCAGCATCACGCCGCAGTTACGCGCGGCGTGCTCTGCCTTCCGCACCGCCATGGGTGGCAGCGGCTCCCCGAACAGAACGACATCGGGCTTGAGGACGCCGTCACAGGACCGGCAGGTGGGAACGGCGATCTGTGGCGGGAGCTGGACGTCCTCCGCCCGGTGGGTCTTGCCGCAGGACCGGCACGACAGCGTGTCGTGGCCACCGTGCAGTTCGACCACGTTCGAGCTGCCGGCGGCCTGGTGCAGCCCGTCGACGTTCTGGGTCAGGACCGCCGCGACGTACCCACGCGCTTCCAGCCTCGCGATCGCCCGGTGTGCGTCGTTCGGTTCCGCTGCCCCGAGTGTCTCGGCGAGCTCCGCGAGGAACCGCCACACCCGCTCCGGGTCACGGTCGAAGGCGTCGATGGTGGCGTAGTCCGCCGGGTCGTAGCGTGTCCAGATCCCGCTGTCGCCGCGGAAGCTCGGGATGCCGCTGGCGACCGAGATGCCGGCGCCGGTCAGCACCGCCGCGCCCTTGGGTGACGCGCGCAGATCAGCTTCGAGGTCGTCCAGCCCGTCCCAGGTCACTGGGTCTCGTGCCGACCGTCGAGAACGAGCTCGCGGAGGAGGTCGAGGCCCACGGGTCCGGAGCCGAGGACACGCCGGTGGAACTCCTTGGGGTCGTCGTCGCCACCGGGGCGCTGGCGCAGCTCATCCCGGAGCTCGAGGATCACCCGCTCACCGACCGCGTAGCTGATCGCCTGTCCCGGCCAGCCGAGGTAGCGGGCCATCTCGGAGGCGGCGTACTCGTCGTCGAGAAACGCGACCGTGCGCAGGATCTCGACCCCGAGGTCGTAGCTCCAGGGTTCGCCGGGGTGGAACGGGGCGTCGTCGGGTATCGAGAACCCGAGGTGCGCCCCGATATCGGCGACCACACGGACGGCGCGGAGGATGCTGCCGGTGAGCTGGCCCAACACGTACTCAGGGCGTTCGAGATAGCCGAGCTCCGCCATGAGCCGTTCGGCGTAGAGCGCCCAGCCTTCGCCGTAGCCGGGGTTCCAGTAGTAGAGGCGGTGGAGGCGGCTGAGCCGGTCGGTCAACGACACCTGGATCCCCACCTGCATGTGGTGGCCGGGGAAGCCCTCGTGGTAGGCGGTCGAGACCTCCTCGTAGAGCGGGATGTGCTGCCGGTCGCCGTGGGACCACCACACGGTGCCGGGCCGGGACCAGTCCTCCGACGGCGGGTGGTACCACGCGCCGAGAGGCAGCCCAGGAGCAGCCAGCCGGACATCGATCTCGCGGACCGGTTCGGGGATGTCGAAGTGACTGCCATCGAGGTCGGACAACGCCTGTTCCTGGCGTTGCTGCATCATGTCGCGGAACGCATCCTGGCTCGATGCGGCGTAGCCGGGGTCGGTCTTGAGCGTCCCGATCACTTCGGCGAGGTTGGCGTCGGAGTCGATCGCTGCGGCGGCTTCGTGGGCGGCATCGAGCAGGCCGCGCAGGTGCTCCCAGCCCCAGGCGTAGGTCTCCTCCGGGTCGAGTTCCATCCCCAGATGTTGATGGGCAGCGACGAGGTAGCGCTCGCGGCCCACGCCGTCCTCCGGGTCGGCAGCCGGCAGTACCACCTCCTGGAGATGATCGGCGAAGCTGGCCACCGTTTCGCACGCAGCGCGGGCTGCGGCGTCCACACGGTCTGCGAGCCCTGGGATGTCCAGGCCGGCATCACGGAACTCCTTGCTGATGCCTCCCAGCCGGCCGTCGGGCTGCACCGAGTCGCGCAGTTGGCCGATGACGCTCCGGACCTGTCGCTGAGCCGGCACCACACCTCGTTCCCGGCCCATCGCGAGTGAGCGCTCGTACCCGTCGATCACCTGGTCGAGGTTCTCGAGTCGGCTAGCAGCGGCCGCCCAGCCCTCCTCGGACGACAGCTCCATGACGTCGAGGAACTCCCCGCGGATCGTGTCCGCGAACGAGGCGAGATGGGCCAGGTCGCGTAGGTGCTCCCCGCGCTCGTAGCGTTCGAGCTCAACCGAGGCGGCATCCTCGGCGACGCGTCGCGCGAGCCGGTCCCACGGTCCGTCGGGCTCCGGGAGCGCCGAGACGTCAGCGACGAGCCGACGCCACAGGTCCGCGACGGCGTCATGGCCCTCGGGGGAGTGGTCCCCCCAGCGGTGGTCGTGTCCGGGCACGCCCATGGCGGTCGCCTCGATGGGTCGGAGCGCCGCCAGTTCGTCCACGAACCGGTGGCACAGCCCGAACACGTCCATGTCTGTCACCTTCGCCCCATGCGAACTGGAACCCCCGAAGTGTCCGGATTCTAATGCGGTTCAAGTCGGCATGACGGGGCGGGCGTGGGTGCGTGCGGTGGCACGGACCGCTGTGGTTGGCGGGCCCGCCGGTCACGTTTCGTTGTTCAGTTGTCAAGGAGCGCTGGGGAAGTGGGGAAGTGGGCTGGTGCGGTGCTGTTTGGGTGTGTGGGCAGGGTTGGGGCCCCACCGTGGGGGGTGGGGTGTCGGGTCAGTCGGGTTGTCGTCGGTGGGGTTGGGAGGGCCGTTGCCAGCGTCGGTAGGGGGTGTTGTCGTGGTGGTGCCAGGTGACGGTCCCGTCGGCGAGGCGTCCGCGGAGGTGTTTGCGGTCGGCGATGCGGTGGCAGGTCCAGCACAGCAGGGCTTGTTCGTGGATGGAGGTGCCG
>JAWVZB010000109.1:0-9647 GCA_033722375.1 Nitriliruptorales bacterium | reverse complement strand
GAGCGGCAGGCCGGTGTAGTCGCTGACGGCCGCGACGAGGCGGTCGCGACCTCCGGCCGCGAACACGTCGCGAACGCGGCCGGAGTCAGCGCCCGGCACGGTCACCTCGAGGTCCAGCGGGAGCGCCAGGACCACGGGTTCCTCACGGCCGGTCTGCACCACGGCCGCCGAGAGGAGCTGGTCGCTGTCGAGCTCGTCGGTGTGAACCACCAGCGTGTTGGTCGGCTCACCGTCGATCACCGGAGCGAGACCGGCGACCGGGGTCGCATCGAGTCGGTTCGAGGCGTAGATCCATCCCACGACCGCCAGAACCACGAGCGCCACGACCGTGACGGCCAGCACCGCGAACGCGATGCGCGTGACACGTCGGCGCGTGTTACGCGGGGCGTACCGGACCGACGTGAAGGGCGGAGCGGGGGCTCGGGTCAGTGGCGCGTCACCTCGTCGACAGCTCGGACCTCGCGGAGGGGCACGAGGAGAACGTGAGGGGCCGTGCAGGCATGGATCCCGACGTGCCCCGATCCCGACGGAAGGTAGCATCGGGAGGCCGACGAGACCGGGGAGCGAGCGACGCCGTGCAGCTGGGCCGTCGACGCGAACTGCCACTTCCACAGAGCCTCGCCGAGGGACTGCGAGCGGCCGCCGATCACCGTGGCCACCGCCCCGCCGTGACCGTCCTCCGCGACGACAGGCGGGAGGAGCAGGGCTTCGCTTCGCTGGCGCAGTGGGCCGCCAAGGGCGCCCATCTGCTCGAGGTCGACTTCCACCTGGGACCAGGGGAACGGTTGGCCGTGTCGGGACCACCCGGCTGGATGCCGGCCGCGGTCTGCCTGGCGGCGTGGTGGATCGGGGCAGAGGTCACGAGCGAGGTGCCGGGGGCGACCAGCGCGGTCCTCCACGAGAGCTGGGAGGGAGACGCCGCGTCCGAGGCTCTGTGGTTCGGCGACGCAGTGGACGGGTCGCCCACCGACGGGCAGCTCGAGCCCGCCTACCCGGTCGAGGTGCAGGCGTTCCCGGATCAGCCCCCGATCCCCCGCGCGCGCCCCGACCTCCCGGCGCTCGCGACCCCGGCGAGGCGATTCACCCAGGAGGAGCTGATCGAGGAAGCAGCGACACGATGGGACCGGGACCAGGTCCTGGGACTCGACCTCGCGACCGATCCGGACCCACTTCTGTGGATGATCGCGGTGGCGGCGAGGCCAGCCGTCACGGGGCTCGCGACGGTCGTCGTGGCCGGACCCGATCGCAGCGCCGCCGACGCCGAACGCGTCGGCGTATGGGCCGACTGAGGCGTCAGGGACGAAGAGCGTCAGCGGACGAAGAGCCCGAGCAGCCGGCCTTCCGGGGTCGTGACGATCACGCTGGAGGTGTCGGCCCGCTCCATCCGCTCGGTGAGCGCGTCGAGGTCCTCGTCGGCACGAACCGTGGTGGGGCCCTCGATGAGGTGGTCGCGGGCTCGTCCCTCACCGGCGGCAGCGTCGACCGAGCGCGCGAGGACCTTCCCGAGGACGACGTCTCGCTCGTCCACGGCCAGCACGAACGAGGCGTCCCCGATCAGGTCCTCGACCTCGCTCATGGGCGTGTCGAGCCGGCACGTCGGCACGTCGGTCAGCGCCTCCATGAGCGCGGGCCGCACCTCGCCGTCCGGGGTCTGCAACGCACGGCCGGCAGCAGCCCAGTCCCGCTTGCCCCCGGCGTAGTCGTAGGTCTCGAACCCGAGCGTCTCGAGCCGCCACGCGGCTCGCGGAGACTGGTCTCAGAGGAAGCCGGAGCAGTAGGTGATGACCGGGCGGTCCCGGTCGAGGATCTCGATCGTGTCCGGATCGAGCGTCTTGTACGGGAGGCTCTTCGCACCCGGGAGGTGGGCGTGCTCGTACTGGTGGGGTGGCAGGACCTCGATGAGCTGCGCCCCTTCCGCGACCAGCTCGTCGACACGCTCCCGTCCGATGACCTCCATGCGCCTACAGCTCCGCCGCGTCGATGGCGAAGAGCTCGTCCCCACCCGCGGTGACCGCGGGCAGCAGGCCATGCGCGAGCGGCAGCAGGTTGTCGGCGTAGAACCGGGCGGTGGCGATCTTGTTCTCGGCGAAGGCGCGGTCGGCGTCGTCGGCCCCGTCCAGCAGCGCGGCCGCCGCCGCGGCGGAGCGTGCCAGGAACCAACCGCCGACGACCTGGCCGAAGAGCCGGAGGTAGGGGGTGGCGGCGCCGAGGACGTCGGCGAGGTCCTCGCGGTGCGCGAAGATCCAGTCGGTGGCCTCCTCGAGCGTGTCGACGCCACCCGCCAGCCGCGCCCCGACGTCCGCCAGCTCACCGTCGGCGAGCTCGTTGGCGGTGGCCTTCATGTCGGCCAGGAACGACTTCACGAACGCCCCGCCGTCGTACGGGAGCTTGCGCATGACCAGGTCGATGGCCTGGATGCCGTTGGTGCCCTCGTAGATGGGGGCGATCCGGGCGTCGCGGAAGTGCTGGGCGACGCCGGTCTCCTCGACGTAGCCCATACCGCCGTGGACCTGGACGGCCAGGGAGGTCAGCTCGACCCCGAGGTCGGTGCACCAGGCCTTGCTGATGGGAGTCAGGAGGTCGGCGAGCTTCTGGGCCTCCTCACGGTCGGCCTCGTTGCCGGCGTGGCCGGCGTCGTCGATCGCCCGGGCGTTGACGTAGGTGAGGCAGCGCATCGCCTCGATGTAGGCGCGCATGGTCATGAGCATCCGCCGCACGTCCGGGTGGCGGACGATCAACGCCTGGGAGTGTCCGTCGTCCTCTTCACCGCCCCGCAAGGTGGCCTTGCCCTGGCGGCGTTCGCGGGCGTAGGCGGCGGCCTGCTGGTAGGCGCGGTCGGCGATCGCGAGGCCTTCGATGCCGACGCCCAGCCGGGCGTCGTTCATCATCGTGAACATCTGACGCATGCCCTTGTTGGGCTCGCCGATGAGGTAGCCGACGGCGCCGTCGCCGTCGTCACCGAACGCCATGACGCAGGTGGGCGATGCGTGGATCCCGAGCTTGTGCTCGAGCCCGACGCACGTGACGTCGTTCCGCGCGCCCAGACTTCCGTCGTCGTTCACGAGGTACTTCGGCACCAGGAACAACGAGATCCCCTTCGTGCCCGGGGGCGCGTCGGGGAGGCGGGCGAGGACGAGGTGGATGATGTTCTCGGTGAGGTCGTGCTCGCCGTAGGTGATGAAGATCTTCTGCCCGGTGATGCGATAGGTGCCGTCCTCGACCGGAACGGCCTTCGTGGTCAGAGCTCCGACGTCGGAGCCGGCCTGGGGCTCGGTGAGGTTCATCGTGCCGCCCCACTCCCCCGTCACCATCTTGGGGAGGAAGGTCTGCTGGAGCTCGTCGTCCCCGTGATGGACGAGGTCGATGACCGCGCCCGTGGTGAGCAGCGGACACAACGAGAAGGCCATGTTGGCGGCGGTGATCATCTCCTTCACCGCGTTGCCGACGAGCAGCGGGAACCCGCCGCCGCCGTACTCGGGGGGGTGCTGGATCGTGCCCCAGCCGGCTTCGACGTACTGCTGGTAGGCCTTCTTGAATCCCTCGGGCGTCGTCACCTCCCCGTGCTCGAGCACGCTTCCCTGGAGGTCGCCGGTCCGGTTGGTCGGGGCGATCACCTCCGCGCAGAAGCGCCCCGCCTCCTCGAGGAGACCGGTGACCATGTCGGGGTCGGCATGGGCGAAGTCCTCGGTCTCGGCGAGCTCGGGAAGCCCGGCGACGTGTTCGAGCACGAAGCGGATGTCTCGGAGTGGGGGGCGATAGTCGCTCATGGCGTGAGCCTAGGCCAGCCGTCCTCCCGGGTTCCCGATGGGGGCGGCCGGAAGGTCACAGGGGCGCGCCCGCGTCCGATGGCAGCAGCAGCGCGACCGCCAGTACGTCCCGGATCGACACGACGCCGACGATCTCGCCGTCGTCGCCACTGACGAGGACGTGACGGATCTCGTCACGGAGCATGATCTCCCCCACGGCTCGGACCGGGGTGTCGCCGTCGACGATCTCGAGTTCGTCGGTCATGTAGGCACGCACGCGCTCCTGGTCGAGGTCGACACCGTCGGAGACCGCCCACAGGATGTCGCGCTCGGTGAGGATCCCCTCGACACCAACGAGACCGTTGATGAGAAGCGCGCCCATCCAGTGGTCGCAGAGTCGGGCCGCGGCCTTGCGGAGCGTCATGAGCCCGGGGGCCTCGACCACCGGGCCCTGAACCAGCAGTCGGATCGGGTCGTCCAGACGTACCTCGAGCATCTCGTCCTCCTCAGCGTTGGTGTCGACCTGTCTCGCTCGGTCGTGTGTCGTTCCGCTTCTCGGTTCGTCCCTCCTTGCCGTGGACGCTACGAACGGGCTCGGGAGGGGGTCAGGGCGGGACGGCCCCTCCTCCTGGGCCGATGGTCCCTGGGCTCCGATCGGCTGCCGGCGACGTAGTCTCGCCGCGGACATCGGCCGGTACCGAGGGAGGTGGGCGATGACGAAGGAAGGACGCCGCCTCCCCCGCCCCGTCCCGGCCCCGGTGATGCGGCTGCTGCGGCGTCTCGGCCTGCCGGTCACGGAGGTCGCTCGGTACTGGACCCACGAACGCGTCGCGCTCGCCCGCGGGCTGGTCGCACTCGTGGTCGCGGCGATCGCGGATCTTCTGGCCGGGATCGTCCTCGGCGGGTTCGAAGAGGACATCGCCGAGCTTCCGGGACTGCTGGTGCTGATCCCGGCCGCCATCGCGATGCGGGGCGCGACCTTCGGGGCGCTCGGGGCCCGGCTCGGGACCGCCATCCTGACCGGGCAGTTCGAGCCCAGCGCGAGCCGCGGCGGCTACCTGTGGCGCCAGTTCGAGGCGGTGGGGGTGCTCACGCTCGTCACCTCGTTGGAGGCGGCACTCGCGGCGGCCATCTTCGGACGCGCCGCCGGGCTCGACATGGTGCCCTTGTGGGATCTCGTCGTCGTGTCGGTCGTCGGCGGGGTCCTGGCGTCGCTGCTCCTCGTCGTCGTGACGGTGTCGCTGGCCCGGGCCGCGTACACGCGCGGTTGGAACATGGACGACGTCGGTGCGCCAGCCATCACCGCCACCGGCGACCTGGTGGCGATCCCGGCACTCCTGGTCGCCGCGATACTGGCCATGAGGGGCGGGGTGACGCTGACGATCGCAGTGGTGGTGAGCGTCGCGACGCTGGCTGCGCTGGTCTACGGGTGGCTGCACCCGCGCCCCGAGATCCGCCGCCTCGTTCGGGAGTCGACGGCGGTCCTGTCGGGCGCCGCGGTCGTGTCGGTCCTGGCGGGCATCGTGCTCGAGTCCCGGGCCGAGACGTTCCTGACCATCCCGGCGCTCCTCGTGATGTTCCCCGCCTTCGTTGCGATGTTCGGCTCACTCGGCGGGATCCTGTCGAGCCGACTCACCTCGAAGCTTCACCTCGGGCTGATCGAACCGAAGGTCCTCCCGCCCAAGCTCGCCGCCCTCGACTTCTCGGTCACGTACCTGTTCGCTGCCTTCATCTTCGTGGTGGTAGCGGTCGGGACACGCGTGGCCGCAGCACTGCTCGGGGTCGAGTCACCGAGTCTTACCGACCTGATCGGCGTGACACTCATCGGCGGGATGATGGGCACCACCCTGCTCGCGGCCGTGTCGTACGCCGCATCGGCCGCCACCTACCGCTTCGGTCTGGATCCCGACAACCACGCGATCCCGATCGTCACATCGGTCATGGACTTCCTCGGGATGTTGTGTCTCGTGGCGGCCCTGGCCATCCTGGGAGTTGGATGAACATGAGAACAGCGTCATGAGAGAGCGACGCCGCACCGTCAAGGAACTGCTCGTCGGAGCGAAGGACGCGGCCGAGCTCATGGTCGACCTCGCCTACGCGGCGATCTTCTTCGGGGACGAGGACCTCGCCCGGGAGGTGTTGAGCCTCGAGGCACAGGTGGACGACCTCCTGGTCGATCTGCGGGCGGTGTGCATGCTCGCTGCCCGCACGCCCGATGACGCCGAGCAACTGGCCGGGGTGCTGTCGCTCGCGGTGTCGATCGAGGGCATCGCCGACTCGGCCGAGGACATCGCCCGGGTGGTCCTGAAGAACCTCGGGGTCCCGACCGAGCTCCGCGACGACCTCCGGCACGCGACCGAGACCACGGCTCGCGTGCGGATCCGCGAGGAGAACGACCTCGACGGCCGGTCCCTCGGCGAGCTCGAGTTCCCCGCCCGGACGGGCATGTGGGTGATCGCGATCCGCCGCGACATCGACTGGATCTACGGTCCCGACGGCGAGGAGATCCTCCGCGAAGGGGACGTGCTGTTCCTCCAGGGACCGCCCGAAGGCGTGGACCTGGTCCGTGAGCTGGCCGGCGGCACGCCGCATTCGCTGCCGCCACCGGTCGAGGACCCCAAGCTCAGCAACCTCGACCGCGCCGTGGACCTGGTCGTCGAGCTCAAGAACGCGTCCGAGGTGGCGGTCGGTCTGGCCTACTCCGCGATCCTGTTGCGGGACATCAACCTGGCCGTCGAGGTCAGCCGGATCGAGGACAACTCCGACGACCTGTACCACGGCCTCGAGCGGTGGGTCCTCCGGGCCGCGTCGGAGATGGACGATCCGGAGGATCTGCGGGGGTTGTTGCACCTTGCCGCCGCGTCCGAGCGGATCGTCGACTCCGCCCAGTCGATGACCCGGGTCATCGAGACGGAGGATGCTCCCCACCCCGTCATCGCACAGGCCCTGAGCGAGGCGGACGAGATCGTTGCGGATGCACTCGTGGCCGAGGGTTCCGAGGCCGAGGGCAAGACCCTCGGGGAGCTCGGCATCCACACCCAGACGGGCATGGAGGTGCTGGCGATCGAGCGAGCAGAACGGTGGATCTACCGGCCGCGTTCCACGAAGCGGCTCCAGGCCGGCGACCGGCTGCTCGCCATCGGCCCCGAGGAGGGCGCGCCCCGCCTCCGCGAGTGGACCGGTGACGACCGCCCCGAGGACGAGGAGTCGGGCTGGACCGAACCCGAGGCCGAGCTGGCCTGACGCCGCCGCGCGAGGTGCGCCTACGGATGTTGATCTACGGATACCGACGGGAGTAGTCGCGCAGGTACCGCCGGAGGCCGAAGCACACGGCGACGGCAGCAACGCCGACCAGGACGCAGCTCACCGTCAGGCCGGACACCATGCCGCGGGCGTCCCACGCCTTCCAGGTGAGCGCCGCCCAGAAGATCGTCCACAGCATGTACAAGACGGCGAGATTGCGGGCCCGGCGGCGCCACTGTCGAGACAACTCGGTCGCCACGCGGGCCTCGAAGATCTCGTCGGGGAGCTGTCGCCGGAGCACCCGCATCGCGATCCCGTGCCGCTCGGCGACGTTGAGGTGCCGCTCCCACACCTCCTCGAACAAGCGGTCGTCCCACTGGAGGCCGGCCTTCGCCTGCGGTGCAGATGCGCTCACGACTTCTCGATGCGCTCGATGACACCCTCGAAGTCCTTCTTGTACCGGCCGAACCGTGGCTTGTGAAGGAGTGACAGGGTGGCGCGGGGGCCATCCAGGCCCGGCCCGCGGTCCTGGCCTGCCTTCCCCACGCCGGGCCAGTCGAGGTTGAGGTGGGACCAGGCTTCGAGCACCGGCACGGGATAGATCTCGTCGCCGGACGGCAGGGTCGTGGGCCCACCGAGCCCGCGGTCGAGCAGCTGCCGGTGGACGTGACGGAGCAGGTCCTTGCCGCCCTCGACCTGTGACCGGTTGAGTCCGTAGAGCTCGAGGTCGGGGATGTCGAACCGTGCAGCGCCGTGGGTGAAGACCCACCACACTCCCTCGCCCTGGGCATGGACGGTGATGGCGTCCTCGAGCTCGACCGCCCCGACCGCGAGCCGGTTCATCCACGCCTCGTCGCGGTCCACCATCGCCGACAGGTCCCGGACCGCCACCACTCCGTCGACCTGCCGTGACAGGCCCTGGAGGAGCTGGGCTTGACGCCGCATCCCTTCGGTGAGTCCTTGGTCGCCGATGTAGGCCTCGGTGCGGAGCAGCGGGGCGCCGTCCTGCTCGTCGGTGACGCGACGGACGACGGCCTTCTGCATGCGGCCGCCCCAGTGGACCTCCTGGGCCTCGGCGCCGTCCTGCACCGCGGCTGCCCGGTCCACGTCGCCGGCCGCCCGTGCATCCTCGACGACGCTGCCGACGTCGTCGACCTGCTCGTCGAGGACGAGGGCGATCCGGGAGGTGTAGCGCTCAGCCATCCTGGTCAGGTCCCCACACCGAGGTCACGCGAGATCAGGATCCGCTGGATCTCGGAGGTCCCCTCCCCGACCTCGAGGATCTTGGCGTCCTGGTAGAAGCGGCTGACACGGAACTCGGTCATGAACCCGTACCCGCCGAACACCTGGCAAGCCTGACGGGCGACCTCGACGGCGCGCTCGGAGGAGTACAGCTTCGCGATCGAGGCTTCCTTCTTGTAGGGCAGCCCCTCCGCCTTGCGCCACGCGGCGTTGTAGTACATGTAGCGCGCGGTCTGCGCGGCGACCTCCATGTCGGCGATCTTGAATGCGACCGCCTGGTGCTTGCCGATCGGCTCGCCGAACGCCTCGCGTTCGTTGGCGTACCGCACACACTCATCGACACAGCCCTGGATCAGGCCGACCGCGAGGGCCGAGATGGCGATGCGCCCGTCGTCGAGGGTCGCGAGGAACTGGCGGAAGCCCGCGCCCCGCTCCCCCAGCAGGTGGTCCTCGGGGACCCGAACGTCGTCGAGGACGATCTCGCGGGTGTCGGAGGCGTGCCAGCCGACCTTGCGGTACGGAGGCTGAACCTCGAACCCGTCGGTGTCCACCGGCACCACGATCGCCGACATCTCCTGATCGTCGGTCCACGCGGTGACGGTGCAGAGCGAGCTCATCTCGGTGCCGACGTTGGTGATGAACACCTTGTTGCCGTTGAGGACCCACTCGCCGTCGACGAGCTCCGCCTTGGTGCGGGTCGCCCCCCAGTTGTCGGACCCGCCGCCGGGCTCGGTCAGACCGAAGCCGGCGATCTTCTCGCCCCGACAGAGCTCGGGCAGCCAGCGCTGCTTCTGTTCCTCGGTGCCGTACTCGTGGATGGGGACCGCCCCGAGCCCGACGCCAGCTTCGAGGGTGATGCCGAGCGACTGGTCGACCCGCCCGAGCTCCTCGATCGCGAGGCACAGACTCAGGAAGTCGCCGCCCATCCCCCCGTACTGCTCGGGGAAGGGGATCCCGAACAGCCCCATCTCCCCCATCTGCTTGACGATGTCGGTCGGGAACGTCTTGTTGGCGTTGATCTCGTCGGCGACGGGGTCGATGACGTCCTCGGCGAAGCGCCGCACGACCTTCTTGAACTCCTCCTGCTCGGGGGAGAGCGAGAACGACAGGCTCACGGGCTTCCTCCGCGTGTGGTCGAGCGACGAGGGTAGAGCCCGCGCCCAGCCATGGAGCCGCGTGGTTCGGGGCAGACAGCGGTGGTTCGGGTACGCCCATGGGCCTGAGGGGCCGAACGCGCACCGCATCGTGCGGACCGCCGCTGTCATCTCTTCGCTATCCAGTTGTCAAAGAGCTCCCGTCCGGTCCGGTGCTGCTGGTCCGGTTGGGTCTTGCAGGTCTGGGGCGGCCGGCCGGCCTCTGTGGCCGGTGTTGGCGGTCTGGGGGCAGGGTTGGGGCCCCACCGTGGGGGGTGGGGTG
>JAWVZB010000108.1:0-9708 GCA_033722375.1 Nitriliruptorales bacterium | reverse complement strand
GACGATCCGCGGGTGTCGCGACTCACGATCGTGGTCGGTGCCGAGGCGGTCCAGCTCGAACAGGTCACGAAGCAGCTCAACAAGCTCATCAACGTGCTCAAGATCGTCGAGCTCGACCCCGCCGAATCGGTCGAGCGCGAACTGCAGCTCGTCAAGGTGTCGGCGACGCCCGAGAACCGCAGCCAGATCATCGAGCTGGCGGACGTCTTCCGCGCCAAGATCGTCGACGTCGACCACGACTCGCTCACGATCGAGGCGGCCGGATCACCCGAGAAGCTCGCGGCGATGGTCGAGCTGCTCGAGCCGTTCGGCATCAACGAGATGGTGCGCTCCGGCACGATCGCCCTGGCCCGTGGAGCCCGGTCGATCACCGACGGCAGCAAGCTCCGCATGCAACGTGTCGTCTGAGCTCCCCGCAGCGATCCCGCCGGACCGGCTGCTGCTCGGTCCTGGTCCGTCACCGGTCCACGACCGGGTGCTCGAGGCACAAGCGCGGGCACTCGTCGGCCACCTCGACCCCTGGTTCCTCGAGGTCACCGACCAGGTCGCCCACCTGCTGCGGCACGTGCTGCGCACCGAGAACGACCTGACGTTCGCGGTCTCCGGCACCGGCAGTGCCGGGATGGAGACGGCCGTCGTCAACATCGTCGAGCCCGGCGACACGGTCATCGTCGGGGTCAACGGCGTGTTCGGGGGTCGGCTCGCCGACACCGCCCGCCGAGCTGGCGCAGACGTCGTCGTCGTCGAGGCACCGTGGGGCCGCGTCATACCGACGGACCGCGTGGAGGAGGCGCTCGACGAGCATCCGGGGGCGCGGGCCGTCGTCCTCGTCCATGCCGAGACCTCGACGGGCGTCCGCCAGCCGCTCGAGGAGGTCGGGGCGCTGTGCGCGGACCGGGAGACGTTGCTCGTGGTCGATGTCGTGACCTCGTTGGGTGGCATCCCCGTCGAGACCGACGCGTGGTCGCTGGACGTCGTCTACGCAGGCACCCAGAAGTGCCTATCGGTCCCCCCGGGGCTGGCGCCCATCACCTTCTCGGCCAAGGCCGAGGACGTCATCGCCTCCCGTCGGGGTCCGGTGCAGAGCTGGTACCTCGACGTCACCGGGATCCGCTCCTACTGGGGCACGGACCGGGCCTACCACCACACCGCCCCGATCTCGGCGCTGCTCGGGCTCCACGAGGGCCTTCGCCTGGTCGTCGAGGAAGGACTGGAGAAGCGGTGGGCACGCCACGAGGAGGTGGGTCGGCTCTTCCAGGAGCACATCCAGGACCGCGGCTGTGAGCTCTTGGCCCAGGACGGCCATCGCCTGCCGCAGCTCACGACGTTCGGCTGGCCGACCGGGACGGACGAGGCCGAGCTGCGGCAGCGTCTGCTCGCGGAGCACGGCATCGAGGTGGGTGGCGGGCTCGGAGACTTCGCGGGGCGGGCGTGGCGCGTCGGTCTCATGGGGGAAGGCGCCACCCACCAGAACGTCGATCGCCTGCTCGAGGCAGTCGACACGCTGCTGGAATCCTGAGGGTGGCCGGACGGGGCCACCTATCCTGCCCACATGGCGCAGCGACGTCTCCCCCTCTTCTGGCGGTTCATCGCCGGCGTCGCCGTGCTGTTCGCTCGCATCCTCATGGGCTGGCGCATCACCGTGCGCGGCCTCGACCACGTACCCCGGGACGGTGGCGGGATCATCGCGTTCAACCACCACAGCTACTTCGACTTCGTGATGGCCGCGTGGTCGATCGTGATCGAGCTGCGCCGCCCCGTTCGCTTCCTGGCCAAGCGGGAGATCTGGCAGTCGCCGTGGGTCGGCTGGATCGTCCGGTTGGGCGGGGCGGTACCGGTCGATCGCACCTCGTCGGACAGTCGGCACCGTGCGTTCGATGCTGCGATCGAGGCGCTGGCGGACGGGGAGCTCGTGGCCGTGGCTCCCGAGCAGACGATCTCCAGGAGCTTCCGGTTGCTGCCGTTCCGGACCGGCGCGGTCAGGATGGCGCAGGCCGCCGGAGTGCCGATCATCCCGGCGGTGGGATGGGGGACGCAACGGTTCGCCACGAAGGGCCACCGCCCCCGACTGGTGCGCCGCATCCCCGTGGTGGTCGAGTACGGCGACCCCATCCACGTGCCCCGTGACGCCGAACCGGTGACGGTGACCAAGGAGCTCCAGGACCGCATGGAGACGATGCTCGACCGCATCCAGCGCGACTACCCGGATCCGGCTGCGCCCGGTGACGACTGGTGGGTCCCGGCGCACCTCGGCGGCTCCGCCCCCGCTCATGAAGACGTTCTCGCCGAGCATCTGGCGCGGGAGAGGCGCTGGGAGCGGGGCGGTGACGGCTCCCCGTCGGACGACGGCGGGGGCGGCCGATCGTGAGCGGGCAGTGCGAGGTCCCGCGCCCGTCCTGGATCTACCGTTTCGCCGCTCGAACGGCGTTCACCATCATGGACCTCCAGGCGTGGCGGTTCGACTTCCGCGGGCTGGGCAACGTCCCGACCTCCGGGGGTGCCGTCATCGCGGCGAACCACACGAGTTTCTGGGACTTCTTCACGGTGGGGCGTGGCCCTTACCGGGCCTACGGGCGCCCCGTCCGCATCCTCGCCAAGGAGTCGCTGTTCCGCACACCCGTCTTCGGCTGGCTCATGCGGCAGGCGGAGCACATCCCGGTCCACCGTGGGGCGGGGCGGGGCGCCTTCGACAGCGCCGTGGCTGCGCTGCACGACGGCGAGTTGATCCTCGTGCTGCCCGAGCAGACCATCTCTCCGAGCTTCGAGCTGATGGAGTTCAAGACCGGCGCAGCCCGGCTGGCCGCTCAGGCGGGGGTGCCGCTCGTCCCGGCCGTGAGCTGGGGCAGCCACCGGTTCCACACCGTGGGTCGCTGGCCCCGCTGGTCATGGCGGCTACCCGTGTCGGTCAGGTACGGCGAACCGCTGCACCCGACCGAAGCCGACGACCCGCGAGCGGTCACCGCCGAGCTCTGGTCCGCCGTGCACCGCTTGCTGAACGCGGCTATCGCCAGCTATCCGGACGGGACTCCGCCGGGAGCATGGTGGGTGCCAGCGCGCGCCGGGGGCGGGGCGCCGACCGCCGACCAGGCGACCGCTCAGGTCCACGATCTGTTGCGACGTCGACGCCGCTCGGCTTGACGCGCGTCCCCCCGGCTGGCCGAACGGGCATCGGTGCGATTGGGCTCGGAGCTCCGGACCTGCCATCCTCGTGGACACGCTCTTCCCCCACCAGCCAGAAAGGCCCCACCATGGCTCTGACGCCGCCTGCCCTGCGTCAGAAGGACCGCCCCTACCGTCCTCGTCGCTCGTGTCTCGCCGTCCCGGGATCCTCGACCAAGATGCTCGGCAAGGCCCAGGGTCTGGCCGCCGACCAGGTGTTCCTCGACCTCGAGGACAGCGTCGCCCCCAAGGCCAAGGAGGAGGCGCGCGACAACGTGATCTCCGCGCTCCGAGACGGGGACTGGGGGGACAAGACCCGTGTCGTCCGCGTCAACGACGCGACCACCCAGTGGACGCTGAAGGACGTCATCACGGTGGTCGAGGGGGCCGGTGACCGCCTCGACTGCATCATGGTCCCGAAGGTCCAGTACGCCGGCCAGGTCGACTTCGTCGACCACGTCATCACCCAGATCGAGATGGAGAAGGGCTGGGAGGTCGGACGCATCGGGCTCGAGATCCAGATCGAGAACGCCCAGGGGCTCGTCAACGCCCGCGAGATCCTCGCCGCGTCCGAGCGTGCAGAGGCGTTCATCTTCGGTCCGGGTGACATGGCTGCGGCGCTCGGCATGCCGAGCCTGACGGTCGGTGACATCCAGCCCGACTACCCGGGCGATCACTGGCACTGGGTGCTCTACACCGTCCTGGTCCACGCGAGGAACGAAGGCATCCAGGCCATCGACGGTCCCTACGCGAAGGTCCGTGACGTCGAGGGCTTCCGCGAGGTCGCCAAGACCTCCCAGGTCCTCGGCTTCGACGGCAAGTGGGTGCTCCACCCGGCACAGATCGAGGCCGCGAACGACATCTACGGCGTGTCCCAGGAGCAGTTCGAGCGGGCCGTCGACATCCTCGATGCCTACAACGAGGCCACCGAGGAGGAGCTCCGCGGTGCGGTCATGTTCGGCGACGAGATGATCGACGAGGCGTCACGGAAGATGGCCGAGGCCAACTACCAGCGCGGCCGTGCGCAGGGCCGCGAGGCCCGGAAGACGCCCGATGACGTCCCGTACCACGAGCGCGGCGATTGGCGGGCAGAGCACCTCGACGACCCGTCTGGTGACAGCGACGACAGCGAGGAGAGCTGATGGGAGAGGCACGCGAGTTCGGACGTTTCCTCGACGACTTCCAAGTCGGTGACGTCTACAAGCACTGGCCGGGGAAGACCATCACCGAGGCCGAGGACATCCTCTTCTGCGCGATGACGCAGAACCAGCATCCGCTGCACTCGGATCGCAACTACGCCGAGAAGGGCACCCAGTTCGGCAGGAACGTCGTGGTGGGCAACTTCGTCTACTCGGTGGTGCTCGGGCAGTCGGTGCCGGACGTGTCGGGGCGGGCGATCGCCAACCTCGAGATCGAGAACCTCAAGCACGCCAACCCGACCTTCCACGGCGACACGATCTACTCCGAGACCGAGGTGCTCGACAAGCGCGAGTCACGGTCCAAGCCCGACCGGGGGATCGTCCACGTCCGCACGATCGGCTACAAACAGGACGGCACCGTGGTGTGTGAGTTCACGCGGAAGGTGCTGGTGCCCAAGCGTGGCCACGAGCAGTACGAGGGCCATCCCGGACGTCCCGAACCGGCCACCGAGGACTGATGGGTCTGCGTCTCGCGATCGATCTCGACGGCGTGGTCGCCGACTTCAACGGCGGCTGGATGCGCGCGTACAACGAGGCGTACGGGACCGAGCTCACGCCCGACCAGGTGATCTTCTGGGACGGTCTCCACGAGCTCACCCACTTCGAGGACATGAGTGCGTTCTGGCGGTGGGCCAGCGACCACGGCGGGCACTCGGTCTTCCGCCACCTCGAGGTCTACGAGGGTGCGGTCGAGGCACTGCGGCGGCTGAACCGTCGCGGCCACGACATCGTGATCGTGACCGCCAAGCCCGACTGGGCGATCCACGACACGCTGGAATGGCTCGCCGACCACCGGATCCCGACCCGAGAGATCCACATCACCGACGTGAAGTACGAGGTCGACTGCGACGTGTACCTCGATGACTCGCCGTACAAGCTTCCCGAGTACGTCCGCGAGCGCCCCGACCGTCTGATCTGCCGGTTCGTGCGCCCGTGGAACGAGCCGGTCGAGGGGGCGGTCGACGTAGAGAGCTGGGGGGACTTCGAGCAGGTGGTCGCCGAGCACGCGCGGTCGCTCACCGCACACGACGGCACCTGATCGCGGAGAACGCTCGGCTTCCGTACTACCTCGCTAGTAAGATGACGCCGACCTGCCGGGGGCAGGTACACGTCCACTGGGGAACCGATCAGGAGCACCCACACATGAAGTTCCGTTCATGGGCTGCGGCCGTACTCGCCGTGAGCCTCTTCGCGACCGCCTGCGGCGGCGACGACACGACAGACACCGACACCGGTACGGACACTGGGACCGAGACCAGTACCGAGACCGAGACCGAAGGCATGGCCAACGAGGACTGGCCGGACAAGCTGGTCATCGGCCTCGTACCGTCCCGGGAGGCCGACGTCCTCGTCGAATCGGCGCAGCCGCTCGCTGACGCGCTGTCCGAGGCGCTCGGCATCGAGGTCGAGCCCTTCGTACCCCAGGACTACACCGGTCTGACCGAGGCCATGGCTTCTGGTCAGGCTGACATCGGGGCGTTCGGGCCGCTCGGCATCGTTCGTGCACAGGAGCGCGCGAACGTCGACTTCATCCTCCAGTCGGAGCGATTCGGCAGCTTCACCTACCACACGCAGTACATGACCAACAACCCCGACAAGTACTGCCAGGACGAGCCGCAGGCCAACGAGGACGGCTTCCTCTTCTGCAACGGGACGCTCGACGCTGACGAGGGTCCGGTCGGCGCGGACGCCATCGCCATGATCGAGGCTGGCACCAAGCTCGCGTTCGTCGACCCGTCGTCGACGTCGGGTTACTTGATCCCCGCGCTGCAGATGATGGAGAACGGTGTCTCGCTCGACGAGCTCGACAGCGTCTTCGCCGGCGGCCACGACGCGGCGGTCATCGCCGTCGTCAACGGTGACGTCGAGGTCGGTCTGTCGTTCGATGACGCTCGCGGCATCGTGACCGAGGAGTTCCCGGAGGTCGGTGAGAAGGCGGTCGTGTTCGCCTACTCCGAGGAGATCCCCAACGACGGGTTCGTGATCCGCTCCGACCTCCCCGAGAGCCTCAAGCAGGCGGTCGTCGAGGCGATGCTCGCCTACGCCGAGACCGAGGAGGGCGCCGAGACGCTCAATGCGATCTACGAGATCGACGGTCTCCGCGAGGCGGAGCAAGGCGTGCTCGACGTCGTACGTCGGGCCGACGAGGAACTCGGTGACACGCTGGAGGACGACGGCTGATCGTCCCGCAGTACCAGGTCCGGGGCCGACGCACGTCGCTGTGTCGGCCCCGTACCTTTCCTTCGACGTCGTCGCGCCGCTGAGGACATCCTGTGATCCGGTTCGAGAACGCCTCCGTCACCTACCCCGGCGGGGTAGAGGCCCTCAAGAACGTCAGCCTCGAGATCCCCGATGGCCAGATGGTCGTCATCGTCGGACTGTCGGGGGCCGGCAAGTCGACGCTGATCCGGGCCATCAACGGGCTCGTGCCGCTGTCGGGCGGCCGGGTGGTGGTCGGGGAGCGTGACGTCACGAGCGCCGACAAGGCCGAGCTCCGGGCCCTGCGTTCCGAGATCGGGATGATCTTCCAGGGGTTCAACCTCGTGAAACGCACCTCGGTGCTGAACAACGTCTTGATGGGGCGGATGTACCAGACTTCGACCTGGCGGACGCTGCTGGGTCTCTACCCCGCCGCAGACCGTGAGATCGCCATGCAGGCGCTCGAGCGGGTCGAGATCGTCGAGAAGGCCTACGTGCGGGCCTCGAACCTCTCGGGCGGGCAGCAGCAGCGGGTCGGGATCGCTCGTGCTCTGGCGCAGCAGCCGAACGTGCTGCTGGCCGACGAGCCGGTGGCCTCGCTCGACCCGCCCACCTCGCACGTGGTGATGCGCGACCTCCAACGCATCAAGCGCGAGCTCGGCATCACCGTCGTGACCAACCTCCACTTCCTCGATCTGGCACGCGAGTACGGGGAACGCATCATCGGTCTTCGTGCCGGCGAGGTCGTCTTCGACGGCACCGGGGACCAGGCCGACGAGCACGTGTTCCGCGACATCTACGGACGGTCGTTGACCGCCGACGACGTGATGGAAGCCAGAGCAGAGCTGTGAGCGCTGTGCGAGCCCAGGAGCGCCCCGAGAAGCCTCGCATGTCGTGGCAGGGGCCCGCTGCGGTCCTCGGGTTCCTCGTGCTGACGTGGTGGGCGTGGGTCGGGATCGAGCTGTCGATCGGCGAGATCGTCCAGAACATCAGCAACGCGGGGCGCATCATCGAGGAGCTCCTCGACCCGGCCTGGGGAGCGCTCAACAACACCTACGGACCGTTCCTCGAGACCATCCGGATGGCCGTGATCGCGTCGGTCATCGGGTGCTCGGTCGCGCTGGTGGTCGGGTTCCTCGCCTCGCGCGTCAGCGCGCCCGACGTCGTCACCTTCGGGGTCTCGAAGAGCGTCATGAGCGTGATCCGCTCGATCCCCGACGTGCTCTATGCGCTGGTGTTCGTGACGGTGTTCTCGATCGGGCCGATGGCCGGGATCCTCGCGCTGATCCTCTTCAACATCGGGGTCGTCGCCAAGCTCCTCTCCGAGACGGTCGACGGCGTCGATCCCGGCCCGATCGAAGCCGCCGACGCCGCCGGGGCGACGCTGATGCAGCGGGTCCGAACAGCCGTCTTCCCGCAGGTGCTGCCGAACTACCTCGCGTACTCGCTGTACGTGTTCGAGCTCAACATCCGTGCCAGCGCGGTGATCGGGCTCGTCGGGGCCGGCGGTATCGGACAGTTCCTCAACGTGGCCCGCAACGCCTTCCGCTACGACGTGATCTCGGTGATCGTCATCGAGATCTTCGTGTTCGTGTTCGTGATCGAGACCATCTCGATCGCCATCCGCCGGCGGCTCGTCTGATGGCTACCACGGAGACCAGACCGCCTCGGACCTCCGTGCGTCCGGATGCCCCGACGCCCTACGCCCGCATCTCGCTGCTTGCGATCGTGGTGATCGCCTTCGGCTGGTCGCTGTTCGCGAGTGGGCTCGAGCTCTCTGACCTCCTCACGGGGTTGGCGAGGTTCCCCCGCTTGTTCGGCCAGATGTTCCTACCGCCCGATTGGAGCTACGTGGGTCGGGCCATGGAGGGCATGATCGAGTCGGTGCAGATCGCCTGGCTCGGGACGATCATCGGGGCGACCCTCTCGCTGCCCCTGGCGCTACTGGCCGCCAAGAACGTCACGGGCAGCGTCAGCTCGTCCGTCGCGCGGCAGTTCCTCAACGGCTTCCGTGCGTTCCCCGAGCTCATCCTCGCGATCCTGTTCGTCACGGTGGTCGGGCTCGGTCCCGTCGCCGGGATGCTCGCGATCGGTATCCACTCGATCGGCACGCTCGGCAAGCTTGCCTCCGAGGTGGTCGAGGGGATCGATCCCGGTCCCATCGAGGCCAGCCAGGCGGTCGGTGGCAGCTGGCTCCAGCGGATGCGCTGGGGCGTGCTGCCCCAGGCCATGCCCGAGATCGTGGCGTTCTGGCTCTACCGCTTCGAGATCAACATCCGGGCCTCGGCGATCCTCGGTGTGATCGGGGCCGGTGGTGTCGGGGCGATCCTGTCCAACACGGTCGTCTACCGCCGCTGGGACAAGGCCGGGATGACACTGATCGTCGTGGTGGGCGCCACGTTGCTGATCGATGCCATCTCGGGGCGGATCCGCCGGCGTATCATCGAAGGTCCGGCGCGCGGTGAGGGGCCCACCGAGGATCGCCCCGCCACCGCCGCGGCCGAGGTCGTCTGAGGCTGGAGACCGCTGTGAGTGAGATGCGGCGACGGACACGCGAGGTCCGTGAGGAAGAGGAGGAGCGGCTCCTCTCGCCGATCGCGACGCGGGCGAGCCAGTCCAAGGGTCGCGAGCACGACGAGGAGCCCGATCCCTACCGCACCTGCTTCGAGCGGGACCGCGACCGGATCCTCCACTCCAAGGTGTTCCGCCGCCTCAAGCACAAGACGCAGGTGTTCCTGAACCCCGAGGGCGATCACTTCGTGACGCGGTTGACCCACACCCAGCAGGTGGCGCAGGTCGGCCGTTCGATCGCGAACGCGTTGGCGTTGAACGAGCCGCTCGCCGAGGCGATCTGCCTGGGGCACGACATCGGCCACTCACCGTTCGGGCATTCGGGCGAGGACGTGCTCGGTCGTTTCATGCCGGGAGGGGAGTGGCAGCATGCGATCCAGGGGGCCCGGATCGCCCGGAAGCTCGAGCCGATGAACCTGACCTGGGAGGTGCTGGACGGGATCCGTGCCTCGTCGTGGAAGAACGACCCGCCTCCGGCCACGCCCGAGGGCTACGTGTGTCGGTTCGCGGACCGGATCGCCTACCTGGCTCATGACGCACAGGACGCGATGCGGGCCGGGGTCTTGCGTCGGGACGACAT
>JAWVZB010000107.1:0-9881 GCA_033722375.1 Nitriliruptorales bacterium | reverse complement strand
GTGGTCCGCCAGGTCCGCATGCCGTCGCGGAGGTAGCCGAGCGGGGGGTCGTAGCCGATCCGAAGCAGCTCCCACGTGGCTTCCAGCAGGCGGGACGGGTCCTCCAGGACGAGGATCGTCTGTGCATCTTCTGGGAGCACGGTGCCTGCCCAGGTCGGGAAGGACGATCCCAAGCCGACGTTCAGTGCGCCGGGGATGTGCCCGCCGGCGAACGCCTCCGGCTGGCGTGCGTCGAGCACGATCGCCCCGTCGGCCACCAGCGCGTCGATCTCGTCCGGGTCCAGCGGCGGTGGTGGGCTGACCGGCCCGACGGGCTCGACCCCCTCGGCGTTGCGGCTCCGCATCCGGGGCCAGTAGGGCGGGACCGCCGGGAGGTTGTCGAGTCGGAGGCACTCCCGCACGAACTCGTCGGTGTCGGACACCTGCCGCAGGATCTCGTTGGCGCGACGCTCGTAGCCGACCGTGGTGACGAGGCGCGAGCCGATCGACCCGCCGCACAACGAACCGGCCACGTGGGTCGGGTAGACGAGCACGTGGTCGGGGAGGTCGAGGATCTTCTTCTGGATCGTGTGGCAGAAGGTCCGTGCCGCGTCGCGGGTCTCCTCGTCGTCGCCGAGGAGATCGGGGCGGGCCAGATCGCCGACGAGCAGCGCCCCGCCAGTGAGCAGCAACGCCGGGGCGTCGGCGTCCTGCTCACCGTCATAGACCACGAAGCTCAGATGCTCGGGGGTGTGGCCGGGGGTGTGGAGCACTTCGATCCCGACCTCGCCGAGCTCCAGCTCCTGGCGATCCCGCAGCGGCTCGTGCGGGTAGCCGATGGTCTCCGCGTAGTCGGATGCGAGGGCGGTCGCCCCGGTGCGTTCGACGAGCTCTCGCAGTCCGGACAGGTAGTCGTTGTGCTGGTGGGTGTCGACGACCCACCGGATCCGGTAGCCCTGTTCGTGGGCGAGCCGGATGTAGTGGTCGACGTCCCTCCGCGGATCGACGACGAGGGCGTCGCCGGTGTCCTCGGAAGCCAGCAGGTACGAGGCGTGGCCAAGGCTCTCGTGGTGGAGCTGCTCCAGCTTCATCGTCGTCCTGATCGTGAGCGGCGTAGTGGAAACGGTAGGAACCGCGGAGCGGTCCACAGCCGGGACGAGCCACGTCGGATGGACGGGTGCAGTTGCCCAGGGTCGCGCCCGTCACGTGGACGGGCCACGGGCATCGGGCTCTCGTTGCCGGGTCGATGGTCCCGAGCCCGGCCGTGCTGGTTCACTGCTTCACAGAGGCGCGGTGGGAGGTCGGGCGTGCATCCACAGGCGGAGGCGTGGCGGGAGCGGGGCGTCACCGTCGACGGGCCCGTCGGGGAGGTCTTCGTCGTCGACGAGCCGGCCCGTGGCGAGCCGGACGGCCCCCCGGTGCTGCTCATCCACGGGTTCCCGACCTGCTCGTTCGACTGGCGGCACGTGTGGGGGCGGCTCCGTTCCAGCCGCCGTGTCGTCGCCATGGACCTCCCCGGCTACGGGCTGTCGGCGAAGCCGGACCGCGACTACCCGCAGATCGAGACTCAGGCCGACGCGGTCGAGGCGGTCGCTCGGACCCAGGGACTGGACGAGGTCGATCTCGTCACCCACGACATGGGTGACACCGTGGGCGGGGCGCTGCTCGCCCGCGACCTCGAGAACGGACTCCCGTTCACGGTCCGCCGGCGGGTCGTCACCAACGGGTCGGTCTACATCCGGATGGCGGAGCTCCGGTGGCAGCAGCGGCTGTTGCTCGCTCTGCCCGACCGCTCGCTGCCGTTCGATCTCCCGAGCGTCATGTACACGCGCGGGCTGGAGCGGATCTACGGAGCCGGCGCGCCGCCCGAGGGTGAGCTCGAAGCGTTGTGGGACCTCTTCGCCAAGGAACACGGCAACCGACTCGTTCCCCGGCTGATCCGCTACGTGGAGGAGCGTCGCCGCCACGAGCACCGCTGGACCGGCGCCATCGAGCGGCATCCGTCCCCGCTCGCGATCGTGTGGGGCGATGCGGACCCGGTCGCCGTCCGTCAGATGGCGGTGCGGCTCCACGACGCCCGCCCCGACGCCGAGCTCACCTGGCTGGAGGCCGTCGGGCACTTCCCGATGACCGAGGCCCCGGCTGCGTTCGCAGACGAGGTCTGCGGCTTCCTCGGGATCGGGGCGACCTGAGCGCGTCGGCCGGCCGTCGCCGCCGCGCGGGGGGAGGGCCATCAGCCATCGAGGCCCCGTAGGGTGCCTGGGCAGCGGACGGGAGAGCGTGCATGGAACGCGACGGCATCCTGGCAGCGATCGGCAACACGCCGCTGGTCGCGCTTTCGGACGCACCTGGCAGTGGGCGGGTGCTCGCCAAGCTCGAGGGCGCGAACCCCACCGGCTCGATGAAGGACCGGATGGCCCTGTCGATGATCGAAGGCGCCGAGCGTCGGGGCGAGCTCGGCCCCGGTGGGCGGGTCGTCGAGTACACCGGCGGCAGCACCGGCAGCTCCCTGGCGATGGTGTGCGCCGCGAAGGGCTACGAGGCACACCTCATCTCGTCCGACGCCTTCTCGAACGAGAAGCTGCGGACGATGGAGGCGTTCGGTGCCACGGTCGAGGTGCTCGCAGCCGAGGACGGGCAGGTGACCCCCGACCTCATCGACCGCATGATCGGGCGGGCCCATGAGCTCGCCGACGAGCCGAACACCTTCTGGACCGACCAGTTCAACAACGCCGACAACCGGGCCGGCTACCACGCGCTTGGTGACGAGCTCCTCGCCGAGGTGGAACGGATCGACGCGTTCGTCATGGCGGTCGGGACGGGCGGGGCGTTCTCCGGCGTCGCCGAACGGCTCCGCGACGCCAGCCCCGACACTCGCCTGGTCGCCGTCGAGCCGGCGACCTCGCGCAACCTCTCCGGCGGGGAGATCGTCGGGCACCGGCAGCAGGGCATCGGGGTCGGCTTCGTCCCCGACATCTACCGCGGCGACCTGACCGACGAGGTGGTTCCCGTGGAGGACGAGGAGGCCTTCGGGGCGGCCCGACGGCTGGCGCAAGAGCAGGGGATCTTCGTGGGGATCACGTCGGGGACCAACCTCCACGTGGCCAGACAGGTGGCGGATCGCCTGGGGGCGGGCGCCACCGTGGTCACGCTGTTCGTGGACACCGGGTTGAAGTACCTGTCGACGGATCTGTTCACCTGACCCGCTGGACGAAGCCGGCCCGAGGCAGCTTGCCTCGGGGTGGTCCTGGACGCGGTCGTTGGAGGCAACAGGCAGGTCCGCCCCATGCTTCCAACCGGTCGTCGGCCGTCAATGGGCAGCGCGAAGGCCTATCAGCGCCAGCGTCAGGAGCGCCGCCCCGACCGTGACCAGCCGGAACTCCGACCGATGCCAGGTCCGCCACAGGATCACACCCGAGAGCACGAGCACGACCGCCAGCTGGACCGCCACGCCCAAGTCGGTCCGTGGGAAGAGGAGCTCGTTCATGGGCCTTCCGGCCGATCGAGTTGCAGCAGTGAGCGCAGCCGGGCGACGACCTCGGGGTCGGGTGCGACCCCGAGCTTCCGCACGGCGTTCTTCACGGAACGGATCGCGTCCGCCTCGCCGTAACAATCGTCGCAGTCAGCCAGGTGACGGGCCACGGCCCAGGCGACATCCTCCCCGACCTCACCGTCGAGGTAGGCCTGGAGGCCGCGGTGCGTCCGCCGGCACGGAGCGGGGCGCAGCCACCAAGGCCTCATCTGCACACAGAGCTCCTCCGTCACCTCGTTCGAACCGATCAACCCGCCAGTTCCTTCCACTCACTCCCCGGCCGTTTACCGCGCTCGCTGCCCTGGGGGACGGCGACCACGTCGTCACGGGCCCGCGGGGGGCCTCAATCGTCAGGGGACGGAAGAGTCTCCTCGCGCTCCGTGTTGTCTCGAGCGCCGGTCGTCTCCGACTCGCCGACCGAGGGAGGGACTGCGGATGACGGAGCGCGCGAACGATCCGGGAGCGATGGACGTGGCATCCGGTCGGGCGGTGGGCATGGCGTTCGCCTGGCGGACTGCGGCCGTGTTCCTCGTGGTCGGCGTGATCTCGCACTTCGTGCTCCAGAACCTGGTCACCGACCACTTCCGGAACATGGTCGAGTTCCACGCGGAATTCATCTCCGAGAACCTCGTGTCACCCATCGTTGCTGGAGAGCGGCCCGAGCTGCGCACCGACGCCGAGCGTCAGGCGCGGCTCCAGGAGCACGTCGAGCGCGACCGGCAGGTCCTCACGCTCCGCGTTCTCGAGCCCGACGGTGAGGTGGCGTTGGCGCCGACGGAGGCCCCGGATGTGTCGGACCTGTCCGATCACGGTCTCGTGGTGACCACGGTCCCGATCGCCAACCCGCCGGGTTTCGAGGTGGAGGTCGTCCAGGACTGGGACCCGTCCGCAGCCGCGGCTGACGACCTGACGCGGAGTCTCGATCTGATCCTCGGGGCGGGACTACTGCTGACCTGGCTGGCGCTCCTGCCGACGGCTACGAGACTCGGGCGCGATCTCCGGTCGCGCACGTCCGCGCTCGAACGACAGAGCGACCGGCTGCAGACGCTCCTGGATCGCGAGCAGGAAACGGTGCGGAGGCTCCACGAGGCCAACGAGCTGAAGGACCACTTCCTGTCGGCCGTCTCGCACGAGCTCCGGACGCCGCTCACGGTGGTCAAAGGTGCGCTCGCCACGATCCACGCGTACGACGACCGGATCGACCAGAAGCGACGGTGTGACCTCGTCGCACGGGCGCACCGCAACGCGGACAAGCTCGACGAGCTCCTCGACGGCCTCCTCGACCTGAACCGGTCCCACATTGGCGGCGGTGATGCCGACAGGCAGATGGTCGCCCTCCGGGAGGTCATCGCTGACGCGGTCTCCCACCTCCCGCCTCGCCCCCTCGATCTGGATCTCCAGGTCGAGAGGATGGCTGGCGATCCACTCCAGCTCGAGCGGATCGTCGCGAACCTCGTCGGCAACGCGATCCGCCATGCACCGGGTCCCGAACCGATCGAGATCGGCACCCGCCGTGAGGGCAACGAGGTGGAGATCACCGTGTCGGACCGGGGTCCGGGCGTGCCGGACGACCTCAAGCAGGCGATCTTCGATCCCTTCCGTCAAGGTGACATCTCCGATCGACACTCACCCGGGACCGGGATCGGTCTGTCGCTCGTGGCGAGGTTCGCCAAGGCCCATGGCGGGCGCGCCTGGGTGACCGACCGTGCGGGCGGCGGCGCGACGTTCCACGTGCGGATCGCTGGACAGCGGGGTACGGACCACCGCTCGGAGCCGCAGGCCGCCAGAACACGCGAACGAGCCGACGAACTCGACGGTGGGGTTGACGTGCCGGCCTTGGCGGGTGGCTCGGAATGACACCGCTTCACCAACGGTTGGGTTAGGTGTGCACCCCGCAGGCAAGACCCGAGACGAGGAACGCGACCGCGCGTTCCGTGACTACGTGCTGCCGGAGCTCGACGTCCTCTACGGCGTGGCGATGCGTCTCACTCGCAACCCCCACGACGCCGAGGACCTGGTCCAGGAGACGATCTACCGCGCCTACCGGGCCCTGGACCGGTTCGACGGGCGCTACCCGCGAGCCTGGCTGCTCACGATCCTGCGTAACACGAACATCAACCGCATCCGCAAGAAGAAGCCAGATCTGCTCTACGACGAGGAGCGCACGTTCGGGTCACTCGCCGCGGCGGGTGCGGACGGCCGCGAAGGACCCGCGGAGACCGCGCTCGAACGCATCCCCGACGACGAGGTCGTCGAAGCGGTGAAGGCGCTGTCCGACGACCACCGTGCGGTCGTGGCCCTGGTCGACATCGATGGCCTCACGTACCGGGAAGCGGCGGAGGTGCTCGATGTCCCGATCGGGACCGTCATGAGTCGTCTGCACCGTGCGCGCAAGAAGCTGCGCTCACGACTCGAACGGGTCGGGTATCTCGAGGAGGGAGATCGATGAAGTCACTGTTGCGTCGCTTCTTCGCCCCGCCGGACTGCCGCGAAGTGCAGAAGATCCTGCAGTCCTACCTCGACGGCGAACTCCCCGAGTCCGAGCACCACAAGGTGGCCGAACATCTCGAGCACTGCGATCGCTGCGGCATCGAGGCCGAGGTCTACCGAGAGGTCAAGCGGTCGCTCGGGCGGCTGCACCAGCCACCGGACCCGACCGTGATGGAGCGCCTCCGGAGCTACACGGAGGACCTCACCGGCGAAGCAGGGGGGCCCTGAGTTGCCGGCGGTGCGTGTCCTCGGTTCGGCGCGGCACGACGAGGAGAGAGTCAGTCTGTGTCGTCGTTGCCGCTGAGCGCGGCGGAGGCGAGGCCGGTGCCCAGACCGAAGACGAGGTGTGCCGAGAAGTCCTTCGCGAGCGTCTCGGCGTCGTATTCCCAGATCGGCTGGTAGATGCCCATCGCTCCGAGCGTCACGTAGCTGTTGGTGAAGGCGCCGATGCCGGTGGCGACTCCGCCGAGCACCGGGTTGCGGCCGTCCTGCAGGATCGCGTGTCCCACGCCGTAGCCGACGCCGGTGAGCCAGTGCATCGCGTTGGTCGTGGCGGCAGCAGCTTCGTCCGGAAGGTCGACACCGACCGCGCTGGCCATCTTCTTGCCGGCCTGCGCGGGGGCGGAGGCGTTCTCGAAGTCCTCCACGCCGGTGGCGAACTCCCAGTCGGCGAACCCGTCCTCACCGCCGGACTCCCGGTAGCGGCGGAACCACACCAGATCCATCGCGAGCGTGCCGATCGCACCAGCGACCGCTCCTGCGATGATCCTGCCGAACACCGATGCCATGGGGATCCCTCCGTTCGAGTCGTCATGTCTGGCAACCGGATCGAGCGGGGTGTTGTTCCATCCGGTCGCCGTTGGCGCCGTCCGCGTGCGCCGTCACTGCTTGGTGCGCGAGTACTCCACTACCCGGTCCACGACTTCCGGGCCGGCCTTCTCGATGCTGCCCGTGTCCGTCGGCGGCTGCGGGTCGTACTCGATCATGAGCTGCATCGCCTCGGCCGCGGTGCGGTCGACCAGCAGTTCACTGAGACGCAAGGCCATGTCGATGCCCGAGGACACGCCCGCCGCGGTGATGATCCGCTGGTCGAGGTGTTCAACGATCCGCTCGGGGACGGGGGCTGCCCCGAGCTCCGCGAGGAGATCGCGGTTCGCCCAGTGAGTGGTCGCGGTCAGACCGTTCAGGAGTCCTGCGGCGGCGAGGACCAGCGAGCCGGTGCAGACCGACGTGGTGAACCGGCTGGTCTCGTGTGCCGCGCGGAGCCAGTCGAGGATCGGAGCGTCCTCCAGCAACGCGCGGGTGCCGATGCCGCCGGGAACCACGACGACGTCCGGGGACGGCAGGTCTTCGAGACGTTGGTCGACGGCCAACCCGAGGAAGCCGTTGTCGGACCGGACGGTGCCGACCTCGCGGCCCAGGAACGTCACCGTGGCGTCGGGCAGGCGCTGGAGCACCTCGTAGGGGCCCACGGCGTCGAGGGCGGTGACCCGGTCGAACAACGGGATGGCGATCTGCACAGCGGGCTCCTCAGAGGTCGATGTGGCCGGACGCGACGGTGGTGGTGTTGCCCGCCACCCAGACGGTGCCCTCGCCGTCCCGGTGGACGTGGACTCGGCCCCGACGTCCGAGCGCAGTGCCCTGGCTGGCCACGTAGGGCGCCTGGAGCCGTCCGCTTCCGAGGAGCCACTGCGCGACGGACGCGTTCAGGCTGCCGGTCACAGGGTCCTCGATGATCCCGCCCCGGTCGTCGCTGAACAGCGCCCGCACCTCGATCGCGCAGTCATCGGTGTCGGGGCGGGGCGCGACGAGGCCGACGTCCAGCGCTTCGGGATGCCTCGGGGGCGGTTCGACGGACAGCACGTCCTCCACGTCACGGAGCAGCAGTGCTGCCCACCCGGGTCCATTGTCCACCCACGCGGCATCGACGACCTGGTCCCGATCGAGATCGAAGGCGTCGAGGAAGCGCTCGAGGTCGTCGTCTGCCACCGGGCCCGAGCGGACGAGCGGCGGGGCGGCGAACGCGAGTCGTCCGTCGACCGTGCGGAGCGGCACCTCGCCGACCCCGCACTCTTGCACGAGAGCGTTGCCAGCGGCGGCACCGGTGGCGGCCAGCCAGGCGTGCGCCGTTCCGAGCGTCGGGTGCCCGGCGAAGTCCAGTTCGTGTGCCAGGGTGAAGATGCGGACCCGGTAGTCGGCGTTCTCAGTCGGGGGGAGGAGGAACGTCGTCTCCGAGAGGTTCAGCCAGCGGGTGATCTGCTGCATCGTTTCGGTGTCGAGCCCCTCGGCATCGTGGACGACCGCGAGCGGATTGCCGGCGAACGACCCGTCACCGAACACGTCCACCAGGTCGAAACGTCTCATGCTTCCTCCGGGTCTCCGTCGCGGCAAGGCTACGAGGACGGCCGGAGCACTTAGGCTCAGCTTGTGATCTTCCTCCGTGTGGTTGCTGGCATCGTCGGGGCGATGGTCGCGATCGGGACGCTGTTGTCGGCCGTCCGGACCGTGGTCGTGCCCCGTGCCGAGTCCGTCTTGTTGACCCGACTCGTGTTCGGTGGGCTCCGCATGATCGTCGACCGCGTGGCGAGACTGCGGGGCGGCTACCCGTGGACCGACCGGGTCATGTCGCTGTACGCGCCCATCGCGCTCCTGAGCCTTCCCCTGCTGTGGCTGACCCTGGTCTACGCGGGGTTCGTGCTCCTGTTCTGGGCGGTCGGCGAGGGCGGTTTCGTGTTCGCGCTTGACGTGAGCGGGTCGTCGCTGCTCACGCTCGGGTTCACGCGCCCGACGACCGTTGCCGGTCACGTGCTGGCGTTCGCTGGTGCGGCCCTCGTGCTCGCGATCCTCGTACTGCTTCTCGTGACCTACCTGCCGACCATGTACGCCGCCTTCGCGCAACGCGAGCACCTCGTGACCAAGCTCGAGACCCGCGCCGGATCCCCACCGACCGGCGTCGAGCTGATCGAACGGTTCGCACGGATCCAGGGCCTCGGCCAGCTCGGTCCGATGTGGGAGGCCTGGGAGGACTGGTTCGCCGCCGTCGAGGAGAGCCACACCTCACAGCCGGCGCTCGTGTTCTTCCGCTCGCAGAAGCCCCAGCGGTCGTGGGTCACCGCGGCCGGCGCAGTGCTCGATGCCGCGTCGTTGTTCGTGTCCTGCGTCGAGCATGAGGAGCTCACGAGCAGGAAGCCCCAGCGGGTCGTGGGGTTCGGTGGCCCGGAGGACCTCCAGGACGTCCGGGTCCCGCAGGCCGAAGTGTGCATCCGCGCCGGCTACCTCTGCATCCGCGCGATCGCGTCCTACTACGGGCTGCCGTTCGACCCCGACCCCGCCCCGACCGACCCTGTCGCCATCACCCGTGAGGAGTTCGACGAGGTGTGGGAGCGGTTCCAGGGGGCCGGCGTCCCGCTGGTCGATGACCCCGACGAGGCGTGGGCGGCCTTCGCCGGCTGGCGAGTGAACTACGACGAGCCGCTGCTGCGGCTCGCGGATCTTGCCGCGGCGCCGGAGACCCCATGGGTCTCTGACCGGTCGCCACCGCTGACGACGGGGCGGCGCACCCGTTGAGGCTGACGACCCCGCTGAACTCGTTCGTATTTCTGCGAACGAGTTGTTCGTAGTCTGACGAACGAGTTGGCCGGTCGACACGGTCGGGGGGTGGGTTGTGGTCGCCCAGCCACCCAGGGTGTGCGGACAGTGCACGACCGTGCTGTGGATAGCTCCCACAGCGCCAGGACGTGTCACACCCGCTGCGTAGAGTGGCTGCATGACCTCGAACCAGACCTCCCGACCCGCCAGCCACCACGTGGTGCCAGCGGGGGTGTCCGTACCGCGGCTGGCGTCGTTGGTCGACGCCGTGGACACCCTGGTGGAGGTGCCG
>JAWVZB010000106.1:0-9954 GCA_033722375.1 Nitriliruptorales bacterium | reverse complement strand
GACATCAGGATCGAGTCCGCCGACGAGCACACGCTCGTGTTCCTGCTCGGCAACGAGGAGATCGGACGGATCCCGGTCTTCATCGACGCCCCGCAGTCTCTCCGGTCGGCGGGGGTGGTGGACGAGGCGATGGAGACCGCTCTCAAGAAGGGCTCGATCCTGTGGCTGACCATCCCCCAGCCGGACGGAACGACGGCTCACCGCCCCGCGTGGTACGTCCAGCAGGGCCAGCAACTGTTCGTGATCAAGGGCGGTGACGAGCAGGAGCTGCCCCACCTCGAGAACAACAACCGGGTCTCCATGACGGTCAAGTCGAAGGACGTCCAGGCAGCGATCGCGGAGGTCGACGCCGAGGTCCGGGTGGTCGACAACGACTCCGAGGAGTTCGAGAAGATCGCCACGTTGGGGCTCGGGACGCGGCTGAACCTGCCCGACGGGCAGGGCGCGTTGGAGCGTTGGAAGGAGACCTGCGTGATGGTGGAGCTGACACCCCAGGTCTGAGCCAGGCGACGGTCAGCGGGTGAGACGGCCCCGCCGACGCCGGTACCACAGTCCCGCGGCCGCCCCGACCGCCACGGCGAGGAGCCCGACCGCCACCGCGATCACGGGCGTGCGGTCCCGCACCGGCTCCGAGCGGGCTTCGAGCGCACGCATCTCGCCGACAGGCAACCGCCACGTGACCGCGTTGCCGTCCCGCTCGTCGCCGTCGTGGCTGGCGGGTGACGCGGGCAGCAGCACGCGGAGTTCGTAGCGGACGAACTCGTCCCCGCGCTCGTCGATCAGCCGCTCGAGGTCGTCACCGTCGAACTCGACCCCCGCGCCTTCGGCACCGGCCGTCTCCGGCAGGAGCAGCCCGGCTCGCCCCGAGAACATCACCACGTCGCCTTCGAGGGCGATCTCGAGTTCGTCGAACAGCTCGGTGTCGCCCGGCCCTCCTCCGGCTGCGAACTCCTCGACGAGTCGGGAGAAGTCCTGGGGGTCGTCGAACGAGGTCGCGAAGCGCAGGCGCAGCCCGTCGTCAGTCTCGAGCTGCTCGACTTCCCAGTCCGGAGCGGACGACGCCAGCTCCTCGAACCCGACGGCCGGGTCGAACCCGGCCTCCGTCAGGAGCTCGTGGAGCTCCTCGTCGAGCGCGACGGCGAGCTCGAGGGTCCCGCCCCCCGACGCGTCGATGGCCACGTCCGCTGCCAGCCGCAGTTGGCAGCCGCCGAGGAGGACGGCGAGCACCAGGACGGCGTACCGCGAGAACTGACCCACCTGACCCCCAAGAAGTCTGGGCACGGGCCGCGGGAGACTAACGGACCCGACCGCGGACAGCCCCCGGGCGGCCCACCCATCGTCGCTACGATCGGCAACCCGCGACCGTCCTCTCGCGGTCGCGGCGCGAGCCGGAAGGGATCCGATGGCGACCGCCGAGACCTCGAACCGCCGCATGCGCCTCGGTGAGATCCTGGTCAGCAACGACATCATCACGGAGGCGGAGCTCGAGGACGCACTGGCGGCCCAGGCGTCCGGTGGGGAGCGCCGACGGCTCGGAACCACGATCGTCGAGCTCGGTTTCTGCACCGAGCAGGACATCGCGGATGCGCTCGCCAGCCAGCTCGGACTCGGCACGGTCGACCTGGCCGAGGTGGCGCCCGATGCGGGTGCCCTGGCGCGCATCCCGAGGAAGCTCGCCGACCGACACCACGCGCTACCGCTCGAGATCGACGAGGACGGCGTGCTCGTCGTTGCGATGTCGGACCCCACCAACGTGGTGGCGCTCGACGACCTCAAGCTCACCGCTGGTGCCCGCTCCGTGCGTCCGGTCGTGGCCCCGGAGTCGGAGCTCACCGAGGCGCTGCGTCGCGCCTACGGCACGGACACGTCCGCGCTGGACATGGTCGAGGGGATGGACGAGGCCGAGGTCATCCAGGTCGATCGCTCCGAAGCGGACGACCTGTCGACCGGTACCGGCGTCGACGCGCAGCCGATCATCCGGTTGGCCAACGCGATCCTCACCGACGCGGTGCGGGCTCGCGCGAGCGACATCCACGTCGAACCCGAACGGGAGCACGTCCGGGTGCGCTACCGGATCGACGGGATGCTGCGCGAGACGATGCGGGTCCCCAAGCACATCGGACCGTCGCTGACGTCCCGGCTGAAGATCATGGCGAGCCTGGACATCGCCGAGCGACGCCGCCCCCAGGACGGACGGGCGATGATCCGCGTCGACGGTGACGAGGTCGACCTGCGGGTGTCGACCATGCCGACCCTGTTCGGTGAGACGATCGTGTTGCGCCTCCTCCGCAAGGGCGCCGAGCAGCTCCGCATCGACGAGCTCGGCATGGCCAAGGACGCCCGCGAGGAGTTCCTCAACGCGATCGGACGACCCCAGGGGTTGATCGTCTGCACCGGCCCGACCGGCTCGGGGAAGACCACCACCCTGTACGCGGGCATGACCGAGCTGGCGGACCCGGTCCGCAACGTGCTCACGCTCGAGGACCCGATCGAGTACCAGCTCGAGGGCGTCAACCAGACCCAGATCAACCCCAAGATCGGACTCACGTTCGCGCGGGGACTGCGCACCGTGCTCCGCCAGGACCCAGACGTCGTGATGGTCGGTGAGATCCGTGACCGCGAGACGGCCGAGCTCGCCATGGAGGCGTCGTTCACCGGCCACCTGGTCCTGTCCACCCTGCACACCAACGACGCCCCGAGCACGATCATCCGGCTCGTGGACCTCGGCATCGAGCGGTTCCTCATCGCGTCGTCGCTGCTCATGGTCATCGCACAGCGCCTGGTCCGGACCGTCTGCCAGCACTGCGTGCAGCCCCGCCAGCCGCAGGAGCGGACGTTGCGTCTGCTCGGGCTGTCACGCGAGGACATCCAGGACCGAGAGCTCGTCGCCGGGGCGGGCTGCCAGATCTGTGACATGACCGGGTTCCTGGGCCGTGTCGGGGTGTACGAGGTCCTGCCCGCCACACCGCGGATGCGCGAGCTCGTCACCGAAGGGGCGAGCGAATCCGACATCGCCCACCTGGCCCGCGAGGTGGGCATGCGCACGCTCCGCGAGGACGGCCTCGCGAAAGCGTTCGCTGGGATCACAACGCTCGAGGAGGTGGTGCGGACGACCCCGGAGGAGGCGATCGACTTCGACCTGGACACGATCGACCCCGACCTCGTGTCGAAGGTCAGCCCCAAGACCTCCGACGACGGGGCCCCGGACCCGACGAGCAAGTACGCCGACCCTCACCATGGCACCGTCCTGGTCGTCGACGACGATCCCTCGATCCGCGAGTTGGTCGGCACGCTCCTGATCGACGACTACGTGGTGCTCGAAGCCGAGAACGCCGAACAGGCCATCGCGATGCAGGCCAAGCATCGGCCCGACGCCATCGTGCTGGACATGAAGCTGCCCGACCGCGACGGGATCGAAGTCACGCGCGAGATCCGCGAGAGCGACGGCCGCCGGTACGTGCCGATCCTCATGATCACGGGGCTCGACGACCCGAACCTCGAGGTCGAGGGGCTCTTGGCCGGCGTCGACGACTTCCTGTCCAAGCCGTTCGACCCCGACGTGCTGCGGGCACGGCTGCGCGCGGCGATCCGGCGGAAGTTCGCCGACTGACCGATCACGGCAGGTAGCCAAGAAGCCCGCCTCGATACCCTCAGGACCACAGACTCCACGTTCCCGAACCCACTTCGCCCGAGTGCCGGAAGGCTCCACCGTGCCGACGCAGGAAGAGGTTCTCGAGATCCTCGCGACCGTCGAGGATCCCGAGATCAACAAGCCCATCACCGAGCTCGGGATGGTCGAGCAGGTCGTGATCGACGGCGCGACCGTCGGCGTCCGCGTGAAGCTGACCGTTCCCGGCTGTCCACTCAAGGACAAGATCCACAACGACGTGACCGCAGCGGTCAAGCAGCTCGACGGCGTCGACGACGTCCAGATCGCGTTCGGGTCGATGACCAACGAGGAACGCAGTGAGTTGTCGGCCAACCTGCGTGCGGAGCGCGGGATGGGTCCCGAGACCCCCGAGATCAGCTTCGCGCGTGCCGACTCACCGACGAAGGTGATCGCCGTGGCGTCCGGCAAGGGGGGCGTCGGCAAGTCCTCGGTGACGGTCAACCTCGCCGCGGCACTGGCGCAACAGGGCCACGAGGTGGGGGTGCTCGACGCCGACATCTGGGGTTACTCGATCCCGCGGATGATGGGCGCGTCCGGCAAGCCGGTCGCGTTCGAGGGCATGGTCATGCCGCTCCAGGCACACGGCTGCAAGATCATCTCGATCGGGTTCTTCACCGACCCCGACCGGTCCGTCCTGTGGCGGGGCCCCATGCTGCACCGTGCGCTCCAGCAGTTCCTGTCGGACGTCTACTGGGGCGAGCTCGACTACCTCCTGTGCGACCTGCCCCCGGGCACCGGCGACATCGCCATCTCGCTCGCCCAGATGCTTCCCAACGCAGACATGGTCGTCGTCACCACCCCCCAGCAAGCGGCGCAGAAGGTCGCGCTCCGGGCCGGCAAGGCCACCGAGCAGACCGGCATGAAGGTCTCGGGTGTCATCGAGAACATGGCCACGTTCACCTGCCCGGACTGCGGGGAGAGCCACGACCTGTTCGGAGCGGGCGGCGGGCAGGAGCTCGCCGAAGCGCTCGACAGCGAGGTCCTCGGTCGCATCCCGATCGACGTCCGCCTCCGTGAGGGCAGCGACGCCGGCGTCCCACTCGTCGTGTCGCACCCCGACGTCCCCGCCTCGCAGGCGATCCGGACGATCGCCGAGAAGCTCGCCGAGAAGAAGGGCTCGGTCCTCGGCAAGAAGCTCCCGCTGTCGGTGAGCTGAAGCCGGGCTGCCAGCCGCGGATCAGGTGCTTGGTCGCGCCTCTCCCTGCACCATCGAGCCCCGCTCGTCGCCCGACCGCCAGAGCCGTTCGATCTCGAAACCGGCCCGTTCGATCGCACTGACCGTGTCCCGGTCGAGATGGCAGCCGCCGGCGACCTGTCTCCACACCGGTGTGAGCGCGTGTTGGAGGCTGGCCACCCATCCCCGCCGCGACCGGACGTGCTCGAGGAAGACGAGGCGACCATCGGGGCGCAGCACGCGGCGCGCCTCGGACAGCGCGGCGACCGGATCGGGGATCGTGCACAGCGACAGCGCCACGAGCACCGTGTCGAAGCTCTGGTCCTCGAACGGCAGGGCCTGGGCATCGGCGAGCTGGAGCTCCACCGGAACGGGGGCGTCCTGGGCGCGGCCCCGTGCCCGCCGGAGCATGTCGGGGTCCGGCTCGGTCGCGACGACCCCCTCGACCTCCTCTGGCGGGTAGTGGCGGAACATCGCCCCGGTGCCAGCCGCGATCTCGAGGACCCGTCCGCGCGCCGCCCCCGCAGTCCTGGCCCGCTGACCAGCGAGGCCCAGCGACTCCATCGGCTTCATGACGAGGTCGTAGACAGCGGCGAGGAGCGGGTTCCTGGCGGTATCCACGATCAGGTGCGCCGGGCCAGCCAGTCGGTGATCCGTCGCCGGATCGACCGCCACCCCTCGGCGGACAGCACGCCGAGGCCCATGCCCGCCACCACGTCACTGAGGTAGTGCACGCCGACGTACACGCGCGAGTAGGCCACCAGCACCGAGCCCACCGCGGCCACGACCTTGCCGCCAGTGGGGAGCCGCGGCGAGAGCGCACCGGCCATCCCGGCCGCCACTGCCACGTGACCGCTCGGCCAGGAGGCACCGGACGGCTCCACGACGAGCCGGTCGACTGCGTCGGCCTGGTACGGCCGCGGCCGACTGACCAACGGCTTCAACCCCTGTGCCGCGACCCACCCCAGCACGCCGGCACCCGCCACGTCCGCCGCAGCACGGCGTCGCCCCGCCAGGGTCAGCGCCGCGGCGAGACCACAGATCGCGTAGACCGAACCGAGATCCGTCCCGGCGGAGATGACCGTGTCACCGCTGTCACCGAGTGGCCGCGACAACGCTGCCCCGGCCCGACGGTCGAGCCGCTGTGCCCGGCGGGATTCGAGGACGGCGAACGACGCCAACAGGGCGGCACCGGCCGCCAGCGCCCGCTTGCGCGGACCTCGGCGGGTGTCGTAGGAGGCGGGGCGCATCAGCGTCTGGCCGAGGTCGTCATGTGGCGTCGGGATCGACGGGGGGTGGGGCATCCGAGGGGCGGGGCGTGGCCGGGTCGGCGGTCACGGCCTCGACCACCGAGGACCGCACCTCGCGGATGTCGCGCCGCAGCGAACGCAGCTCGGCATCGAGTTCGTCGAGGTCCGCGGCGCGCTTGAGCTCGGCGATGCTGGACGAGGTCTCGCGCCGGAAGCGGGCGATCGCCTTGCCGGCCTGGCGCGCGAGCTCGGGGAGGCGGTCGGGACCGAACACGAACAGGGCCACTGCTGCGATGAGCAGCAGCTCCTGGAAACCGAGGTTGCCCACGTTCTCATCACCGTCGCGACCGGATCGCCACGAGACTACTGGGCCTCGTCACCGTGGCCGTGCCCGTCACCGTGGCCGTTCCCCGAGTTCGACGTCGAGGGTCACCTCTTGCCCGTCACGCAGCACCGTCACCGTGACCGTGTCCCCCGGCTCGTAGCTCCTGATCTCGACGATGAGGTCCGTCATGTCGGTGATCTCTTGGCCGTTCAGGCCCACGATGACGTCACCTTCCTCGAGTCCGGCTTCGGCTGCACCGCTGTCCTCGACGACCTGTTCGACGAAGGCGCCGTCGTCGGTTCCGAGCCGCTGGGCCTCCTCCCTCGTCAGGTCACGCCCACCGATCCCGAGGAAGGGATGGCGCACGAACCCCTGCTCGATGAGTTGGTCCGCGGTCGCGCGGGCCTGCTCGACGGGGATCGCGAACCCCACACCCTGCGAGCCTCCCGACCCGCTGAGGATCGCCGTGTTGATCCCGATCAGCCGACCGTTCGCATCGACGAGCGCCCCGCCACTGTTGCCGGGGTTGATGGCGGCATCGGTCTGGACCACGGCGGGGATGAACACCCCACCAGAGCCGTCGGCATCCCCTGGCACACGCAATTCGCGGTTGACCCCGCTGATGACCCCGGCGGTGACGCTGGCATCGAGACCGAACGGTGACCCGATCGCGATCGCGGTCTCGCCGACCACGACCGGCTCGGAGCGCAGGTTGATGGCCGGCAGGCCGGTCGCATCGACCTTGACGACGGCGAGGTCGTTGAGGGGATCGGTACCGACGATCTCGGCCTCCAGCACGCTCCCGTCGGCGAGCTTGACCTCGACCCCCTCGCCCTCCGCGACCACGTGGTTGTTGGTCAGGATGTAGCCGTCGGAGCGGTAGATCACCCCCGAGCCGACACCGGCCCCGCGCAGGGCAGCCACGCCCGGTGTGCTCGCCAGCACATCGATGCGGACGACGCTCGGGGTGACCGCCTGGGCCACCGCCGGCACCACGCTGCGGAGCTCCCCGTCCGCGACCTCGACGGTCGGCGCGGTCGTGGTCGTGCCGGCTTGGAACGCCGGTGCGGTCCGCAGGAGCGCCAGCGTCCCGGCGGTCCCGAGCACCGCACCGACCACGGCGGCGATCAGCACCGGCAGGGCTCTGCGGAACGCCGAGCGCGATACCGGGGGTGGATCGACCGTGCCGGTCGTGTCGGGGGGCCGAACCGACCCCTCGGGTGAACCCGGCCCGGCGTGTTCCGGCCCCCAGGTCGACGGCGGGGGCTCAGGGGAGGCGGGGCGGACCGGGATCGTGTCGGTCTGGGCCGGCTGGCCGTTCCCGTCACCGCCATCGTTGACGAACTGGATGCCGGTGCGGGGCGCAGATGCTGCAGCTGCGGAGGATCCCGACGTCGTGGGGTGATCGTCCCGCCGCCAGGGGCGCTGCCACTCCTCGCGATCCGCTGCCATGCACTCCGCCTTCCTCGTCAGCCCATGCAACGCGCGAGCGCCGCGTTCGCATCCGAGATCCCGATGCTATTCGTGCTCAGGGTTCGAGGTCGACGCGCGACAGGATGGCTGGGCCGGAGGGTTCGTGCTCCGCCGCGGGGCTGTCGAAGGTGGCTCCGAGATCGATCAGCTCCAAGCCGCCGAGCAGGGAGAGCGCCAGAACGGCACCGGCGCCGAGGAGCGCCGCAGCCACGAGCCGCGGGGTCTGCGGAACCGCCGCGGCGGCACCCTGCACGCTCGCCAAGAGTCCCTCTGGCGGCTCGAGATGGGGCAGGTCACGCACCGCACTGCGGGCCACTCTGATCGTCTCGAGCTCCGCGAAGCAGAGCTCGCAGGCGACGAGATGACGCGTCACGTCGAGGGCGTCGTCGTCGGGCAGTTCGTCGTCGAGGAAGGCGGACAGCCGAGCCTCCTCGTGGTAATCAGGCATGTGCGGCTCCGGGGGTGGTGAGCGCCTCGCGAAGCTGCTTGCGCCCACGGTGGATGCGGGATCTGACGGTGCCGACCGGCCAGCCGGTGGCGTCGGCGATCTCGTCGTAGGTCAGCCCTTGGACGTCGCAGAGGACGACCGCTGTGCGGAAGTGAGGGTCGAGCTCGAGGAGCGCCTCCTCGATGTCACCTCGCAGGAGACCGGCTTCGAGCTGGTCCCCGGGGCCTGGGGTCTCCCCCTCGTGCTGCTTCCATTCCTCGGTCGGCAGCGGCTCCATCCGGAACCGGCGGCGCCGGCGGACCCGGTCGAGGAACATGTTCTTGGTGATCCGGTACAACCAACCGTCGAAGGTGCCGGGCTCGTACTTGTCGAGGTTGCGGTAGACGCGCACGAAGACGTCCTGCGCGAGGTCCTGTGCCTCGTCGGGGTCACCGGTGAGCCGGTAGGCGGTGGTGTAGATCTTCCGTCCGTAGCGGCTGGCGACCTCGTCCCAGGTGGGGACGGGGTCGGGGCCCTCCTCCGCCTGATCCGCGTCGCGGTGCGGGGCGTCGGGGCTCTGGGAAAGGGGGTTGGGAGCCACCACGGTGGTGCTCCGATCGGGTTGCGTACGAGGACAGGAGGGACCGCGCTGAGCCCGGTCCCCACGCATCACCACCGTACGAAGCACCTCGTGGCCTTCCTGGTCGCCAACGGCACCGTTGAGGCAGGGCCTCCGGGGGCGATGGCCGTGTGGCCACCCCGCTGCCGCCGATCCCGACAGCCCCCGCCATCGGAACAACGGTCGAACGGACACCCTGTCCAACGATGCCGCTGCCCGCTGAGTTCCCGGTGTTCGAACCCCGGGTAGCGTTGGACCTCCGCGACGCACGGAGCCCAGCGTGGACGAGTCGATCCCAGCAGGCGTGGCCGCCGCCAGCGAGCGCGCCGGCGACGCGAGACCGCCTTCGGCGCATGTCGGCAGCCTCCTGGCGTGGATCGTCTCCACGACGGGCGCCAGGACCGCCGTCGAGGTGGGCTCCGCAGGGGGCGTCTCGGGCCTGTGGATCGTGTCGAGTCTGGCGGGCCGCGGGAACCTGACCAGCGTCGAGCCGGACCCCCACCGCCACAGCCTCGCCAGCCAGGCCTACGACGAAGCGGGCGTGGACGACCGCGTCCGCACCATACTCGGCGACCCCGAGACGGTGCTCGACCGCCTGACCGACGGGGGTTACGACCTCGTGCTGCTCCAGCTCGACAAGACCCCGAGCGACGGCCAGATCACCCACGCGACGCGCTTGCTGCGCGAGAGCGGGGCGCTGATCGTTCGCACGGCGGAGCAGGGGCGTGTCGACAACACCGCGGAGGCACTCCGTGACAGCGGGGCGTTCACCACGGTGGCGACCCTGCCCGTCGACGGCGGCCTGGTCCTCGCCACCCGCGCCCCGAACGCCGCCGAGGACGAGTAGCCCGCCGCGCTGCGGCGGATGCAGGCATGACCGGATGCAGGCATGACGACGTCGTGCGCCGCCAGATCGCTAGATCGCTCAGAAGTAGCGGACCTTGGCGGCGAACTCGGCGGCGGGGGCGAGGATGACGGCGAGGTAGTACATCCCGGTGGACGCCTGGATGGAACGT
>JAWVZB010000105.1:0-10143 GCA_033722375.1 Nitriliruptorales bacterium | reverse complement strand
GTGTGGTCGTCGACCTGGGACCGGAACGGCAGCGGCGTGGCTCCCGGGGCCAGCACGGTCGTGCCGGCCTCGACCCGGTCGCCGGCCCGGACCTGCACCCCGGAGATGTGGAGGATCTTGACCTCCCAGCCGGGCCGTCCGTCGGGCGCGATCACCACGTAGTCATCGGCATGCTCGCAGTAGAGGACGTAGGTACCCGAGCGCAGCACGGTGCCCGTCACCGGTGAGCGGATCTCCCGATCGGGGTGGACGACCACGTCTGCTGCCGTCCGCGAGCCCGTCCCGCGTTCGCGGGTCTCGAGCGTGAGGTGGTTCGCCGCGCCTCGCACCACCTCGAGCTGCCGCGCCCCGTCGTGGTTCGATTCGTGGAAACCGATCCTCGCGACCGTCTCGGCGGGATGGACGAGCGTCACCCCGCCGACCGCCGCGAACGGGGTCCAGCCGGGCTGGGCGGGAGCGGGGATCCGTCCGGCCAGCTCCACCCGCAGTTCGTCGATGCGCCGCGTCTCGACCCATGGGGAGGGCGCCTGAACCTGCGTCCCGCTGGCGGTCACCAGCTCGTCGGAGGGTCCGTGGGACGGGCCGGGCGTCGCGATCGGGGAGGGGGCGGCGGCACGGTCCGCCACCGCGCCGACCGTGTGCGTCTCGGGTGTCACGATGCCGCCACAGGCGGACACGGCGATCCCCGTGATCGCCGCAACAGCCACTAGTCGAACGCGTCTTGCCCCCATGGCGAGCGACGGTACCGATGCTCCCGACCGAGGGAACAGTGGACTCAGTCGTGCCCGTTCGCATCGCGGGCGACGCGCAGTGCCCACCAGATCAGGGGCACTTGGAGCGGCAGCCGTGCGACCGCGGCTTGGCGGGTGCCGAGCCAGCCGGGCACACCGCGGTACCCGCCGTCGACCGCGGCCTGGACGTTCGCCACGTAGACCGCGCAGAACGTGGCTGCTGCCGCGAGCCCGCCCTGGCGGGCAGTTCTTCGGCGGGCCAGCAAGAGCGCCGAGCTGCCCTCCGCGACCGTGGCCGCATGGTTCCACCATCGCCGCGATCCCGGCAGCCACGTGGGGACCATCGCCGCGAACGCCCGGGCATGGGTGACGTGCAGCACCGTCATCCCGCCGAGGAAGGCAGCCAGACCGAGCCGCGCGGCCCGCTGCCCGTTCGTCTCTTCGGCCATCCGCCGAACCTTGGTCGTCCGTTCGCGGGAACGTAGGGCAGGGTCGGCCCCCTCGTAGGCTGGGCGCACGACAGCGGAGGCAGCGTCATGAGGGTGATCGCGGGGGCAGCCAAGGGCCACCCGTTGCAGGCACCACCGGGGACCGACACCCGCCCGACCACCGACCGGGTCAAGGAGGCGCTGTTCTCGATGCTGCAACCGGACCTGCCCGGGGCGGAGGTGCTCGATCTGTACGCGGGGTCGGGTGCACTCGGGATCGAAGCCCTGTCGCGCGGCGCGGAGCACGCGGTGTTCGTCGAACGGAGCCGACGTGCCTGCGACGTGCTGCGTGCGAACCTCGCCACGACCGATCTCGCGGACCGGGCCACCATCCTCCGCGGAGACGCCGAACACGTCCTGGGCCGCCCCGCCAGCCGCCGCTTCCACATCGTCCTGCTGGATCCGCCCTACTCCCTCCCTGCGACGGAGGTCGTCGAGCTGTTCCCGCTGCTCCGGCCCCACCTCGCCCGTGGTGCGATCGTCACGCTCGAGCGGGGCGTGCACGACGAGCCGGTCGAGTGGCCAGCATGGCTCAGGGCGACCCGGGACCGCCACTACGGTGACACCCGGCTCCAGACGGCCACGTACGACGATCCCGAAGCGGGCCGAGCGTGACACCGTGGCCGGACCGACCGCGGTGAGCGGTGACCAGGAGGTGGCGAGGATGCGACCAGGGGGTGGACGATGAGTGTGACCGCGGTGGTGCCGGGCAGCTTCGATCCGGTGACGATGGGCCACGTCGACATCGTCGAGCGTGCCGCCTCCCGCTTCGACGATGTGGTGGTCGCGGTGCTCGAGAACCCGAGGAAGGAGCCCCTGTTCACCGTCGAGGAGCGCATGGACCTCATCACCCGGACCGTCGCGTCCCGCGACGACGTCGAGGTGGCCCGGTTCAAGGGGCTCCTGGTCGACTTCTGCAGGTCGCGTGACATCCGGGTGATCTGCAAGGGGCTGCGGGCGGTGTCGGACTTCGAGTACGAGCTCCAGATGGCCCAGATGAACCAGCGCATGGGGGATGTCGAGACGCTGTTCATGTCGACCTCGCCCGAGTACTCCTACCTCTCGAGCTCGCTCATCAAGGAGATCGCCCGCTACGACGGCCCCCTCGACGGCGTGGTGCCCGACCTCGTCGCCGAGGCGCTCCGGACCAAGTTCGGCCACACCGGGTGATCCGCCGGACGTCCGAGCGAGCTGCCGGCCGCGTGCGCACACCGCGGTCAGCGACCTGTCCGGGGGTACGCTGACGCGGAGCCACACTCGACCACCGAGAGTCCCGTGAGCGACGTAAGCGAGCAGGAAGCACCCGTCGTCGACGACGTCCCCCAGGAACGTGAGCCCGCCCCGGCGGTCCCGTCCGAGGTGGCCGCCGCCGACCTCGAGGGACGACTCCACCAGCTCGAGCAGATGGTCGCCGAGGCCAAGGCCGTGCCGCTGTCGGCCTCGATCATGCTGAACCGCGCCGAGATCGACGGGCTGATCGCCGAGATGCGTGACGCCATGCCAGAGGAGCTCAAGCAGGCGCGGTGGGTGGTCAAGGAGCGCGAAGAGATCCTCCAGCGGGCTGAGACCGAGGCCGAACGCATCGTCGACGACGCCCAGGAGCACCGCTCCCGCCTCATCGCCAAGACCGAGGTCGTCAAGGCTGCGAACCGTGAGGCCGATCGCATCGTCGAGGAGGCCCGCGATCAGGCGCGCCAGATGCGGCTCGAGGCCGAGGACTACGTCGACGCGAAGCTCGCGAACTTCGAGGTGGTGCTGCACAAGACCCTCGGGGCGGTCGAGCGTGGCCGGGAGAAGCTGCGGGGTCGGCTCGACACCGACGAGCTCAGCCAGGTCGACGACGAGCTCGAAGTGGACGACGACCAGGTCTGACCACCGCAGGCCGACTCCGCTTCGCCGGAGACCTGGAGCCGGTACCATCGTGGGCCGCCCGTCTCTCGGTGTGCTGACCACACGCCACCGACGCACCTCGAACGCCCTCGTCCGCGACACCATGAGGTCCCTGTGCGCGTTCCCGTCGCCGACCTCGTCGGCAAGCCCGGTGAGACCCGCGCCGTCGCGCGGGTGCTCGAGCGTGAGGAGATCGAGGATCTCGAGCGCTCGTGGGGGCCGGCGGACGACATGCTCGAGGGCCGGATCGAGCTCGACCTCCACCTCGACTCGGTCGTCGACGGCATCCTCGTGCGGGGACGTGTGGTCTTCACGGTCGGGCGTCCGTGTGCCCGCTGCCTCGCCATGCAGCACCGCGAGCACGTGGTCGAGGTAGCCGAGCTCTTCGCCGATCCCCGTCGGCTCGAGGAGGACGACGAGCCCGACCCCGGCTACGAGATCACCGACGACCTGACCGCGATCGACCTCTCCACCATGATCCGTGATGCGGTGCTCATGGACCTGCCGATGCGGGTGCTGTGTCGCGAGGACTGCCAGGGGCTCTGTCCCGTCTGCGGGGCCGACCGCAACGAGGTCGACTGTGGCCACGAGCCCGAGAACGAACCCGACCCGCGGTGGGCCAAGCTCGCCGAGCTCGACCTCTCCAACTAGACACCAGATCACACCGACAGACCACCAGGAAGGAACCCCCCATGGCCGTCCCGAAGCGGAAGATGAGCCGGTCCCGGACCCGCCACCGCAAGGCGAAGTGGTACCGCCTCGAGAAGCCCACCTTCGCGACCTGCAAGCGCTGCAAGTCACCGATCCGGCCGCACACCGTCTGCGGCACGTGCGGCTACTACGCGGGCAAGACCGCGATCGAGGTCGACTGAGTGACGGCCCCGCGGCGTTAGAGACAACGACGTGTCCGGCCAGGCCGACCCCGCCGAACTCCAGGACCGCCTCGCGGTGCGCTTCCGTGACCGCGGGCTGCTCGAGTGTGCCCTGACCCACCGGTCCTACTCGTTCGAGAACGGCGACGTTCCCCACAACGAACGGCTCGAGTTCCTCGGCGACGCGGTCCTCGGGCTCGCGGTCACCGACCACATCTTCCAGCGGCACGAGGAGTCCCCCGAGGGGCGCCTCGCGAAGCTCCGGGCAGCGGCGGTGAAGGCCGAGACCCTGGCCGAGGTCGCACGGCAGTTCGGCCTCGGTCGGTTCGTGCGCCTGGGGAAGGGCGAGGCCTCCTCCGGCGGCCACGACAAGGAGTCGATCCTCGCTGACACCCTCGAGGCCGTCATCGGGGCCTACTACGTCGACCACGGCTACGAGGAGGCCGCCGACCTCGTGGTGCAGCTCTTCGCGGAGCCGCTCGAGAACTTGGCCCAGGAGGACACGGTGCTCGACTACAAGACCGAGCTCCAGGAGCTCGTCGCGGCGAGGTTCGATGAGCTCCCGAGCTACGAGGTCGAGGATTCCGGACCGGACCACGACAAGACGTTCACCGCCCGTGTCACCGTCGACGGCGACGTCCGCGGCACCGGCACCGGCAACTCGAAGAAGCAGGCCGAGCAACGCGCTGCCGATCAGGCCTACCAGGCCCTGAAGGACGACGGTGACGCCGACTCGGAGTGACCCACCCACAACGACTACGGTCCGGATGCGGGCCCCAGGAGGATCAACTTGCTCGAACTCCCCGAGGCAGAGGTGCTTCGTCGCGATCTCGAGAAGGAGGTCGTCGGCAAGCGGGTCAAGGATGTCATCATCGAGACCCCGAGTATCGTCCGGCCGTTCCACCGCACTCGCCCCGACCTCCAGAAGAACCTGGAGGAACGGAAGATCGAGGGCGCCCGACGTCGCGGGGCGGTGATCTTCCTGGACCTCGACGAGGACGTCACCTGGGTCATCGACCCGGGGTCGACCTCCTCGCTGCACCGCGAGACCGCCAACGAGCCGCCGGGTGACGACACCCACATGGTCGTGACGTTCACGATCGGGGGCGCGATCCACATCTCGGATCCGAACAGCGAGCCGAGTGCCTCGACCGGCGTCGTCCCCACCGAATCGGCCTTCGAGGAAGCGGGGCTCGACCCGGACGCGCTGGACCCGCTCGATGACAATCCACCGTGGATGGACTTCGCGAACAAGCTTCGCGACGCCGCCACGGACCTGCGGTCGTTCGTGACCGACAACAAGCACATGGTCGGCATCGGTGACGTCTACGGCGACGAGATCCTCTGGGAGGCGGGCCTCCGCCACGACCGTCCCACCGACCAGATCTCCACCCAGGAGGTCCGGCGGCTCTACCGCGCCATCCAGGAGGTCCTCGCTGCGGCGATGAAGGAACGCGACTCGAGCCTCGACCAGGTCGACCACGAGGTCGCGGTCAACGACGACGAGGGCGAGGTCGCCGAGCACCTCAAGGTCTACGGTCGCGAGGGGCTGCCGTGCCTCCGCTGCCGCCAGCCCATCGTCCACACCAAGATCAAGCGTGGCAGCTACACCTACCACTGCGCCCAGTGCATGATCTAGCCGGGTGCGGCGCCCGACGTCTCGCGGCTCCAGCATTCGGCCGATCCTGCATCCACGATTCGCTGCGTTGCTCCTCACCCCGATAGCTCCACTATCGGGATTCGTCGCGCCTTGCGCTCGCGGCGCAGGTTCTGCCTCGGTGCGTGGACCCGCTCCACGCCGGACACCGCACCCGGCGCGTGGGCCGACGCGCCCTCGGCGTCGGGTGCGGCGCCCGACGTCTCGCGGCGCCAGCATCTGTCCGCCACCGTGGTGCACGGGTGGTCGGGATCACCCGCTTCGCCACCGAGGTGCGCCCGTACGGTGGTGGATGCATCGAGGAGGTGGCGACCGTGGGTGAGACGCAGACCAAGATCGCACGGCACGTCAGGATCTGCGGGCACGTGCAGGGCGTGTTCTTCCGCGCCTCCACCCGGGACCGCGCGACCTCACGCGGGGTGACCGGCTGGATACGCAACAACCCCGACGGCACCGTCGAGGCGGTCCTCGAGGGCGGCCCTGACGACGTCGAGGCGATCGAGTCGTGGATGCGTGGGGGAGGCCCGTCCCGGGCACGCGTCGAAGACGTGACGGCACGGGACGTCGAGCCCGAAGGCGCCACGGCCTTCGAGGTTCGGCACTGACGAACGGCCGGGGCCGGCGGACTAGTTCGCCCTTGTCGGTCTGGTGACCCGTCAGCTATGCTGTGAACGCCGACCGGCCTGACAGATCCAAGGCCGCGGCTTTATCGCGCGTCAACGACCCACCGGCTCGACGCGCCCCGCACGACCGACCACACGACGGCGACATCGGCGTCTGGCCCGGCGGCCAGGAGGCAACAATGGCGAAGGCCCTGTTCGGAACGCACACCTCTCCTCGGACCGTCGAGCTCCTCGACGAGATCCGGGTTCTGCGCAGCCGCGTGGCCGAGCTCGAGCAGGCGCTCGAGGAAGCCGAGGCGGCGCGTGACGTCATCCACATCGAGGAGCCCGAGCCGGTCAAGGCCTGAGCAGGACCAACTCCTCACCGATCTCGAGAGCGGGCGCGATGCCCGCTCTTCGTCGTTGCTGGCCCCAAGCCTCCACTCTGCCCGGGCCATCGGGATCGCTCATCTTTCTCCGTGACTTCCACGTCTCGCGGTCATGTGCTCGCTACTCTGCGGGCGACTTCCCCGGACCGCCGGCATCAACCGTGAGGATCTCCACCGCGTGTTCCTGACCTCTCTCACGCTCCGGGGCTTCAAGTCCTTCGCCAACCGGACCGTTCTCGACGTCGAGCCGGGCATCACCGTCATCGTCGGTCCCAACGGTTCGGGCAAGTCGAACGTGGTCGACGCCCTGGCCTGGGTGCTCGGGACCCACTCCGCGAAGAAGGTCCGGGGCGGGGCGATGGCCGATGTCATCTTCGCCGGGTCGCCCGACCGGCCGCCGCTCGGTCAGGCCAAGGTCGAGATCACGATCGACAACAGTCAGGGACAGCTCGGCTCGGGCGCCGTCGGCACCGCCGAGAGCGCGCAGCAGTTCAGCGAGGTCCGCGTCGGACGCACGGTCTACCCGTCGGGAGAGAGCGTCTACGAGATCAACGGCGAGGAGGTTCGGGCACTCGACGTGCAGGAGCTCTTGTCCGACACCGGCCTCGGTCGTGAGCTCCACACGATCGTCGGCCAGGGGCAGCTCGACGAGATCCTGAACGCCAAGCCCGAGGAGCGCCGCGGCTTCGTCGAGGAGGCCGCCGGGATCTTGAAGCACCGCCGTCGCCGTGAGCGCGCCATCCGGAAGCTCGGCCACGTCGACGACCACATCGACAAGCTCGCCTCGATCCTGCGCGAGCTCCGCCGCCAGCTCCGGCCCCTCGAGCGGCAGGCCGAGGCCGCCAACAAGCACGCGCAGCTCCAGGCCGAGCTCCGCGAGGTCCAGATCCAGCTCGCCGCCCACGACCTGGCCCTGCTCACCGCCCGTCGGGACCGGGACCAGGCCAGCGATCAGGAGACCGCCGCCCGCGAACGCGCCGCCGCGTCCACCCTCGCTCAGGCCAAGGAGCTTCTCGGCGAGCACGAACGCAAGCTCGAGCGGCAGGCCCCACGCGCCGAGGGGGCCCAGGCGACCTACTACCGGCTGTCGTCGCTCCTCGAGCGGCTCCGCGGCACCGCCGACTTGATCGAGGCGCGCCGTCGCCACCTGATCGAGTACGTCGAGGAGCCGCTGGCGGGGCGTCCTCCCGAGGAGCTCCGTGCTCAGGCCGAGCGCCTCGACGAGCAGCGTGCGGAGCGCGAGCGGGAGCGCGAGCAGCAGCGGGCGGCACTCGAGGCGGCGGTCGGGGAGCGTCGTGGCGCCGAGCAGCGCCGCCGCGCCCACGAGCAGGAGCTCCAGGAGAAGGCGCGCCAGCGCGCCGAGCAGCGCGAGCGGATGCTGCGCTGGGAGGGTGAGGTCTCGGCGCTGCGGGGCGCGATCGCCTCGGCGGAGGCCGAGCTCGGCCGGGTCACCGCGCAGCTCGAGAGCCTCGACAGCCGGGTCGAGGACGCCCAGGACAGCGTCGACGAGGTCCAGCAGGAGATCCAGGGGCTGGATGCACGCGAGGTCGAGCTGACCGCCGAGCTCGAAGCCACCGAGGCCGAGGTCGCCCGCGCGACCGCGAAAGTCGAGGAGCTCGAGGATGCGCTGACGGCCCTCGAGCGTGAGCGTTCGTCGCAGGCTGCCCGTGCCGAGGCGCTCCGGGCCGCCCTGGCCGAGCGTGACGGGGGCGTCTCGGCGCTCCTCGAGGCCGACCTCGACGGCATCCTCGGTGCCGTTGCCGACCACGTGCGCCCCGACGCCGATGTCGGCCCCGCACTCGCGGCGGCGCTCGGTCCACTGGGGGAGGCGGTTGTCGTCACCTCGCCGGACCAGGCGCGGCGAGCGGTCGCGTGGCTCCGCGACGTCGATGCCGGTGCGGCCGTGGTGCTCGCCGCGCGCCCCGCCCGGATCCCGCCGCCGGATCTCGACGAGGACGCCCGCGAGCAGCTCGACACGGCCGGGGCGGTACCGATCGCGGACCATCTGGCCCCGGCGTCGGACGACGAGACCTCGCGACGGGTCGTCGCGGCGATCGCCGCTGCCCTCACCGGCACCTACCTCGTGGACGCCTGGGACAAGGCCGTCCTGCTGCACGGCCGCAACCCCGGTCTCACGTTCGTGACCCCCGACGGCGACGTCGCGGGTCCCCGCGGGTACGTCGGCGGCCAGGCGCCCCAGCGGTCCGCGGTGCTGACCGCTTCGGCGGCCGAGGAGGCCGAGCAGCGAGCGCGCGAGCTCGCGGCCCAGATCGACAGCCGGACCGCCGAGCTCGAGGCTGCACAGGCCGAGCTCGCCGAGGCCCGGCAGCTGCACCGTGAAGCGACGCTCGCGATCAACGAGTCCGATGCGCGGATCACCGGCGCCGCCGAGCGGCTCGCGCGCCTCCACAAGGAGCTCGTGACGCTCGCGAGCCAGCGCGAGGTGGTCGCCGCCCAGCACGCCGAGATCAACGAGGTCCTCGAGCGTGACCGCGCGGCGCTGTCCGAGCTCAACGCCCGCGGTCCCGAGCTCGACCTCGAGGAGCCCGAGATCGACCCCGCCGCGGACGAGATCGCCGCGGCACTCGACGAGGAGCTCGAAGCCGCGCGCGAGCGCGAGCTCGACGCGAGGGTGAAGCTCGAGCGCATCACCGAGCAGAGCCGTCACCTCGAGCTCCAGGCGATCGAGCTCCGGCGCGAAGCCGACGAGGTCGAGCTCGCGCTCGAGGAGGCCGCCCGCCGTCGTGAGGCCCGCCGCCGCGGGATCGCCCGGTGCGGTGAGCTCGCGGCCTTCTGCCAGCTCGTCGTCGAGGGGCTCGAGCGCTCGATCGAGGAGGCACAGTCCGAGCGGGACCGGCTCCAGCAGGCGATCAAGAGCGAGCGGCAGGAGGTCGAACAGGCACGCGCTGTCGTCGAAGCCGCCGCCGAGGACCTCGAGGCGGTCCGCGAGCAGCGCCACGCTGCGGATCTGCGTCGCGCCGACCTCGAGCACCAGCTCGAGCAGCTCACCGCCCGGATCCGTGAGGACTTCGGTCTGTCACCGGACGAGGTGGCGGCGGAGCATCCGGACGCCGCCCACTACGAGCGCGCCCCGCTCCAGGAGCGAGAAGACACCCTGACCCGCAAGCTCGGCCTGCTCGGGCGCGTCAACCCGCTGGCGCTCGAGGAGTTCAAGGCGCTCGAGGACCGCCACCGCTTCCTGTCCGAGCAGCTCGACGACCTGCGGCGCTCGAAGCGCGATCTCGAACAGGTCGTCATCGCCGTCGACGGCAAGATCGAGCAGATCTTCGCCGACGCCTACGAGGACGTCGCCCGTGAGTTCGGCGACATCTTCGAGACGTTGTTCCCGGGTGGCAAGGGCCGGCTCGTCCTGACCGACCCCGACGACATGCTCACGACCGGTATCGAGGTCGAGGCGCAACCGCCCGGCAAGAAGGTCAAGCGCCTGTCGCTCCTGTCTGGCGGGGAGCGGTCGCTGACCGTGCTCGCCTTCGTGTTCGCCATCTTCCGAGCC
>JAWVZB010000104.1:0-10269 GCA_033722375.1 Nitriliruptorales bacterium | reverse complement strand
GGGTGGCAAGATCCCCAAGGGCCTGCTGCTCGTCGGCCCGCCCGGCACCGGCAAGACCCTGCTAGCCAGGGCAACCGCGGGTGAGGCCGGCGTGCCCTTCTACAGCATGAGCGGCAGCGAGTTCGTCGAGATGTTCGTCGGGGTCGGTGCGTCGCGGGTCCGCGACCTCTTCGAGCAGGCCAAGGCCAACGCCCCCGCCATCATCTTCATGGACGAGATCGACGCCGTCGGCCGCCACCGCGGTGCCGGGCTCGGGGGCGGGCACGACGAGCGGGAGCAGACCCTCAACCAGCTGCTCGTCGAGATGGACGGGTTCGACCAGCGCACCGCGGTGATCCTGATCGCCGCCACGAACCGCCCCGACATCCTCGATCCCGCGCTGCTGCGGCCCGGTCGATTCGACCGCCAGATCGTGGTCGACCGTCCCGACCTCATCGGGCGCGAGGCGATCCTGAAGGTCCACACCCGGGGCAAGCCGCTCGGCGAGGACGTCGACATCTCGGTCCTGGCACGGCAGACGCCGGGGTTCACCGGCGCCGACCTCGCCAACCTCGTCAACGAGGCCGCTCTTCTCGCCGCTCGGTTCGGCAAGCAGGAGATCTCGATGGCCGAGCTCGAGGAGTCGATCGAGCGGGTCATCGCGGGCCCCGAGCGACGGACGCGGCTCATGGCCGAACGCGAGAAGCGCACCGTCGCCTACCACGAGGCCGGTCACGCGATCGTCGGCCACGCCCTGCCCCAGGCCGACCCCGTCCACAAGATCTCGATCATCCCACGCGGCCAGGCGCTCGGGTTCACCCTCCAGCTCCCCACCGAGGACAAGTACCTCGTGGCCCGCGGCGAGCTGATCGACCGTCTCGCGGTGATGCTCGGGGGTCGTGTCGCCGAAGAGATCAAGATCGGCGATGTCACGACCGGCGCCGGCGACGACATCCAGAAGGCCACCGCGACCGCCAAGGAGATGGTGACCCAGTACGGCATGAGCAACAAGCTCGGCCCCATGACGCTGGGACAGAAGGACAGCCAGCCCTTCCTCGGTCGCGACCTCGGGCACCAGGCCGACTACTCCGGTCAGATCGCCTACATGATCGACCAGGAGGTGCGCCTGCTGATCGACGAGGCCCACGACGAGGCGCTCGAGATCCTCGTCGAGAACGACGACGTGCTCGAAGCCCTCGCCGAGGCGCTCCTCGACGAGGAGACGGTCGACGGTGAGCGGCTCGAGGAGCTGTTCGCCCCGATCCGGCGGCGCGAGAGCCGCGCGGTGGCCCCACTCGCGGACGCCCCCGCAGACACCGTCCTCGAAGCCCTCCGACGCATCGACCCGTCGGCCAACGGCAGCGGGAACGGTGAGGTGCAGCAGCCGGCACGGAAGAAGTCGGCCGCGAAGAAGAAGTCCTCCTCCCGCAAGCGGTCGGGCTGAGCGGCCGATGGCTGATGCGGCGACGCCCGGGGCGGGCCGGGGCGAGGCGCACCGGGCCAGGATCGAAACCCTGACCGGTGCCAGCCCCCAACGGGGCTTCGACCACGACAAGATCCGTCGGGCCGTCCGGCTCTTCTACGAGGGCATCGGTGTCGACCCCGACCGGGCCGGGATCGCCGACACCCCCGATCGTGTCGCCCGGGCGGTGGACGAGCTGTTCGCCGGTCTCCTGGTTGATCCCGTCGAGGTCGTCGACGTGCTGTTCGAGGAGCAGCACGACGAGATGGTGATGATGCGCGACATCCCGTTCGGGTCCATCTGCGAGCACCACCTGCTGCCGTTCGTGGGGCGGGCGCACGTGGCGTACCTCCCCAACGACAGGGGCCAGGTCACGGGACTGTCGAAGCTCGCTCGCGTCGTGGACGTGTGTGCCAAGCGGCCCGGGCTCCAGGAACGGATCACCGTCGACATCGCCGACGCGCTCCAGAAGGCGCTCGAGCCTCGCGGGGTGATCGTCGTGCTCGAAGCCCGCCACCTGTGCATGGAGCTGCGGGGGATCCGCAAGCCCGGTGCCGAGACGGTGACGTCGACGGTCCGGGGCTTGTTCCGGGAGGATCCGCGGACGCGCGCCGAGGCGATGGCGCTGATCCAGCAGGGCCACCGGTAGACCTCGGCTGGCCTCGCAGGATCTACTCGTTCGGCACTAGTCTCGCGTTCACGCCACCGATGGAGCAGCCGTGTCTGACGAGGCGCTGACGCCGCTCGTCCGCGTCGAGGACGCGACCCTCGTTGCCGACGGTGGCCCCGCACGACTGGTCGTGAGCCGGCTCGAGCGGATGCCCGAGGTCGCCGATGCCGCCGCGTCCGCCGGTGGGGTGACCGAGCTGCTCGAAGATCGGATGCGCGTGACGATCGTCCCCTCTCGGCTGGTCGACGCCGCTGGCCGGACGGGCGGCGCCGAGCTGGCCGACCCCCTGCGGGAGGCGGTCGAAGGGGCGATCAACCACTGGTCGGAGCCTCCGCCGGACATCGAGACTCCGAGCGGGAGCCTGCCCTGCTCCGAGCGGCCGCTCGTGATGGGCATCGTCAACGTGACCCCCGACTCCTTCTCGGACGGTGGCACCTACTACGACCCCGACGACCATCCGGGCGCGGTCGTCGAGCACGCGCGGAAGCTGATCGCCGACGGTGCCGACATCGTCGACGTCGGTGGCGAATCCACCCGTCCTGGTGCCGATCCGGTCGGCGACGACGAGGAGCTCGAACGGGTGATCCCGGTCATCGAGGCGCTCGCCGACGAACCCGTCGTCCTGTCGGTCGACACGCGCAAGGCCCGTGTCGCCCGTGAGGCCGTGGGGGCCGGTGCGCAGATGGTCAACGACGTCTCGGGGGGCCGCGACGGTCTGATGATCGAGACGGTGCGGGAGCTCGACGTCCCCTACATCCTGATGCACATGCGCGGGACGCCCCGCACGATGCAGCGCGATCCCCGTTACGCCGACGTGGTCGCAGAGGTGTTCGACTTCCTGGCCGAGAACGTGGAACGCCTGCGGCTCCAGGGCCTCGGCCGCCGCCACCTGATCATCGACCCGGGGATCGGCTTCGGCAAGACCACCGACCACAACGTGGAGATCCTCCGGCGCGTCCGGGAGTTCACGAGCCTCGGGGCGCCGGTGCTGATCGGCACGTCGCGCAAGTCCTTCCTCGGCAACCTCTCCGACGGCGATAACGCCGAGCCGACCGACCGGCTCGAGGCGTCCGTCGCCTCGGCTGCGTACGCCGTGTCGCAGCGGGTCTCGATCGTCCGGGTCCACGACGTCGCCGAGACCGCCCGCGCCATCCCCGTCGCCACGGCGCTACGGAACTAAGGTGGGTCGGATCAGGATCCAGGGGCTCGATGCGTGGGGGCATCACGGCGTCCTCGAGCACGAGCGCACCGTCGGGCAGCGGTTCGTCGTCGACGTGACGCTCGGACTCGACCTCGAGGCGGCCGGTGTCAGCGACGACCTCGACGACACCGTCGATTACCGCGATCTCGCGATCCGGCTCTACAACGTCGTCAGCGGCGAGCCCCACAAGCTCCTCGAGTCGCTGGCCGCTCGTCTGCTCGATCAGTGCTTCACCGCCGAACGGGTCGAGTGGGCCGAGGTCACCGTGACGAAACCCAACGCCCCGCTGTCGGTGCCTGCCGACGGGGTCGCGGTCACGGTGCGCCGGGACCGCGTCTGATCACGTGGCCGCCACGGTCGCCTACCTCTCACTCGGCAGCAACGTCGGCGAGCGTCTCGACACCCTCATGAGTGCGGTCTTCAGCCTCGACGAGACCGACGGCATCGCCGTCGAGGAGACGTCCGGGGTCTACGAGACCGAGCCGTGGGGCGAAGCCGACCAGCCGAGCTTCTACAACCTCGCCGTGCGGATCCGCACGACCCTCACGCCCCGCGAGCTGCTCGAGGAGTTGCACCTCACCGAGGCCGCCATGGGACGCGACCGGGAGCAGGAAGCCCGGTGGGGTCCCCGGACGCTCGACATCGACATCCTGCTGTACGGCGACCTTCAGATGGACGAGCCCGACCTGACCATCCCTCACCCGCGGATGACCGAGCGGGCCTTCGTCCTGGTGCCACTGCTCGAGATCATGCCGGGCGGTGAGCTGCCCGACGGCACCCGACTGACCACCCATCTCCAGGCGCTGACACCGATCGACGGGATCGACCTGGTGTTGCGGGTCGACGAGCTGCCGAGCGCGAGCCGGGTGACGCGCCCCGAGGGCCCGCGCAGTCCCCGTGCGTACTTCGGCGACGACGTCGGGGGGAACTCGTGACAGGGCGACCATGATCCGAAGCGGCAGCTCGGACACCCCTGCCCGTGTGGCGGTGGTGGGGCCGGGGCGCGTCGGGACGACCCTCGCCGCCGCCGCGATCCGCGCCGGCTACCGCGTCGCAGCCGTGGCCGGAGGCAGCGAGGCCTCGCGAGTCGCCTTCGCCCGCCACTTCGCCGGCGTGCGGACGCACGACGACCCGGCAGCGGCGGCCGCGGGGGCCGGTCTCGTGCTCGTGACCACGCCCGACGATGTCATCGACGACGTGGTCACCGCGATCGCGATCGCCGATGGGTTCGTCGAGGGCCAGCGGGTGGTCCACACGAGCGGGGCGCAGGGCGTCGAACCCCTCCGCCGTGCGGCGCTGGCCGGCGCCCGGGTCGCGGCCTGCCACCCCGCGCAGACCTTCGCCTCCCGGGAGCCGGACCCCGACGCGATCGTCGGCGCTGCATGGGCCGTGACCGCCGACCGCGACGACCGCGGCTGGGCGCACGAGCTCGTGACCCAGTTCGGCGGCACACCGCACGACGTCCCGGGCGACCGCCGGTCGCTGTACCACGCCGGCCTCGTGGTCGCCTCGAACGCGGTGGGGGCCGCCGTGGCAGTGGCTCGGCAGCTGCTCGTCGGCGCCCGCGTCGAGGACCCCCTGCCGTTCCTCGCCCCGCTCGTCGACGCGAGCGTCGCGAACGTGCTGGAGCGGGGCGCCGAGGCCCTGACCGGCCCGGTGGTCCGCGGCGACGTCGGGACCGTCGAGCGGCAGCTCGAGCGGCTGCGTGCCGATGCGCCGCACCTCGCCGCCGCCTACCGCGACCTCACCGCGACGATCCTGCGTCAGGTGCGCCCCGCCCTCGACCCCGACGTGACTGCCCGGTTCGACGAGCTGCTGGAGGAGGACCGGTGGAACGACTGACGACCATCCCCGAGCTGCGTGAACGTCTGGCGCCGGTGCGCCGGCGCGGCGAGACGATCGGACTCACCCCGACGATGGGGGCGCTCCACGAGGGCCATCTGACCCACGTGCGACGCCTGCGTGAGCTCGCCGACACCGTCGTCGTGAGCATCTTCGTGAACCCGACCCAGTTCGGACCGGACGAGGACTTCGACGCCTACCCGCGTGACCTCGAAGGGGACGAGGAGAAGCTCGCTGGTCTCGCCGATCTCGTGTGGGCACCGGCGGTGGACGAGATGTATCCCGATGGTGACATCGCCACGACGGTCTCCGTCGAAGGGTTGACCGAGGTACTCGAAGGCGAGCATCGCCCCGGCCACTTCGACGGTGTCACCACCGTCGTCTCGAAGCTGTTGCACCAGGTCCAGCCCGATCTCGTGACGTTCGGGCGCAAGGACTTCCAGCAGCTCGCGGTGGTCCGGCGGATGATGACCGACCTCGACATGGCCCCCCGGATCGTCGAGATCCCGATCGTCCGCGAGGACGACGGACTCGCGATGAGCAGCCGCAACCGCTACCTCGACGAGGACGAACGGGCCGCCGCCCTGGCACTGTCCCGGGGACTCCGCGATGCCGTCGAGGAGTCTCGCGCTGCCCGCGAGCGGGGCGACCGTCCATCCGTCGAGGTGCTGCACGATGCTGCCGCCGGTACCCTCGCTGCGGAACCTCTGGCCACGATCGACTACGTCGCCGTCGTCGATCCGGCCACCCTCCGACCACCGACAGACATAGGGCAAGACCACACGGCCGACGCTGGCGAGGACGGAGCGAGCAGGCGGCTCCTGGTAGCCACCGCCGCTCACGTCGGACCCGCCCGGCTGATCGACAACGTCGTGATCGGAGACGAGGAAGACGAGGAGCGCCTCCTCGAGGCCACCGCCCCGTAGGACCAGCGCCCCGACCGGTTGGAACCGCACCGCGGAACGACACGGAGTGCCGATGCGCCGCATCATGATGAAGTCCAAGCTCCACCAGGCTCGCGTGACCGAGGCGAACCTCGACTACGTCGGCTCGATCACGATCGATCGTGACCTCATGGACGCTGCCGACCTCCTCCCCAACGAGAAGGTCCAGATCGTCGACAACGACAACGGGGCGCGGCTCGAGACCTACGTGATCGAGGGGGAGCGGGGGAGCGGCACCATCGGACTCAACGGCGCCGCAGCCCGGCTCGTTTATCCTGGCGACGAGATCATCATCATCAGCTACGCCGAGATGGATGACGCCGAGGCCCGCGAGCACGAGCCGACCGTCGTGTTCCTCGACGGCGAGAACCGCATCGTCGGGCACGGTCCCGAGATCGCAGGTGTCGTCGCCTGACCGGGCGTCGGCGGCAGAGGGGAGCCCGACAGGTGCGCTGGCGCAAGGACGACGAGGCCGACCAGAGCCCTGAGTCCGCCGCCGCCGATCCGGACGTCCCCGAGGCTGATGGTCCGGTGTCTCCGTGGGGGTACGGCGAACCGGGCGACGCCGGCTACTCGACGCGCCCCGACTCCCCGGTCGACCTGACCGCCCTCGACGACGGACAGGTGGAGCGAGCCATCCGCCGGGTCGTGGCCCGCGCGCTAGCCGAGGATCTCGGGGACGAGGGCGACCTGACCGTCGCGGCGACCGTGCCTCCCGGTGCCAGCGGCACGGCCCACATCGTGGGGCGGCAGGACGGGGTGGTCTCCGGTCTCGACCTGGTGACAGCGGTCTTCGCCCAGGTCGACCCACGGGTCGAGGTCGAACCCCACGTCTCCGAGGGCGACCGCGTCGAGCGGGGCGCCTCGCTCGCCACGCTGTCGGGACCGCTGCGATCGATCCTGATCGGCGAGCGGGCGGCTTTGAACCTCCTGGCTCATCTGTCGGGGGTGGCCACCCGAACCCGGGCCTTCGCCGATGCGGTCGATGGCACCGACGCCGTGGTCCGCGACACCAGGAAGACCACGGCCGGCTTCCGCGTGCTCGAGAAGCGGGCGGTCCGCTCGGGCGGCGGCCACAACCATCGCCTCAACCTGTCCGAAGCGCTGCTCGTGAAGGAGAACCACGTCGCCGCTACGGGGTCAGTGACGGGTGCGGTCGAGGCCGCCCTGGCGGCTGCCGGGGGACGCCACGTTCAGGTCGAGGTCACGAGCCTCCACGAGCTCGAGGAGGCGTTGCAAGCCGGAGCGACCGACGTCCTGCTCGACAACATGAGCGTCGACGAGGTCCGGCAGGCGGTCGCTCGGACCCGTGGGCGGAGCATGCTCGAGGCGTCCGGCGGAATCACCCTCGAGACCGCTGCGGACTACGCCGCGACCGGGGTGGACCGTCTCGCGATCGGGAGTCTCACGCACTCCGCCCCCTGGCTCGACGTGGCGCTGGAGGTGTCCAAGGTCGACACCCCCGAGTGGTCGTCCGACCGGCCGTGGAACGGGGACCCCGAGCCCGCGCCATCCGATGCTTCTCCGGGCGGGGACACAGGCGGCGATCGGGAGCAGGGGGGTGATCCCGGCGACGGCGCTGCCGTCGACGAGGTGACCGACGCTGGGGAGCAGGGCGAGTCATCTTCGGGCGACGCGAGCCGGGACGAGACCGCCTCCGGCGATACCGGTTCGGACGACGTCGACGACGACACGTCAGGTGGGCTGTTCGCCTGGCGGGAACGGCAGGGCTGACGTGCTCCTCGCGGTCGACGTCGGCAACTCCACGACCGTGGTTGGGCTCTTTCAGGACCAGAAGCTCGTCCACCACTGGCGACTGTCCACGGACATGCAGCGCACCTCGGACGAGTTCGCGCTGATCGTTCAGGGGCTGCTCGGCTTCGCCGGCCTGTCGTTCACCCACAACGTGCACGGGCTCGTGATGTCGAGCGTGGTCCCCACCCTCACCGAGACCCTGCGGGAGATGGTCGACCGCTACTTCCCCTTCGCCCCTGTCGTGGTCGAACCCGGCACGAAGACCGGGATCGCGCTCCGCTACGAGCACCCGCGGGAGATCGGTGCGGACCGGATCGTCAACGCCGTCGCGGCCTTCGAGCTCTACGGGGGCCCAGCGATCGTGGTCGACTTCGGCACCGCGACGTCCTTCGATGCCATCAACGGGCGGGGCGAGTTCGTCGGGGGTGCCATCGCCCCCGGCGTCCACACCTCGACCGAAGCCCTGGTCGCCAAGGCGGCCCGGCTGCCCAAGGTCGAGACGATGACCCCCCCGACCGCGATCGGCCGATCGACCACCGCGGCCCTCCAGTCCGGGATCGTGTACGGCTTCGCGGGGCAGGTGGATGCGATCGTGGAACGGATCAGTGAGGAGCTCGGGTCCGGGGTCACGACCGTCGCGACCGGGGGACTCGCCCCGGCGGTGCTCGACGCCTGCACGCGCCTCGACCACTCGGATCCCTGGCTCACCCTCAAGGGCCTGCGCATCATCTGGGAGCGCAACACCTGATCTGCGCCGTGCACCGTGGACGGGGACGTTCGCGGCAGCGGCGGTAGCGTCCCTGCCCACGACCACCGAGGAGCACCGTGAGCGACGACGCCGACGTCACTCCCGAAGACGGAGAGGACTTCGACAGCAAGCTCGACGAGATCATGGCGACTCGTCGAGCCAAGGTCGCCGAGCTCCGCGACCACGACATCGAGCCGTACCCGGTCCGCTTCCGGACCACCCATGCACTGGCGTCGGTCCGCGACGCCTGGCAAGACCTCGAAGCAGGGGAGGAGACCGGTGTCGAGGTCGCCGTCGCCGGCCGTGTGGTCAACCTCCGCGACGTCGGGGCGCTCGCCTTCCTCGTCGTGCGGGAGGACGGAACGGACCTGCAGCTCTTCGTCGTGAAGAAAGCCCTGGACGAGGCGTCGTCACAGGTGCTCGAACTGCTCGACGTCGGCGACTGGGTCGGCGCCCAGGGGGAGGTCATGGCCTCCAAGCGCGGCGAGCTGTCGGTGCGCCCTGCGTCGTTGACGCTGCTCGGCAAGGCGCTGCGCCCGCTGCCGGACAAGTGGAAGGGTCTCACCGACGTCGAGCAGCGCTACCGCCAGCGTGAGGTCGACCTCACCGTGAACGAGGAGTCGCGGGCGGTGTTCGAGATCCGCTCGAGGGTGCTGAAGGCGCTCCGGTCCGAGATGGACGAGCGTGGTTTCGTCGAGGTCGAGACGCCGATGCTGCACCCGATCCCGGGCGGGGCGGCGGCACGGCCGTTCGTGACCCACCACAACGCGCTCGACACCGACCTCTACCTCCGGATCGCCCCCGAGCTCTACCTGAAGCGGCTGGTGGCCGGGGGGTTCAGCAAGGTCTTCGAGATCAACCGCAACTTCCGCAACGAGGGGATGAGCCCACGGCACAACCCCGAGTTCACGATGCTCGAGAGCTACGAGGCCTACGCCGACTACACCGACGTCATGGCGCTCACCCGCTCGCTCATCCGGCGGGCGGCCCAGGAGGCCGTCGGGACGCTCGAACTGACCTACGACGACCGGACGGTGTCGCTGGACGGCGACTGGCCGCAGCGGTCACTGCTCTCGCTCGTGCAGGAGGCGACGGGGCGCGGGTCGCTGTCCTACGGGGACGACCTCGACGACCTGCGCTCGCTCTGCGACGAGCACGAGGTTCCCTGGGAGGACGCCTGGGGCTCGGGGAAGCTGATCGTCGAGCTGTACGAGGCGCTGGTCGAGGGTGAGCTCTGGGAGCCGACCTTCGTGACCGAGCACCCGATCGAGACCTCGCCTCTCGCCCGTGCGCACCGCACCGAGCCGCACGTCACCGAGCGCTTCGAGCTGATCGTCACCGGGCGCGAGCTCGCGAACGCCTTCAGCGAGCTGACCGACCCGGACGACCAGCGCGCCCGCTTCGAGGAGCAGGCGAAGGCCCGGGCCGCCGGCGACGACGAGGCGATGGTGCTCGACGAGCCGTACCTGCGGGCCATGGAGCTCGGGATGCCCCCCGCAGGTGGGCTCGGGCTCGGCGTTGACCGCCTCGTGATGCTGCTGGCGGATGTGTCGAGCATCCGTGACGTCATCTTCTTCCCGACGCTGCGCCCCGAACAGCAAGCCTGACCGGACGTCGGGGGCGCTGCCGACAGACGAGGCTCAACGGGGCAGGTCAGGCGGGCAGTAG
>JAWVZB010000103.1:0-10324 GCA_033722375.1 Nitriliruptorales bacterium | reverse complement strand
GAGTCAGAGCCTGGGGGGTTGGAGAAGAATGACCGAGAAGCTGTACTCGACCGAGCAGTACCTCGAGGAGACGTCCGCCACGGTGGTGGAGGTCGATCCCGACGATGGGACGGTGGTGCTGGATCGGACCGTGTTCTATCCGGGTGGTGGTGGGCAGCCGCCGGACACGGGTGAGCTCGTGATCGGCGACGATCGGCTGAGTGTGGCGAAGGCGCGGTCGGCGAGCGGGAAGGTCTACCACTTCCTCGAGGGCGATCTGCCGCCGGTGGGCACGGAGGTGCAGGCGGTGATCGACTGGGAGCGCCGCTACCGGTTGATGCGGACGCATACGGCGATGCATGCGTTGTGTGGGGTGGTCTGGGAGCGGTTCCAGAGTCCGGTGACCGGGGGGAACATGAAGCCGGGGGAGGGGCGTCTGGACTTCGACATCCCCGACTGGGATTCGGATCGTGACCGCGAGCCGGTGGAGGAGGAGCTGAACCGGCAGCTGCAGATGGCCCGGCCGGTGGAGATCGGGTTCCTGCCGCGAGAGGAGGCGGACGAGGATCCGAGTTTGATCCGGACGAAGGTGTCGTTGCTGCCGCCGAGCCTCACGACGGTCCGGGTGGTCGACATCGTCGGGTTGGATCGTCAGGCCGATGGGGGCACGCATGTGCGCTCGACCGAGGAGGTCGGCCGCGCCAGGGTCGTCAAGGTGGACAACAAGGGCAAGGGCTTCCGCCGTATCCGGATCGCGTTGGACGAGCCGGACGAGGACGCCTGAACGCACGGGAGCACCCACCGGTGTGGGTGCTCGCGTGGACCCGGGCGGGCCAGGTCGGGGTCAGCAGGGGTAGGCGGGGCGCGCCGGGGCCTGCGCGGGTTCGATCCGGTTGGCCAGGCGGTGGAGCCGTTCGGCCAGGGCCGCGCGCAGCCCCGGTGAAGGGGTGCGGCGCCCGCGGTGGCGGGTCTCGGCCAGGCGTTCGGCGTGGATGCGTCCGATCTCGCGTTCCAGCAGCATCGGGGGCCTCACTTGAGGGTTGGGGACTTCGAGGTCGTGGGTTCGATGTTCTTCGAACTTCGTATGTTCGAACTATACCGAACCGTTCGACGTTTGTCTACTCGACGGGTAGATTGGTTCGAGCAACGTCGAACAGGCGCGGGAGGGAGCGCACCATGCCGGTCCTGGACATGGCAGCGTCGGATGCCAAGCTCCCGGTGGAGGTGGCCGTCTCCCCGGCGGTCGAGCTCCTGCTGTCGCTGGCGGCGAGCGGGATGGAGGATCGCGGGGGCTTCGAGGTCGCCGCGCTCGAGTCGCTGATCGATCGCGCCGACGACCGCATCGAGGAGCTGCGCACGTGGTTCTTGGAGCCCAGTGCCAAGACCCCGATCCGCCTCGTGGGGCTCGTGACCGAGGTGGGCCTCTCCGCTGAGATCGACCAGTTCATCGACCACGTCCGCGGGATCGACCCCGGGCGGCTCGTGGACGTCCTCACCGAACACGAGGGCGAGGACGACGCGAGGATCGCGGACCGCGATCCTGCCGAGGTACGTGCGGATGTGGTCGAGCTCCTCGAGGGATGGGCCGGGCTCGCGGCTGAACTCGTCGATGAGGGCATGCCGGCGGTGCGGAAGGACGCGGACGCCCGGCGCGCCCGGATCGAGGAGATGACCGCCGACGAGCTGGTCGAGGAAGCCACGAACGGGGTGAAGCTGTCACGACACCCCGGGCTCGAACGCGTCGTGCTGTTCCCGAGCTACGTGTTCCGGCCCTGGGTGCTGCTCAGCGAGCACGCCGGCACCCGGGTCATCTGCTACCCGGTCGCCGACGAGTTCCTCGAGCACGAGGCGGCCGCGCCCCCGGCGCGCCTGGTCAAGCTGTTCAAGGCGCTCGGTGACGAGGGGCGACTGAAGCTCCTGCGTCGCCTGGCGGCCGGGCCGATGAACCTGTCCGAGGCGACCGAGCTGCTCGGGGTCGCGAAGTCGACCGCGCACCACCACCTGGCCATCCTGCGGCAGGCGGGACTGGTGCTCGTCGACCCCGATGACGGGACCTACGCCTTCCGCCAGCAGCTCGTGCCCGAGGCCGCGGACCTGCTCCAGGACTACCTGGAGCCCTCGTCGTCGGACTGATCGTCGTCGACCTGCTCGCTGTCGGACTGGTCTCCGTCGTCCATCATGGCAGCCAGCCGCTCCGCGAGCGGGTCCTCGGGTGGTGGTAGCTCTCCGGGCTTGACCGCTTCCCCGCCGTCGTCGGGGCAGGTCTCCTGCCACGGCAGGAGCTCCCGCCGGCAGGTGGCACACACCCGGTTGTCGAGGTCGAGCTCGACCGACGGGCCGGACCCGCCGCCCTCCTCGCCACCACCGCCGCGCTTGTCGTTGGTCACGAAACCCATGGGAGTGCCTCCTCGCGGCCAGCGTAGGTCGGCGCCGTCAGACCCGGCCGCGCTCGACCCTGCGCAGCCGGCGGGTGTCGCTCAGGTGGGCGGAGGGGGCGCGCTCCTCGACCAATCCGACGCCGGTCTCGGGGCAGCGGTAGTAGGTGACGCCCTGCCGGTCGGCACGGACCTCGTCGAGGTGCCCGTTGGCGTAGTCCCGGGCGGCGTCGCCGCTCATGGTGTTCAGGACCTCGCAACGGCAGGTCACGGTGCTCATGAGGATCGCCCATCGGGTCGTGTCGGGTACAGACGTAGCTCCTCGGTGGTGGCCGCGTCCACCTCGGCCTCCGTCCAGGGGATGGGGACCCCCCGGCCGTCCCGCCAGCGTGCCAGCTGGTCGTCGAAGTGCGGGGACAGCGGGTTCTCAGACTGTCCGCCAGGGAGCACCCAGCGTGATGCCGACCAGTCGCCCGTGTCCACGGCCATCCGCAGCGAGGCGATCGCGACCGGGTCGGCGAGCGGCTCGAGCGGGGCGACCGAGGCCTGCGGGACGGTGTGGGTGTCCCCGCCGAGCGGGTAGGGCCCACGCTCGAAGACCGCCGCCAGCCCGGGCTGGGCACGGGCGACGGGGTGGCGGAGCCGCAGCGGTCGGACCTCCCCCCACGCCCAGCCGTCCGGGTCCGCCCCGGCGTGCTCCCGCAGTGTCGCGACCGCGTCGCCGAGCGCTGCCACGATCAGCCCGTCCCAGGAGTCGACCCAGTCTGCGGGGCGTTCGTGCAACAGATCGACGAGGTGGGCGGTCCGACGCAGCCCCGTCAGCGTGTGCCCGAGCAGCGCGGGAGGCAGCGGGGTGGACCCGAGCAGCCGATGACCCGCGCGGGGCGCCTTGGCGTCGACGACGCGCCGGCAGAGGCTCGCGACCGTGAGCTCGTAGATCGCCGCCCCGACCGAGTCCGCCGCCACCTGCCCGTCCCAGTCCTCGAGCAGCTCGCGGGCCAGACGGGCGTCGCCGGAGGTCGGCTCGACCCCCAGCAGCGCGCCCCGCAGCTCCAACCATGGCAGCGAGCGCACGTCCAGCTGGGCAGCGAACGTGGCGCCGACGTCCCAGTCGTCGCGTTCGAGCAGTGTCTCGATGACCGCCGCCGCGCGGTAGCCGTCGAGGTAGTCCGCGCCGAGGAACGCCTCCCCGGGGCGGTCGGGGCGCGGCTTGTTGTTCGCGGTGGCCACGAGTCCGAGCTCGGGGTCGACCACGTGAGGCATGTCCTCGAAGGCCACCCGGTGCTCCTGCCAGCCCACCGCCGGGTCCCAGCCGGCCAGCGGCACCGTGCCGTACCCCGACCGGCGGACCGGCAGCTCCCCGGCGAGCTGCCAGCCGATCGTGCCCTCCGCGTCGCCCCACACCACGTTCAAGGTCATCCCCGGCCATCGGGCGAAGCCGGACCGGAACGCGTCGAAGTCGGTGGCCGTGGCGGCGTCGAAGAACCCCTCGGTCGGCCCGCCGTCCAGCCACACGCCCCGGATCGAGAGTCCCAGCGGGCTGTCCTCGATGGCGGGGCCGATCAACGGTCCCCGGGGCGTCTCGAGCACCTCCTCGACCACCGGGTCACCGTCCCGGACCTCGATCACCTCGCGGCGCACGGGGCAGTCGACGTAGCCGTCGCCGTCCCGCACGGACGCGCCGTCCCCACCGACCTCCTCGAGGAAGAGGTCACTGTCGTCGGTCAAGCCCGCCGTCACCCCCCACGCGCCGTGTCCGTTGTGGCCCGAGACGATCCCGGGCGTCCCCACGAACGCTGCGCCGGCCAACGCCCACTCCGGTGTCACGAGGTGCGCGAGGTACCACTGCGACGGGATCGCCGGCGGAAGGTGGGGGTCGTTGGCGACGAGCGGCTTCCCCGAGCGGGTGCGCTCCCCCGCGAGCGCCCAGTTGTTCGATGAGGGGGTCAGACCGGCGTGCTCCTGTAGCAGCGCGAGGTCGGCAGCCAGGGCGGCGACCGCGGGTCCGGCGCCGTGGGCGGGCGGGGCGGTCACGGGGAGGTGGGCGGCGTAGTCGGAGTCGAGCGCCGTGAGCGCGTCCTGGCCGTCGGCCAGCACCACCTGGAGCCGCGCGATCTCGTCCTGCCAGTTGTTGGCGAGGAGGAACGCCTCGAGCTTGAGCATCGCGAGGACGTCGATGGCCGAGTGCGGGGACGGCTCGTCGCGCAGCAGCGCGAACGCGTGCGGCCGTGACGGCAGCCCGAGGCTCGCCCCGGCGGTGATCCCGGCGGCGAACGCGGTGAGACGCTCACGGAGCCGCGGGGCCAGGTCATCGAACTGGCGGGCGGCGTGGTGGCGGAACCCGATCCGCCGCGTCACCCGGTCGATCGGCAGCGCCTCCGCGCCCACGAGCTCGGCGAGGCGCCCCGCGGCGGTCCGCTTGATGAGCTCGAGCTGGAACGTCCGGTCCTGCCCCTGGCAGAACCCCAGCCCGAACCACGCGTCGGCGTCGGTCTCGGCGGTGATGTGGGGGATGTGCCACCGGTCGCGGCGGATGCGGACGGGGCGTGACAGCCCGTCGACGGTCAGCGCCCCGTCGGTCAGCGGGAGCCGGGTGCCCAGGGTGGCCCGGAGGGCGGTCGGGGCGAGCTGTTCGAGGAGTCCCAGGGCGCGCCTCCTCGGGAGCGGTCAGGACAGATGCGCAGACTACGCCGCAGCCCTCGTGGCGCGCCCGGGGGGCTGGGTACCGTCGTTGCGTCGACGTATGGAGGAGCCGGCCGATGAGTGCGCGGTGGTTCCACCTCGCCGGGGGCGAGCAGCGGGGTCCGTTCGATCTGCGGGCCATGCGGGACCTCGTGCTCGGCGGCACCGTCCGCCCCGACACCTACGTGTGGTGCGACGGGATGGCGGACTGGATGCGGGCCCGTGAGGTGCCGGCGCTGGTGCCCCCACCGGAGACGCGGGCCGAGGTCCCGGCCTGGATCGGCGTCGAGGACCATCGGGACGGACCGTTCCCCGACTGAGCCGCGCGGATCCCTCCCCGAAACGGGCGGGTTCTGGGGCGAGACGAGGCGATACGGTCGCGGGCATGATGACCGAGGACAGCAACCCCCTCGACGTCCTGCGTGCCCGCGGGTTCGTCCAGGACGTCACCGACGAGGCCGGCCTCCGGAAGCTGTTCGAGACCGAGCGGGTCACCTACTACGTCGGCTTCGACCCCACCGCCACGGCGCTCCACGTCGGCAGCCTCGTGGGGATGATGGCCATGAGCTGGCTCCAGCGGATGGGTCACCGCCCGATCGCGATCGCGGGCGGGGCGACGGGGCGCATCGGGGATCCGTCCGGCAACGACGAGGAACGGGAGCTGCTCGACGACGAGCAGATCGAGCAGAACCTCGCCGGGATCCGCCGCGACCTCGGCCTGGTGCTCGACCTCGACGGTGGCCGGGCGGGCAAGCTCGTCGACAACTACGAGTGGCTCGGCGAGTTCGGGTTCCTCGGGTTCCTGCGGGACGTCGGCAAGCACTTCTCGGTGAACACGATGATCGGCCGCGAGTCGGTCAAGCGGCGCCTCGAGGCGCGCGAGCAGGGGATCAGCTACACCGAGTTCTCCTACCAGCTCCTCCAGGCCTACGACTTCGCGCACCTGTACGCGACCGAGGGCTGCAAGCTCCAGGGCGGCGGCAGCGACCAGTGGGGCAACATCGTGGCCGGCGTGGATCTCGTGCGTCGGCTGCACGGCGGCGAGGCGTTCGGACTGGTGTGGCCGCTGATGGAGGGCTCGGACGGCAAGAAGTTCTCGAAGTCGGCCGGCAACGCCCCGTGGCTGTCCGCGGAGCTGACCTCGCCCTACAGCTACTACCAGTGGTGGCTCAACACCGACGACCGCGACGTGGCCCGGTTCCTCAAGCTGTTCACGTTCCTCGACCTCCAGGAGATCGCCGAGATCGAACGCGAGCACGCCGCCGACCCGACCGCGAGGCTCGGCCAGCAGCGTCTCGCCGAGGAGGCGACCCGGATCATCCACGGCGACGACGGGCTCGCCGACGCGCAACGCGCCACGAAGATCCTGTTCGGTGACGAGCCGTTCGCCGGTCTGGACGACGCCACGCTGGCCGACGCCTTCGAGCACGCCCCGTCCGCCGAGTTCGACCGCGACCGGCTCGAGGAGGGCGTCGGCCTGCTGAACCTCATGCGCGAGGTCGGGGCGGCGTCCTCGAACGGCGAGGCCCGGCGCCTCGTCGAGCAGGGTGCGGTCCGGATCAACAACGCAAAGATCGATGACCCCACCCGCGAGGTCGACCCCGGAGACCTCGCCTCCGAGTCGACGCTGGTCCTCCAGGTCGGCAAGAAGCGCCACTACCTCGCCAAGTTCGCCTGACCCCGCGGATCCTCACCGGTTGGTGACGTGGGTGACAGGTGACAGGCTTCTCGGAGCGCCGCTACAGCTCGGCGAGGAAGGCCTCGACCTCGTCGGGTGACCGCAGGCGGACCCACTCGAGGTCGGGGCGGTCCCGCATCGCCCGGGTGTAGCGCTCGCGGACCACGGGGTGGCGGACCCACGCCCAGCGGATGATGTTCTGCTCCGGATCCCAGCGGTAGAGGTTCGACCACGGCTCACGGTTGTCGTTCCACAGCTCCTCCCGCGTGAGCACGCGCCGGAGGGTTCGGGCGATGACCCGCCGCATCACCGTTGCGCGCGGCAGGTCGAGCCACACGATCGCCTGTGCCCGCTCCCAGATCGGCTCGTTGGCGGCCGAGTAGTTCCCGTCGATCACCCACCCGTCGCGGGCCGCGACGGCGGCCACCCGACGGCGGAACTCGTCGCGTTCGAGCGGCTCCCAGCCGGGCTGGTGGTAGATCGCGTCGAGCTCGACGTAGGGAAGCTCCAACCGATCGGCGAGTCGGCGGCCGAGCGAGGTCTTGCCCGACCCGGAGTTGCCGACCACCGCGATGCGACGCGCCTCCATCTCCTCGCTTCCCAGTCCCGGGGCGGACGAGCCTACGTATCCTCGGTGAGTCGAGCGGAGGTGACGGCGGTGGCGGGAGCGAGCGACCTGATGCTCGCCGACCTGCGCCGGCTCGTCGAGGTCGAGTCCCCCTCGGGGGACCAGGAGGCACTCCACCGCTGCGCCGAGGAGCTGGCCGACGTCTTCGACGCGCGGCTCGGCTCCCACCCCGACATCCACGACGACGCGGCGGTCCTGTGGAGCCACGAGCCCGCCGGGGCCACCGCCCCGCCCGTCCTGCTGCTCGGCCACCTCGACACCGTGTGGCCGGTCGGCACGCTCGACCGGTTGCCGTTCGCCGTCGACGGCGGGCGCGTCACCGGCCCCGGCACCTTCGACATGAAGGGAGGCCTGGTGGTCGCCATCCACGCACTGGCGCAGCTCCAGGAGGCGGGGGAGCTCCCCCCGGTGCGCTTCCTCGTGACGAGCGACGAGGAGACCGGGTCGCTGCGGTCGCGCGAGCGGGTCGAGCGGGAAGCGCGACGCTGCCGGCGGGTGCTCGTGTTCGAGCCGTGCGGCCCCGGCGGCGCCATCAAGACCGCGCGCAAGGGGGTGGCCCTCGGGCGGGTCGTGGCCCGCGGACAGGCCTCGCACGCAGGGCTGGCACCCGAGGAGGGCATCAACGCGGCCGTGGGTCTCGGCGGGGTGCTGGCTGACATCGCCGACCTCGGCGACGCGGACCGCGGCACGACCGTGACCCCGACCCTGTTGCGGGGCGGGACCACGGTGAACACCGTTCCGGCCGAGGCCGAGGTACGGATCGACGTCCGGTTCCTCGACGACCGCGAGGTCCGACGGGTCCGCGACCGGCTCCACCAGCTCCAGGCCCGCGACGGGGTCGAGCTCGAGGCCGAGCTCGAGGTCAACCGCCCCGCCCTGACCGAGTCGGCATCGGCCGCGCTGCTCCCCGCCTTGCGTGCCGCCGCGGGGGACGCCGGCCAGGAGCTCAACACCGTCACCGTTGGTGGGGCCTCGGACGGCAACATCGCGGCGGCGGCCGGCGCGGCGGTGCTGGACGGGCTCGGGCCCGAGGGGGACGGGGCGCACGCCGACCACGAGCACGTCACCGTCCGGGGGCTCGAGCGTCGGCTCGCGCTGCTGGTGGCGCTGCTCCCTCGCGTCGCGGTGGTGGAGGTCCCGTCCGCCGGGTCGGCCGGGTGAGCCGGTCGGTACCGTCCCGCCCAGTGTCTGCCACCCCGTTCGTCCGTTCCGCCGGGTACGTCCTGGCGGTCGCGGTGGCGCTCGTGGCGGGGATCTGGGCGCTGCCCGCCGGGGCGGCCGACCAGACCGTCGAGCTGCACGACAACTCGTTCCAGCCCAGCCAGCTGACCGTGACGGTCGGCGACACCATCACCTGGTCCTGGGTGGGGGACAACCCTCACAGCGTTCGCGTGCAGACCGTCGACGGGACCACGGTCTACGACTCGCATCCGGAGTGCTCGCCCGAGACGACCGCCAAGTGCGGCACCAAGCCGCTGACGACCACCTGGTCGCCCGACACGGCGGGGACGTTCACCTTCCAGTGTCGGGTGCACGCGACCATGACCGGGACGCTGACGGTCGACCCGGCTCCCACGTCTTCGCCGTCGTCTTCACCGTCCTCTTCGCCGTCGTCATCCCCGTCGCCGTCCCCGAGCCCGTCGCCGTCCCCGAGCCCGTCTCCCTCCCCGACGCGGACGCGGGAGCCCGAGCCGGAGCCCACGACCGAATCGCAGCCGGAGCCCGAGTCGGACCCCACGGAAGACACCGCCGAGGAGCCCGAGGGCCAGTACGGGCCGCCGGAACCGATGGAGACCCAGCCCCTGCCGACGATCCTCCCGTCGGCATCGCCGACGGCGTCATCGACCCCGAGCGAAGAGACCACCCCGGAGCTCGAAGCGTTCCCCGAGGCCCGTGACACGAGCCCCACCGAGTCGGAGGAGCCGGGGGTCGTCGCGATCGACTCGCCCGGTGGTCCCTCGCCCCGCGTGGTGTGGCTCGGGATCGGCTCGGCGAGCGTGCTCACGGCGGCCGGGGCGTTCTCCAAGCTGGTGCTGTTCGGCGCGCCCTGGACCTGACCGCTGCACGGACCGCGAGCGCGGTGAGCGCACGACGCGGAAGATCGTTGTCCACAACCTCCCCGGCGTGTGTTGTCCACAACCTCCCCTGGTTCCGCCGGCCGCATGTCGCACCCCGCCCGTACGGTGATGGGGCCGGTGCGACGACTCGGCTTGGGTCGTCTCTCGGGTGGACAGGGCGGGGCGCGGCGCCCCTGACGGTGCCGGGTCTCGGTTGTCCCCCTCGGCGCAGGTGGGGTACCGTCGCTGGTCCCCCGCCTCGCTTCCGAGGACGGGACGCACCCTGCTCCCACCGGTGTCCGCCTGCGCTGGACACGCCCGAGAGGAGCCGCCGAGCCCACAGGAGTGCTTGATGCGACGCTACGAGATGATGGTCATCCTCCCCGGTTCTCTGGATGACGACGAGGTCGAAGGGGTCCTGCAGCGGATCCGCGACGTCGTGGATCAGCAGGAGGGCCGCCTCGTCGACGAGGCGTTCTGGGGGAAGCGCGAGTTCGCCTACGAGATCAACAAGGCGACACACGGCTACTACGCCGTGTTCGACCTCGAGATGTCCTTGGACGGGGTCACCGAGCTCGAGCGCCAGCTCAAGCTGTCCGACAACGTCGTGCGGTTCAAGACCGTGCGTCCGGACCTGCGGGTCAAGCAGCCGAGCTGAGCGCCGCCGGCGGCCGTCACCGGCCCCACCACCACGAGCCGAGACCCAAGGAGCCACCATGGCATTCGAATCGAACATCGCGACGATGATCGGCAACCTCACCGACGACCCCGAGCTCCGGTTCACCCAGAGCGGGATCCCGGTGTGCAACTTCCGGATCGCCTCCAACCGCCGCTACACCGACAAGAGCGGCCAGCAGCAGGAGGAGACCACGTTCATGAACGTGAACGTGTGGCGCGACCTCGCCGAGAACGTCGCCGAGACCCT
>JAWVZB010000102.1:0-10727 GCA_033722375.1 Nitriliruptorales bacterium | reverse complement strand
GGCGGTGTCGAAGTCGCCGTCGCCGCGGATCTCGAAGATGACGTCCTCGCCCGGGGCGGTGCCCGGGGTGATGTGCTCCTCGGTGTGGAGGTCGCTCACTCGCGGCCCTCCCCATGCTCGTCGTCCCCGCTATCCGACTGATCGTCGTCGGTCTCGTCGGTGGGCTCGTCGTCGCCCCGCACGTCCTCGAGATCCTCCTCGGAGGCATCGATGTCGGGGACTTCTTCGACGTCGGCCTCACGACCTTCAGGAGTGACCTCGGGGTCCGTCTCCGACAGATCGGCCGTGCCCTCGGCACGGGCCTGATCGACCGCCTCACCCATCTCGGTGTCGACGGTCGCCTGTGGCTGGTGCTCGCCGGATCCGCTTGCGGCCTCGGGCCCCGGAGGGCCACCGGCCGCGGTCGCTCCCGGGTCGCGCTCCTCGTCCTCGGGTACGTCGGCGGTCTCGTCGGCAGGCGTCGTGACGGGGGCGTCGTCCGCGCGCTCCGCGGCCTTCCGGGCCCGCGCCTCGGCAGCGGCCTTGCGCTTCTCCTCGGCACGCTGCCGCGCCTCGGATTCGGCGTCGCGCGCGGCCTCCTTCTCCTTCTCGACCTCGCCCTCGACGACCCGCTCGTCGGCCTGCTCGGACAGCTCGGTCGGGGTCGCCGCGCCCTCGTCGTCGGCGGAGGGCAACGTCTCGGGCTCTGCCGCTGCGTCGGGACTGTCCTCGTCCTCCGACGCGTCCTCCTCGGCGGTGTCCTCCTCGGCGCCGGTCGTCTCGGTCAGCACCGGGTTGGCGAGCTTGGCCTGCTCGGCCATCGCCTCGTCGAGCGAGGTCGGACCGGGCGCGTCCCCCGGGCCGGGGACCCGCTCGATGACGTTGCCCTCCTCGTCGAGCTCGGCCGGTTCCTTGACCCCCGGCCACGGCTTCGCCTCGCGACTCGCGAGGTAGAAGTCCTTCCGGAGCGGCCAGCCTTCGAAGTTCTCGGCACAGAGGATGCGCGGGGCGAGCTGCGGATGACCCTCGAACTCGATCCCGAACATGTCCCAGGCTTCGCGCTCGTGCCAGTTCGCCCCGTGCCACAGGTGGGTCAGGGTCGGGGCGACGGGCTCCTCCCGGCCTCCGGTGGCCATCGTGCGCAAGAGGATCCGGCGACCTGTCGCGGTCGAGTAGAGGACCGCGACGACCTCGAACCCCTCTTCACGGCGATCGACGCCGAACAGGCAGTCGAACAGGTCGAACGACAGCAGCTCCTGGTCGCGGCAGAACTCGGCCGCCGACAGGTAGCCCTCGTGGTCGAGCAGCACCGAGTAGGTGTCGTACTCGTCGACCACCTCGAGGATGTGATCGCCGAGCCGGCGCTCGAGGAACTCGCTGATCTCCTCGTAGGTCAACGCATCGTCACGACGCGCGAGCACGCCCGCGCCGCGGTTGCCGGGATCGACCGTGGTCATGCGGACGTCGCCTGCTCGGGGGCCCCGGCGGGGGTCGCCCCCGGCATGATGTCGGGCGTGTCCTCACCGATGACGATCGGCTCGCGCCGGGCATCCATCCGCTCCTTGAGCGACTCGCCCTGGATGCGATCCTGGAGCGCGACGATCCCGTCCAGGAGCGCTTCGGGGCGGGGTGGGCATCCCGGCACGTAGACGTCGACCGGCAGGATCTGGTCCACGCCCTTCGTCACCGAGTAGCTGTCCCAGTAGGGCCCGCCACAGTTGGAGCACGACCCGAAGCTGATGACGTACTTGGGTTCGGGCATCTCGTCGTAGAGGCGCTTGACGGCCGGGGCCATCTTGTCGGTCAGCGTGCCCGAGACGACCATCAGGTCGGCCTGTCGGGGGCCGTGCGCGAAGGGGATGACCCCCATCCGGATGAAGTCGTGCCGCGAGGTCGAGGTCGCGATGAACTCGATCGCACAACAGGCCAGCCCGAAGTTGAAGCACCACAAGGAGTACTTGCGGCCCCAGTTGAAGACGAACTTCATGGGCTTGGGCAGTTCGACGGAGTCGATCACTCCCATACGAGCACCTTCTTGCGCCAGGCGTAGACGAGTCCCACAGCGAGGATCGCGATGAAGAGGAACATCTCCACGACCGCGAAGGTAGGTGACACGATCGAGTCGTCCCCGAGGCCACCGACGATGACCGCCCACGGGAACAGGAACACGCTCTCGACGTCGAAGATCACGAACAGGAACGCGAACACGTAGTACCGGATGTTCATCTGGCTCCAGCCGGTCCCGACCGCCTCGACCCCGCACTCGTAGGTGGAGAGCTTGAGCGGGGCGGGAACGGACGGCCGCATCAGGCGGTTCGCCAGCGTGGCGACCGCGTAGAACGCGCTCCCCACGATGACGAGCACCGCCAAGGTGCCCCACTGTTCGTAGAAGCTCACTCGGCCCTCCGTGCGGGCGTGGTCGTCGTGCGGCCGGGATGGTGGTCGGAGGCGGTGCAGACCGCGGCGCGGTCGGTCCGCGTTGCACCTCGCGCACAGCGGCGGTGACCGCCCGCCGGGGTGGCGCTTCCGACAGACCCGGGCCGCGGGCGGGATGCTACCAAGGAGGCCGTGGAGCGACCCAATGAGCGCCTCATGGCAGGCGCCAGTCGACGGGCTCGCCGCCCTGCTGCTCGAGGAGCTCGTTCGCCCGGCTGAAGGGTCTGGAGCCGAAGAAGCCCCGGCTCGCCGACAGCGGACTCGGGTGGGGTGAGGTGATGGTCGGGACCTCGCCGAGCATGGGCTCGAGGCTCTGTGCCTGGCGACCCCACAGGATGGCGACCAGCGGCCCGCCCCGCTCGACGAGCGCACGCATCGCCTGGTCGGTGACCTCCTCCCAGCCCTTGCCGCGATGTGAGGCCGGCCGCCCCGGCTGGACCGTGAGGCAGCGGTTGAGGAGCATCACGCCCTCCTCCACCCACGGGGTCAGGTCGCCGTTGCTGGGTGGCGGATGGCCGAGGTCGTCGCAGTACTCCCGGAAGATGTTCTGGAGGCTCTTCGGCAGCGGTCGGACCTCGGGCGCCACCGCGAAGCACAACCCGATCGGGTGTCCGGGCGTCGGATAGGGGTCCTGACCGACGATGAGGACCTTCACGTCCTCGAGCGGCATCCCGAACGCGGCGAACACGTCCTCGCCCGCGGGCAGGAAGCGGCGCCCCGCCTGTGCCTCGCTGCGCAGGAAATCGCCGAGCTCGGCGATGCGGTCGCTGACCGGCGCGAGCGCCTCGCCCCAGCCGGGACCGACGAGACGCGTGAAGTCCCGCTGCTCGGTGTCGGTGGCCACGCTCCCCCAGATCCTGTCGTGGGCCGCCACCGTACCGACGTCGGCCGACGCGCTTCACCGCGCGGAACGTCGCAACCGGACCGGATTCCCGGTCCGAGTGCAGCGAGTTGCAGCCCGTCCGGCTGGGAACGTCGCTACCGGTCCGCATAACCGGTCCGCGCGCGACGCTCGGTCAGCCGACGCGGTCGAGGGCGAACTCGGCGATGCGGGTCAGCGCGGTGGTGGTCGGACCTGACTCGAGCGGGGCGAGCGCAGCGACGGCCTCGTCCACGTAGGTGGCGGCCGTCTCCCGGGCCCGATCGAGCGCATCGCTCGCCTGCAGGAGCTCGAGTGCCCGCGCGACCCCGTCGTCGTCCAGCGGCTGCTCCCCCGTCAGGAGGTCGGCGAGCTCCCCGGACGGGGCGTCCTCGAGGGCGTAGAGGATCGGGAGCGTGCGCACCCCCTCGCGGAGGTCGGTTCCGGGGGTCTTGCCCGAGTCCTCGTGGTCGGAGGCGATGTCCAGGATGTCGTCGGACAACTGGAAGGCCATCCCGACGTTCCAGCCGTACGCGGAGGCGGCTTCCACCGTGTCGGGGTCGCAGCCGGACAGCAGCGCCCCGAGCCGGCAGGAGGTCTCGATGAGCGAGGCGGTCTTCTCGCTGATGACCGCGAGGTAGTGCTCGAGGTCTGGCTCGAGCCGTGGCACGTCGGGTGGCAACGCGCTGCGCGAGCCCTGCACCTCGCGGATCTCGCCCTCGGCGAGCCGCGCGATGGTCCGGCCCATGATCCGGGTGGTCTCGACCCCGAGGTCGGCGGACAGCTCGGAGGCGCGGGCGAACAGGAAGTCGCCGGTGGCCACCGCGACGGTGTTGTCCCATCGCAGGTTGGCCGATTCGGCGCCCCGCCGGGCCGTGGCCTCATCGATGACGTCGTCGTGGTAGAGGGTCGCGAGGTGCACGAGCTCGACCACGACCCCACCGTCGGGCACCTCGTCGCGGGTGGGGTCGCCGTAGTGGGCGGTGATCGCGACCAGCATGGGGCGGAACCGCTTGCCGCCGGCATCGAGGAGGTAGCGGGCAGCGCGGTCGATGAACGGGTAGGGCGACGACACGTGGCGCGCGAGCCGCTTCTCGACCTCGTCGAGGATGTCGACGACCCGCACGCCGGCACGGTCGAGCCGCTCGAACGCGTCGTTGGGGATGCCGCGTCCCACGCCCGGCAGCTCGGGTCCCGTCGCATCCTGCGCGGGCGCCCCGCTCATCGCGCGATCGAGGCGGCGTTCACGATCAGGTCCAGCAGCACCCCGGGTTGGATCCCGAGGTAGATCACGAGCGCCGCAGCGATCGACACGCCCGCCGACAGCCCGGTGGTGATCACGGGCAGCTCCGTGCCTTCGTCGGGATCGTCGAGGAACATCGTCGCCATGATGCGAAGGTAGAAGAACGCCGCGATCACGCTGCTGACGACCCCGATGACCACGAGCCACGACAGCCCCGAGGAGACACCGGCCTGGAAGACGGTCAGCTTGCCCGCGAACCCGGCCGTGGGCGGGATCCCGGCGAGCGACAGCAGCGACAGCGAGAAGATCCCGGCAAGCACCGGGGACGTGCGTCCGAGGCCGCGCAGGTCCACGAGCGCCACCTCGCCCCGCCGGCGCCGCTCGATGGCGACGACCGACCCGAACGCCGCCAGCGTCGTGACGGCGTAGGTCACGAGGTACCACAGCGTGCCCGACAGCCCCTCGGGGCTGGCGGCGACCACACCGATGGCGGCGTACCCGGCGTGGGCGACCGACGAGTAGGCGAGGATGCGCTTGACGTCCCGCTGCACGATCGCCCCGAGCGCCCCGTAGAGCATGGTGACGGCGGTGATGACGGCGAGGATCGGGACCCACAGGTCGTCGACGCGGCCGAAGCCGATCAGGTACAGCCGCAGCACCGCGGCGAACGCAGCCGCCTTGGTGGCGGCGGCCATGAACCCGGTGACGTTGGTGGGCGAGCCCTGGTAGACGTCCGGCACCCACAGGTGGAAGGGGAACAACGCGACCTTGAAGCCGATCCCGACGGTGACGAGGGCGAGGCCCAGCACCCCGACGGCTTGCGGGGCGGTGACCAGTCCGAGGCCGGTCCCGACCGCGTCGAGCTCGAGCGTCCCGGTGGCGACGTACAGCAGCGCCAGGCCGTAGAGCAGGATCGCGGAGGCGACCGCCCCGTTCAGGAAGTACTTGAGGCCGGCCTCCTGCGAGCGCCGGTCCCGCCGCGCGAACCCGGCGAGCACGTACAGCGCGATCGAGAGGATCTCGAGCGAGACGAACAGCATGATGAGGTCGTTGGCGGCCCCGAGGAGCGCCATCCCGGCGGCGGCGAGCAGGAGCAGCGCGTCGAACTCCTCGCGGTCGAGGCCGCGGTCGACGAGGTAGCCGTAGCCGATCGGGATGGTCAGTACCGCGGAGAGGTACACGCTGAGACGGGTGAACAGCGCGACGCCGTCCACCGCGATCGAGCCGCCGAGCTGCTCGACTGCGCCGGACGCCGCGCCACCCGGGGCGAACACCGCGTTGTACTGCCAGAGCACGAGCCCGAGTGCGGCGAGCAGCGCGACCCCGGCGACCCACGGGCTGATCAGCCGGGGCTGACTGGCGAACCCGATGGGGATCGCGACGGCGGCGGCGGCGAGCGCGATCGCCACCCCGCCCGGGACCGTGAGTCCCTGGAGCACGAGCCACACGCCGACGGCGCCGACCACGAGCCCGGTGGGGACGGCGGCGAGGAGCCGCCGTTCGCCGGCGACGGCGAACAGCATCAGCACCAGCGCGGCGCCGGCCACGACCAGCTCGGGAGCGAACGCCGACCAGGCGATCTCGGGGGTGGGGAAGGTCTGCTGGGCGAGGATCATCGGCCCGCCCCCTCGATCGGGGCGACGCCCTCGACGTCAGCCGTTCCGACGCCCGACAGTCCCGCCTGCTGGAGGACCCGGTCGACGGACGGCTCGACGGTGTCGTAGAGGGGCTTGGGGTAGACCCCGATGGCCACGATCAGGATCACGAGGGGGGTGAGGATCGCGACCTCGCGGAAGTGGAGATCGGTGGTGTGCTCGTTGTCCGGTCCTGCCACGGGGCCGTGGAACATCCGCTGGTAGACCCACAGCAGGTAGAGCGCCGCGAGCACGGCCCCGAACGCCCCGAGCACCGCGGCCCAGCGGGTGGTCTGGAAGGCACCGAGCAGGATCGGGAACTCACCGACGAACCCGTTCAGCCCGGGCAGCGCAAGCGACGACAGCGACACCACGAGCCAGAAGCCCGCCATCACCGGAACGACCTTCGCGAGCCCCCCGTAGGCGTTGATGGCACGCGTGTGGCGCCGCTCGTAGAGGAACCCGACCAGCAGGAACAGCGCCCCGGTGGACAGCCCGTGGTTGACCATCTGCACCACACCCGCCGAGGCGGACGTGAGCGTCAGCGCGAAGATCCCGAGCATCACGAAGCCCATGTGGCTGACCGATGAGTAGGCGATCAGCCGCTTCACGTCCGGCTGCATCAGCGCCAAGACCGCCCCGTAGAGGATCCCGACCACGGACAGGCCGATGATCCAGGGTGCGAAGTCGACCGTGGCGTCGGGGAAGATCGGCAGCGAGTAGCGCAGCACGCCGTAGGCGCCCATCTTCAACAAGATCCCCGCCAGGAACACCGACCCCCCGGTCGGCGCCTCGGTGTGGGCGTCGGGCAGCCACGTGTGGACCGGGAACAGGGGCACCTTGACCGCGAACGCGACGAAGAACGCCAGGAACAGCCACCCCTGGGCGGTCTGGGACAGCTCGAGCTGGCTGATCGTGGCGTAGTCGAAGCTTCCCGCCTCGCTGAAGAGGAACAGGATCGCCACGAGCATCAGGAGCCCGCCGAGCAGCGTGTAGAGGAAGAACTTGATCGCCGCGTAGCGCCGGTTCGCCGAGCCCCAGATCCCGATGATCAGGTACATCGGGACGAGCATGACCTCCCAGAACACGTAGAAGAGCAGCAGGTCGAGGGTCAGGAACACCCCGAGCACGGCTCCCTCGAGCACGAGGAACGACGCGAAGTAGCCCTTGACCCGCTCGTCGACCCGCCACGACGCCAGCAGGATCAGCGGGGTGAGGAAGGTCGTCAGCACCACGAGCACCAGGCTGATGCCGTCGACACCGAGCTTGTAGCTGGCCCCGATCGAGGGGATCCACTCGAGCTGCTCGACGAGCTGGAAGCCGGCTTCGGCGGTGTCGAACCTTGCCACCACCACGAGCGAGGCCACGAACGCCGCGACGGCGAAGACCATCGCGACGAACCGGAGGGTCTTGTGGTCCTCGGGATCGACGAACGACAGCGCGATCGCCCCGACGATCGGGAGCGCGACGATGGCGGTCAGCGGGCCCACGTCAGACCACCTGGTAGAGGAGGACGGCGAACAGGATCACGGCGCCGGCGACGAACGAGGCGATGTAGCCCCGCGCGAACCCGGTCTGCATGCGCCGGGACCAGTCGGCGGCCCGGGCGGAGACGGTCGCGGCCCCGTTGACGGCGCCGTCGACGATGTGCTCGTCGATCCACACCGCGGCGTCGGCGACCACGCCACCGAAGCGGACGAACACCGACTCGTAGGCCTCGTCGACGAGGAACTTCCGCTCCATCAGGTCGCCGAACCAGCCCCGCACCGGCTCGGAGGTGCGCTTGGAGCGGATCGGCTTGCGGAGGTAGGCGGCGTAGGCCAGGGCGATCCCGGTGAGCCCGGCGATCACCGAGATGGCGATCAGCACCGGCTCGGACAGCGCGCCGTGCGCACCTTCGAACGGGGCGGCGCCGTCGGCGACGGCCGGCTGGAGGAAGGTCCAGAACGCACCGTGGTGGGTGAAGTTCACGAACCCGCCGACGACGGACAGCACCGCGAGCACCACGAGCGGGGCGGTCATCGAGCCGGGCGACTCGTGGGGGTGGAGGGTGGTGGTCGGGGCGTCCTTGGCGGACGGCCGCGGTCCCGTCCGGTCCTCGGGCGGCGCTCCCCCTCCGCCGGGGGCGCCGGAGCCCGACGCCGAGAACACGGCGTGGTCGTCGACGACGGTCTCGCCCGGCTCCCAGCGGCGCTCACCGAGGAAGATCAGGAAGAACCAGCGGCTCATGTAGAAGGCGGTGAGCACGGCGACGACGACACCGAGCAACCACACGCCGACGAAGCCGTGCTCGTAGGCGGTCGTGAGGATCTGGTCCTTGCTGAAGAACCCGGCGAACGGCGGGATCCCGCTGATGGCGAGCCACGCCACCGCGCTGGTCCAGAACGTCACGGGCATGACGTGCCGCAGGCCGCCCATCTTCCAGGCGTCGGTGCGGTTCGCCATCGCGTGCATGACCGAGCCGGCGGCGAGGAAGAGCAGTGCCTTGAAGAAGGCGTGGGTCATGAGGTGGAAGATGCCCTCGCTGAACCCGCCGGTGCCGATGCCGACGAACATGTAGCCGAGCTGGCTGATGGTCGAGTAGGCCAGGATCTTCTTGATGTCGTCCTGCCGGATCGCGATCAGCGCCGCGAGCAGCGCGGTCAGCACACCGATCCAGGCGATGATCGTCATCGCGGTGGTGCTCTGGATCAGGATCGGTGAGGTCCGGGCCATGAGGTAGACGCCGGCGGTCACCATCGTGGCCGCGTGGATCAGCGCCGACACGGGGGTGGGGCCCGCCATCGCGTCGGGCAGCCAGACGTACAGCGGGATCTGTGCCGACTTCGCGGCGGCGCCCCCCATCAGGAGCAGTGCGATGACGAGCGCGGTGGTCTGGCCGAGCTCGCCCGCGGCCGGGAGGACCTCGAGGAACGACAGGCTCCCGACCGTCGCGAACGTCAGGAACATCGCGACCATGAACGAGACGTCGCCGACTCGGTTGGTGATGAACGCCTTCTTGGCGGCGACGGCGTAGTCGGTCTTCTCGAACCAGAAGCCGATCAGGAGGTAGCTCGCGAGCCCGACCAGCTCCCAGCCGACGAACAGCACCAGCAGGTCGGCGCCGAGCACCAGCACGAGCATCGCGAACAGGAAGAAGTTGAGGTAGGCGAAGAAGCGCTCGAAGCGCTGATCGCCGTACATGTAGCCGTAGCTGTAGATGTGGATCAGGCTGCCGACGCCGGTGACCACGAGCAGCATCACGCTGGTCAGCTCGTCGATCAGGAGGCTCGCCTCGACGACGAAGGGCCCGGCTTCGATCCAGGTGAACAGCTCCCGCACGAAGGTGGCGTGGCTCCCGCGCACCTCGAGGAACACGAGCACCGACAGGACGAAGCTCGCGATCGCCATGCCCTGAGCGACGTACGCGGACCGCTCCTTGAGGAACCGCCTCCCGAACGCGAGGATGACGACGGAGCCGACGAGCGGCAGCAGCGGGATCAACCAGGACAGCCCGAGCACGCCGGAGGTCACGGTGGTGACCTCGCTCATCACCGCCCCGCCGCCCTCGGCCGCCAGCACCATGCCCGTCACCCCTCCCGTCATCGCTGGAGCATCCGGGGCGCGTCGACGTCGAGCGTCCCGCGCCGGAAGAAGACGTTGACGATCATCGCGAGCCCGATCACGACCTCCGCAGCCGCGACCACGATCACGAAGAACACGAACACCTGACCGTCCGGGCCGGCCCACATCCGGGCGGCAGCCGCGAGCGTCAGGTTCACCGCGTTGAGCATCAGCTCCACACACATGAAGAGCACGATCGCGTTGCGGCGGGTGAGTACGCCGACGAGCCCGATCACGAAGAGCAACGCACTGACCGCGAAGTAGTAGCCGATCGCCATCAGCGTTCCTCGTCCCGCTGCTCGGGCAGGAGCCGCTCCGCGTCGGACGGGGCGCCTTCCGGCGTGGCGCGTGCGCCCTCGTCGTCCGTGTCGTCACCGCCGGGGACCGGGGTGGGAGCGGCCCGCCGCAGCAGGTCGCGGCGGCGGCCGAGGACGAGCGCCCCGATCGTGGCGACGACCAGCCGCAGCGACGCCGCCACGAACGGGAAGGTCCCGCGGGTGAACATCCGCTCGGCGAGGAAGCTCACCGAGCCGTGCTCCTGCTGCGCCAGTGCGTCCTCGAGCCCCCGACAGGCGAAGTCGTTGGAGGCGGCGGTCGGTGCCGTCTCGGTCTCGACGCCACAGCGGGCAGCGCCGCTGAACGCCCCGTTGAACGCGAACAGCAGCCCCGCCGCGAGCAGCACACCGCCGATCACCGCCCCGACTCGGTGCCAGCGCTGGGTGTCGACCAGCAGGTCGTCGCGGTCGACCCCGAGCAGCATGATCACGAACAGGAACAGCACCATGATCGCGCCCGCGTAGACCAGGATCTGGATGATCCCGAGGAACTGCGACTGGAGCGCGAGGTAGAGCGCGGCGATCGACAGCAGGTTCAGCACGAGCATCAGCGCCGAGTGCACGATGTTCCTCATCGTGACGACCGCGATCCCCGTCCCGAGCGCGAGCACGGCGAAGATCCAGAACACGACCGTCTC
>JAWVZB010000101.1:0-10790 GCA_033722375.1 Nitriliruptorales bacterium | reverse complement strand
CGAACGCGACCGACGCGTCCAGCGCCTGGTAGGAGCGGCGGTCGTGCTCGTAGAGCACCTCGCCGTCGGCGGTCTCGATGCGTTCGATCAGGTAGGGCTCGTGGTAGCGGCCCAGGTCGGCCAGCGCCCCGTAGGCACCAGCCATCGCCACGGGGGTGACCTCACCGGCGCCGAGGGCCAGCGAGTGGACCTGGGGGAGCCCCCGGAACCCCAGTGTCTGCGCCATCTCCAGGAGCGCGGTGGGACCGAGCTCCACGGCGAGCCGCGCGAAGACGGTGTTGACGGACCGGACCGTTGCTTCGCGGAGGTTCAGCGACCCGTAGGCGGTGCCGCCGTAGTTGCAGACCCCGTCCTCCCAGCCGGCGACGCGTTCGAAGCTGACGCACTTGCCGCCCGGGAACCGGCGGTCGAGGGTGATGCCGCGGGACAGGGCCGTGGCGAGCACCACGGGCTTGAAGGCCGATCCGGGCTGGCGGCGACCCTGGGTCGCCAGGTTGAACCGGGCCTGGGGGTCGTCCGGATCGAAGAAGTCGCGGCCACCGACCATCGCACGGATCGCTCCGGTGGTGGGGTCGGTGACGACCACGGCAGCGGACGGGCCGTCCTCGAGCGCCTCCTCGGCTTCGAGCACCTCGGTCACGGCGGCATCGGCCAGATCCTGCAGGTGCGGCTCGAGCGTCGTGAACACCCGCAGGCCGCCGGTGAAGAGCCGTTCGGAGCGCTCGTCGACGTCGACGCCGATCGCCGCCATCACGCCTTGCGGGTCGTGCTGGACCAGGCGTTTGACCTCCTCGACCACGTACGGCGCCTGCACCCGCTCGTCGAGGTCGAGTGGCGCCAGCTCGAGCTGCCGCGCCGCGGCCTCCTCCGCTGCGTCGCGGTCGATCTGACCGGCACCGACCATGGCGTCCAGCACGAGCCTCCGACGCTCGCGGGACGCCTCCGGGTGCTCGAAGGGGTCGTAGCGCGAGGGGGAGGCGATCATCCCCGCCAGGGTCGCTGCCTGGGCGAGATCCAGCTCAGCTGGTTCCACACCGAAGAAGCGTTGCGACGCGGCCCGGATGCCATACGCGCCCTTCCCGAAGTAGACGGTGTTGAGGTAGCGCTCGAGGATCTCCTCCTTCGAGTACCGCTGCTCGAGCTGGAACGCCAGCGCCGCTTCCTTGAGCTTGCGCTCGAGCGTCCGGGCTGGCCCGGTCATCGTGTTCTTGACGTACTGCTGGGTGAGCGTCGATCCGCCCTGCTCCACGGAGCCTTCGGCGACGTTGACCGCCGCCGCCCGCAGGATGGCCGGCGCGTCGACCCCGCGGTGGAGGAAGAAGCGGCGGTCCTCGATCGACACCACCGCTTGGATCGCGACCTCGGCGACCTCGTCGATCGCCACGTCCTCCCGATCCTGTTCGGCGTGAAGCTCCGCCAGGACCGTGCCGTCCGCGGCGAGCACCTTCGAGGTCTGTGGCTGCTGGACGAACTCGACGGGGTCACCGGGCTCGAGGTCGACGACCCGGCCGCAGGCGGACGCGAGGAGCGCCACGGCGAGGAGCCCGACCCACCCCCGGGAAGCGCCCCCAGGACGGCCGGACCGGCGCGGGAGGAGCATGCCGGGAGGGTAACGAGCGCTGGTCGCTCCACCGTGGAGGAGCAACCGCCCGCGGTCGGACGGACGGAGGGAGGCAGGAGACTGAAGCGCGCGCGTCGAATGACGACATGAGAGACCAGAACGGAACGGACCGTAACCACGACGGTCGCGGTTCGTTGACGCTGATGAGGCCCACCCGAGGTGGGTCGCGACCACCACCCCTCCGAAGTCGCCTCGAAGGAGCCGACGAGTGAATGCACGCGTCATCCGGGCAGCCGCGGTCGCATCCGCGCTGACCTTCGTCCTGACCGCATGCGGCCAGAAGCCTGGCGTCCACGTGGAAGGCAGCGGTCTCGCTGCCGGCCAGCAGGGCGGCGGGAACCAGTCGCTCGACGCCGGCGGAACCAGCGGCGGCACGACCGCCGGTGGCACCACCAGCGGGGGTACGACCGCTGGCGGCACCACGACCGGTGGCTCCACCGCAGGGGACACCGGAGGGACGTCCGGCGGGACGACCTCTGGCGGTGGCACGACCACCACGAGCGGTGGCGGTGGCAGCAGCGGCGGTGGCGACACCGGCGGCGGTGGCAGCACCGGCGGTGGTGGCTCGACCGGCGGCGGAGGCAGCAGCCAAGGGTCGGCGCAGCCGCAGGGCAGCGACAACACCGGGGTGAGCGACAGCGAGATCGTCTTCGGGCTGCACGCGCCGGTGACGGGCGCCGCCCCGCTCCCGACGACCTCGTTCGAGAAGTCCGGTGACCTGTACTGGAAGCACCTCGAGAACCAGGGCCAGAGCGTGCTCGGCCGGACGGTGAAGCTGATCTTCCGCGACGACAAGTACAACCCCAACGACGCCCGGCAGGTGTGCCGTGAGCTCGCCTCGAAGTCGTTCGCGCTCGCCGGCGGTGGCGGTACCGACCAGATCCAGGCCTGCGGCCAGCTCGCCGAACGTGCCGGTTTCCCCTACTTCTCCGCCGGGGTGACCGAGGCCGGCCTCCGCGGCAACCCCTGGTACTTCGCGACCTCGATGAGCTACAAGCAGCAGGGCCTCCTGCTCGCGAACATGGTCGCCAAGAACCCCTACGGCGACCCCAAGATCCAGAAGGTGTTGAACGGCGAGGCCAAGATGGCGGCCATCATCACCGACACCCCGAACTTCGACGATGCCGTCGCGGGCTGGAAGCAGGGGATGCAGCAGTTCGGCATCAGCGACAAGAGCTTCGAGATCTACCGCCACCCGAAGGGTGACACGTCCTGGTACGGGACGATCGCCCAGCGGTTCCAGAGCAACGGCGTCGAGGTCGTCTACATCCTCTCCTCGCCGGTCGACTACATCGACTTCAGCCAGCGCGCCAACGACAGCTACAGCTACAACCCGCGCTACATCGGTGTGGGTGTGTCGATGGGCCTGAACGCGGTCCTCGGGTCCGGTTGCGGTGACCCCGACACGCGTGCCGACAAGGGCATCTTCTTCTCGCCGTTCCCCGGCATCGACGTCGCCCGCACCGACGATGCGTTCATGAAGGCCGGCAAGGAGGAGAACGCCCCCACCGACGACATCGCCTACGCCCTGTGGGGCGCCAACGCGGTGAGCCACCAGCTCCTGCTGCGGTACAAGGAGATCTACGGCAACGAGCTGTACCGCGAGGACTTCCGGGCCGTGGTCGAGCAGCAGACCAAGGTCGAGACCGGCGTGATGCCCACCTTGAACTACTCGCCCGACGATCACTTCGGGGCCGGCCAGGTCCACGTGCTCCAGGCCGACTGCTCGGCGGAGGAGTACAAGACGCTCGACACGTTCGTCTCGGGCTTCTGATGCAGCCGGTCGCGAACGCAGCGTGGAGGTGGGATGCACACACCGTCCATGACCGCACCGACCGTAACCGAAGCAGTGTCCGTTCGTTAGGAGTAGATGAAGGGCCCGACCCACACGGGACACCACCCTCCGTGGTGACGCGGCCCCACAGCGCAAGACCGACGAGGGAGACCGTCCGATGATCCAGACAGCCACCGCCAGTTGGACGCGCCGCATCGGCGTGGCGCTGATGGCCGCATCGCTCGCCATCGCCACCGTCCTCGCGACGGGCGGCCCGGTGAGCGCGCAGGAGGCCGAGCAGCTGCCGGAGGACGCCAAGGAGGCGACGGTCACCAAGGCCGGGTTCTACGACGCCCCGCTCTCCGACGTGATCCCTCCGAGCGTCCTCGAGTCCTTCCCGCCGCAGGTCCTCTGCCTCGTGGTCGTCAAGGCCTGCACCGGTGACCTGCACGAAGACCAGCCCGACCAGGTGAACGAGGGCTTCGACACCGTCACCGGAGGAGTGGAGGAAGGCACCGGGACCACCCAGGAGAACGACCCCAATGAGCCGGCATCGCCGGTACCGCCCGAGAGCTTGCCGGTGTCGGTGACCACGGGACAGGACCGCTACCGCTCCGCGGTCGCGTTCGAACTCCCGAGCGTGCCCTCCGGACACCAGGTGGACAGCTTCAAGGTCTACCTGTCCGAATCCCAGCCCACCGGCGGCATCTCGAGCCCGGCCCTGCGCCAGGCGGTCCTCGCCGGCCTCACCTGCGCCCGCACCTCAGACGACAGTTTCGTCTCCAACCTGGAGGAGGAGACCGGGCAGGAGGTACCCGAGCAGTTCGCGGACCTTCGTTCCTGCCAGCAGAGTCAGTTCGAGAAGATCCTCACCCAGGATCCGATCGAACAGAACCCGCTCGGCCTCGAGATGTGCCCCATCGCCGACAACCCCTCCACCGAGGACAAGAACGCCGAGTGGGAGGGTGAGCGGAGCCAGGACCCCGACAACATCCCCGAGACCGACTGCTTCCTCGGAGCCAACGGCAAGCGGCTCGAGGACGGGACCTGGGAGTTCGACATGACCTTCGCGCTCGACGCGTGGTCCAGCGGCGAGATCCCCAACCAGGGCGTGCTCGTCGTCCCTCAGGGAGCCCCCAACTTCGCGTTCGGTGACCCCGACTCGAGTTTCAACAAGCAGGTCACGTTCGAGCAGAGCGTCCAGTACACGATCGCGACGAGCGAGGAGCCCGACCCGGTCGGCTTCCCGAGCAGCGACTTCGGGAGCACCTCCTCCTCGTCTTCGGGCTCCAGTAGCTTCTCCGCGCCGAGCGGTGGAACGTCCGGGAACGTGGAGAGCTTCTCCGCCCCGGCCAACGAGGAACCCCAGTCCGAGCCCGCGCCAGAGGTGGCGACCAACACCGGTACCGAGCAGCAGCCCAACACCGAACCGGTGGCTGCCGGGCCGCAGGAGCAGCCCGGGGCCGCCTGGTACACGTGGCTGCTCGCACCGGTCTTCCTCGGTGGCGCCTACCTGACCGCCCAGTCGCTGACGGCCCCCGCTGCCTCGGCGCTTGCGAGCGGCCCGAAGGAAGGTGCGATGACGCGCCTGCTGCAACAGCAGGGCTCGTCGGCCGCCTCGAATGGACCGCAGTTGGCCTGAACTGACCGACCTGGCTCGTCGGCCGGTGGCCTCCTCGCAAGGAGGAGGCGCCGGCGACTAGCCTCCCGAACGCACACCCCTCCAACCGGTTCGATCCGCGCCGGCGGAGCGGTGCCCATGGGAGCAACCGCATGGAAGAGATCTCGACCCCGGGCTGGTTCCGTCCCGAGTGGACGCGCCCCGCCATCATCGGCGGGATCGTGCTCGTGGCCCTCGTCCTCGTCGGGATCTCCGACGTCGCGCTGGTCGCGGTCGTCGTCGGAGGCCTGCAGACCGGGTCGATCTACGCGCTCGTCGCCCTCGGCCTCGCGCTGGTCTACAAGTCCACGCGGGTGCTGAACTTCGCGCAAGGCGAGCTCGGCACCGTCCCCGCCTGGGTCGTGTTCCTGATCCTGACGGGCGGGGCGCTGCCGGACGGCGGGGTCGACTCCGCCGGGCTGGGCGAGATGCTGCTCGCAACGCTGGCCGCGGTCGTGGTGGGTGCGGTGCTGGCCGTGTTGATCAACCTGCTCGTCATCCAGCGGCTCTCCGATGTTCGGCCGGTCACGACCCTCGTCGCCACCGTCGGTGTCACCCTGGCCTTCTCCGCGGTCGAGCTCATCGTCTTCGAAGCCAAGGCACGGACCTTCCCACGGTTCGTCGAAGGCGCCCCGCCCGGGATCGACCTCGGCATCGGGTGTCTGGCGATCGGCGGTGAGGGGGGCTGTGCCGCCGCCGGGAGCCAGCTCGCGATCGGCGGCGCTCGCATCACCTGGCACATGATCATCATCGTGGCGGTGCTGATCGGCATGGCCGTGCTGCTGGCGGCCTTCTTCCGGACCCCGCCCGGGGTGGCGCTGCTCGCCACCTCGCAGGAGCCGTACGCCGCGGAGCTCTACGGCATCAGCGTGACCAAGATGTCCACCATCGCCTGGGCGTTCGCCGGCGCGTTCGCCGCCCTCGGTGGGGTGCTGGGTGCGGGCGTGTTCCAACGGATCAGTCCGGGCCTGATCACGACCACGTTCCTCGTCCCTGCAATCGTGGCGGCGGTCCTCGGCGGCATCACGTCGATGGTGGGCGCCGTCGTCGGTGGCCTGCTCCTCGGCATCGCCGTGAGCCTCGCGAACGGGATCGTGGCGAGCTACGGCCTCTCGAGCGTGCTCCCCGGGCCCCCGCAGCTCGCGACCATGGCGGTGCTGCTCGCGGTGCTCCTGTTCCGCCCCCGCGGGCTGTTCGGCAAGGAGGCCTGACCCATGGCAGTGCAGACCGACGCCGACGCCCCGACCGTGGACGGTCACACGCCCGAGGAGCGCGACCCGCGGGTGCCGTGGCGACCGTCCCAGGCGGGCTACGTCGCCCGGGGGATCGTCTGGGCGATCATCATCGCGTTCGTGATCGCGATCCCACATCTCGTGCCCGACACGCAGATCAACATCGTCTCCCGGGCGGCCCTGTACGGCATCGTCGCGCTGTCGATGAACGTCCTGCTCGGCTACGCAGGCCAGGTCTCGCTCGGCCACCAGGCGTTCTTCGGGATCGGGGCGTTCGGATCGGGCTACATCATCACCGAGGTCGGCATGGGCTGGATCGCGGGGATCATCGGCGCGACCATCATCGGTGGCCTCTTCTCGCTTCTGCTGGGTGCCATCGCCCTCCGCGTCCGCGGCTTCTACTTCGCGATCGTCACCATCGCGTTCGGCCTGTTCACCCAGGAGGTCATCTTCAACATCCGGCGGCTGACGGGTGGGGGCGCCGGGATGCCGGCCGAGCGGCCCGAGTTCTTCTCCGGCGACATCGTCTACGCCTACGTGTGCATCGCCGCGCTCGTCGTGGTCTGGCTCTTCGACTGGCGCCTGACCGCGACCAAGGCGGGGCGGGCGATCGAGGCCCTGCGGGACGACGAGCGCGTCGCAGCGTCGTGGGGGATCAACGTCAAGGGCTTCATGCTCCTGGCGTTCGCGATCTCGGGCGCGATGGCCGGGCTCGCCGGGGGCCTGTTCGCCTCGATCGAGCAGGTCGTGTCCCCGGTCACGTTCAACTTCACCCTCGGGCTGTTGTTCATGCTGATGACCGTCGTCGGGGGGCTGCGTTCCCGTCCTGGCGTGGTCACCGGCGGGATCGTGTTCGCCGCGCTGCCGTTCCTGCTCGAAGCGGCGCACGGCCTGTCGTGGTGGCCGGGGTTCATCGGCCCGCTGTGGGAACCCCTGATCGGGGCGGTGCTGCTGCTGCTCACCCTGATCTTCTTCCCGGGTGGCATCGCCCAGCAGAACGAGGACCTGTACCGCTGGCTGTCCTTCCAGCCGTTCCACAGCGACAAGAAGGACAGCGTCGGCGGGGTCGTCGACACGTCCGGACAACGCCCGTGAGTGAGGAGGTGACCTGATGGCCCCGATCCTGTCCGCAGAGGACGTCTCGATCCGCTTCGGCGGGTTGCAGGCACTCGACTCGGTGTCCTTCGAGGTCAACGAGAACGAGATCGTCGGTCTCATCGGGCCCAACGGCGCCGGCAAGACCACCTTCTTCAACTGCCTCACCGGCTTCTACCGCCCCGACACCGGCGACGTGTTCATCCGCGGCGAGCGGGCCACCGACCTGCGCCCCGACCAGCGCACCCACCTCGGCGTCGGTCGCAGCTTCCAGCAGGTGGGGTTGGTGCGGTCGTTCACTGTGCTCGAGAACCTGATGGTCGCCCAGCATCAGAAGATCCACTACTCGATCGCCGCGGGGATGTCCGGGCTTCCGTGGACCTTCGAGGAGGAGAAGGAGGTGCGCGAGCGCGCCTTCGCGGTGCTCGACTACATGGAGCTGACCCACCTCGCCCACGAACCGCTGGGCGGCCTCTCCTACGGGATGCTCAAGCAGGTCGAGGTGGCCGCGGTCATCGCGACCGACCCCGACATCCTCATGCTCGACGAGCCCCTGGCGGGTCTCGGACCCGAGGAATCCGAGGAGTTCGGCGAGCGGCTCTTGCAGATGCGCCGTGACCTCAAGATCACGATCGTGCTGATCGAGCACCACGTGCCGTTCGTCCTCCGGGTCTGCGACTACATCTACGTGCTGAACTTCGGCAAGCTCCTGGCAGAGGGCAAGCCCGAGGCAGTCCGGACCAACAGCGACGTCGCCGAGGCCTACATGGGCGAAGGCGCCAAGTCCCTCGCCTGACAGAGGACGAGACCATGGCCGACGACAACACCAACGACGACGTCGAGGTCGTCGAGGACATCGAGTGGCGTGTCGACGACGACGGCACCGAGTACTTCGTCGACGACGGCTGGCGCTACGAGCTCGGTGAGGACGGGTACGCCTACCCCGTGGACCAGGTCAGCGAGACCGGCGAGGCAGCGACCGACGAGCCGCCGACCGCAACCTCGGAGGAGGCCGCCGACCAGGGCGCGGAGGACGCCGGCGACGAGCCGTCGCCCTTCAGTCCCGAAGGCGAAGCTGCGGCGGACGAGCGGACAGGATCTGCCGAAGCCGACCGCGACACCAGCGAGATCCCACAGGCGAAGATCCAGCAACGCGCCGAAGAGCACGAGCCATCCGGCGCCCCGTCGTCAGACGGGCTGCTGCTGTCGGTCCAGGGGATCCGGTCCGGCTACGGCTCGCTCCCCGTCCTCCACGGCGTGGACATCGAGATCCGGGCCGGTGAAACCGCGGTCATGTTCGGACTGAACGGGGCAGGCAAGACCACCACCGCCAAGAACATCTGCGGCGTGCTCCCGACGTGGGAGGGCGCGATCACCTTCGAGGGGGAGGACATCACGTCCTGGAAGACCCAGCGCTGCGTGGACGCCGGCATCGTGATGGTCCCCGAGGGCCGTCGGGTGTTCCCCGAGCTCTCGGTCAAGAAGAACCTCCAGATCGGGGCCTGGTCGCAGCGGAAGGACAGCTCGTGGTTCGACGACGCCCTCGCGCGCGTCTACGACTACTTCCCCCGCCTCGGGGAGCGCGAGGGCCAGCTCGCCGGCACCCTGTCAGGTGGTGAGCAGCAGATGCTCGCCATCGGCCGCGGGCTCATGGCGAACCCACGGCTCCTGATCATCGACGAGGCGTCGATGGGGCTCGCGCCGGTGATCGTCCACGACGTCTTCGAGATCGTCGGTCAGATCAGCGACGACGGCACGACCGTGCTGATGATCGAACAGAACGTCAGCGCGCTCGAGGTCGCCGACGCGGCGTTCGTCATGGAACAGGGCCGCATCATCAAGCGGCTCCGCGGCGAGCAGCTGGACAACCCCGACGAGGTCTCCGAAGTCCTGATGGGCTAGGCCGCGTGCCGGCGCCAGTCGGCGAGAACTGCTGGCGCCGGACTGCTCGTCGCGGGCTCGAGAGCGGCTGTGGCGTCAGCCCGAGACGGATTCGCCCTGGGGTTCGCAGATCCGGCAGGGTGCCAGACCACGGTCCTGTGCGGTCTCGCGGGACATGGCTTGCAGGTCGTTGCGGTCCTCGACCAGGTGGCAGGTCGGCAGGTGGTAGCTCGTGCGGCCGGCCACGACGTGGTCGCCACCCACGGGGACGCCGGTCGGGCCCTGGCTCCGGCTCTGCATCGCCATGATCTCGACGAGCTCGTCCAGACGAGCCTCCACGGAGGCGGCGCTCTTGCGCATCTCCTGCACGAGCACCATCCCGACGCCGCCGATCACGAGCGACAGTCCGGCCAGGCCACCGGAGATGAGATAGGGGATCTGACCCTGGACGAAGTCCACGCCGGCGGCGCCGTTCCAGGCCAGGACGATGAGGACGAAGCCGCCGACGATCATCGCGACGGCGAGGTAGGTGGTCGACTTGGCTGAGCCCATCATGGGGTGCTCCTTGGCATGTCGGTGTCTGCGGGAGGGGTCGCGACACGCGCGCGACGTGCTCTCGTTCCTGTCGGCGCTGCTGGTTCCGGCTTGAGGGCCGCCACTGCGCCCGGTGAGTACTTCGCCGCCCGAGGCCGCGGTTCCTGCCTGCGGACGACGGTCAGGACCCTAGTCGGCGCCAAGTTTGCGGACGAGGGGAGTGGTCGGTACCGTCGCCTCTCCGCCCGGAACGCGGCCCCAGTGGCCCCCGGGTGGACGGCCGCAAGGCCGACGGGATACACTTGTCCGTCCGGCCACGAACCACCAGGCCGAAGCGGTTGTCCCTCCGGAAGCCGACCCCGACGCGAGCGTGCTCGCCGGTGGGCGGACCCCGGACAGGGCGACCCACCCGCTCTTTGAGAACTGCACAGTGCGCCAAAAGTCAGTGCGGCGCGACCGCGAGGTCGCGCACCCCGTCGAGGAGGAGATGCCCGAGGGCTCGCCCTCGGTGATCATCGAAACCTCGAACGGTTCTTTTGTTTTACACGTCGCGCCGGATCTCTTCCAGAGGCCGGCACGACACCCCTTATCGAGCCGATCAACTCGGCTCTTCGTTGATCGCTTTGCTTTTCAAGCAGTTTTGCGATCTCTCAACGGAGAGTTTGATCCTGGCTCAGGACGAACGCTGGCGGCGGGTTTAACACATGCAAGTCGAGGGACGAAACCAGGTGCTTGCACCTGGCTGAAACCGGCGAACGGGTGAGTAACACGTGAGGAACCCACCTCGTGCTCCGGGATAACCCGAGGAAACTCGGGCTAATACCGGATACTCCATCCAGACCGCATGGTCAGGATGGGAACGCTCCGGCGGCACGGGTCGGTCTCGCGGCCTATCAGCTAGTTGGTGAGGTAACGGCTCACCAAGGCGACGACGGGTAGCTGGAGTGAGAGCTCGATCAGCCACACTGGAACTGAGACACGGTCCAGACTCCT
>JAWVZB010000100.1:0-10915 GCA_033722375.1 Nitriliruptorales bacterium | reverse complement strand
GCTGGCTGTCCTTCTGTCCCAGCGTCATGGGGCCGAGCTTGTTGCTCATGCCGTACTGGGTCACCATCTCCTTGGCGGTCGCGGTGGCCTTCTGGATGTCGTCGCCGGCGCCGGTGGTGACGTCACCGATCTTGATCTCCTCGGCCACACGACCCCCGAGCATCACGGCGAGACGGTCAATCAGCTCGCCGCGGGCCACGAGGTACTTGTCCTCGGTGGGGAGCTGGAGGGTGAACCCGAGGGCCTGACCGCGCGGGATGATCGAGATCTTGTGGACGGGGTCGGCCTGGGGCAGGGCGTGGCCGACGATCGCGTGGCCGGCCTCGTGGTAGGCGACGGTGCGCTTCTCGCGCTCTGCCATGAGCCGTGTGCGTCGCTCGGGACCCGCGATGACCCGCTCGATGGACTCCTCGAGCTCGGCCATCGAGATCTCCTTCTTGCCGAACCGAGCGGCGAGGAGTGCGGCCTCGTTCACGAGGTTGGCGAGGTCGGCGCCGGTGAACCCCGGCGTCTGGCGGGCCAGGACCGAGATGTCGACGTCCTCGCCGAGCGGCTTGCCCCGCGTGTGGACCTTCAGGATCGCCTCGCGACCGATGAGGTCGGGGCGGTCGACCACGATCTGGCGGTCGAAGCGCCCGGGCCGCAGCAGGGCCGGGTCGAGGATGTCCGGACGGTTGGTGGCCGCGATCAGGATCACCGCGGTGCGCTGGTCGAACCCGTCCATCTCGACGAGCAACTGGTTGAGGGTCTGCTCGCGCTCGTCGTGGCCGCCCCCGAGTCCGGCGCCGCGGTGACGGCCGACGGCATCGATCTCGTCCATGAAGATGATGGCCGGGGCGTTGGCCTTGGCCTGCTCGAACAGGTCACGCACCCGGGACGCACCGACCCCGACGAACATCTCGACGAAGTCGGACCCGGAGATGGAGAAGAACGGCACCCCGGCCTCGCCAGCGACCGCCCGGGCCAGGAGCGTCTTCCCGGTCCCGGGTGGTCCGTACAGGAGCACACCCTTCGGGATCTTGGCCCCCATCGCCTGGAACTTCTGCGGGTTCTCGAGGAACTCCTTGATCTCGCGGATCTCCTCGACCGCCTCGTCGGCGCCAGCGACGTCAGCGAACGTGACCTTCGGCGAATCCTTGGAGACCACCTTCGCCTTGGACTTGCCGAACTGCATCACCCGGCCGCCGCCACCCTGCATCTGCTGCATCAGGAAGAAGAACAGCAGGAAGATCAGCACGAACGGCAGCATGTTGAACAGGAACGTGACGAACGCCCCGGTCTGCTCGGGATCGGTCTCGATCCGCTCGATCTCGGGGTTCTCCTGGAGGATCTGCGCGATCTGGTCCGAGTGGATATCGGGGTTGAAGGCCACCTGGTACTGCGCCGGCTGGTCCTCGCCGGCGGCCTTGAGCTCACCCTCGAGCAGCTCCGAGCGGGTCTTGATCTCGACGGTCTCGACACGCCCTTCCTCGGCGGCCGCCACCCAGTCCGAGTAGACGAGCTCGGTGGGTTCGTTGGCACGCTGCACCAGACTGACGGTCGCCCACAGGGCCACCATCAGTACGAGGATCCAGAGGAACGGACCGCGGAAGATCCGCTGGGTTGGCTTCAAGAGAGACTCCCTTGCGGGTCAAGATTCTACCAAGGGTGGGCGTCGGGCAGGCCCGGGCAGGGTCGCTACAGAGTTCGGAGCCGCGCAGGGCGCCGGACCGGACCCCGTCAGCCGCCGTTCGGCTGGTAGACGGCCGGCTTCAGGGTCCCGATGAACGGCAACCCGCGGTACCGCTCGGCGTAATCGAGCCCGTACCCCACGACGAAGACGTCGGGGACCTCGAAGCCGAGGTAGCGGACCGGCAGCTCGACACGGTGGTGGCTCGGCTTGGACAGCAGCGCCACGACCTCGAGACTGGCCGGGCGGAGGCTCCCGAGGTTCTTGAGCAGGTAGTCGAGCGTGATCCCCGAATCGACGATGTCCTCGACGAGGAGGACGTGGCGACCTTCGATGTCGCTGTCGAGGTCCTTGAGGATGCGGACCACCCCGGAGGACCGGGTGCTCGATCCGTACGAGGAGCACGCCATGAAGTCGACGCCGGTGGGGATGGTGAGATGCCGCGACAGATCCGCCATCACCATGAACGCGCCCTTGAGCACCCCGACGAGCAGCGGCTCGAGGCCGGCGTAGTCCTCGCTGATGGCCGCCCCGATCTCGGCCAGCTTCTGCTCGATCTGTGCCTGCGAGATCAGGACCTCGTCGATGTCCTGCGCCAGATCAGGGGCGGTGCCGGCGAGCTGGTCGAGGTCTGACACGTCGGGTGACTCCCGCGAGAGACGGATGGGCGCCCGAGGCTACTGCCCTGCGCTCGTACCGGGCGCCGCAGCCGCGCTGACGACGAGGTGCAGACGGGGCTCCTCCCGCCCCGCTGCAGCGACCTCCTGATCGTGGGCGATCCCGGGGACCCAGACCACCCGGTCGCCGAGCACCAGGACCGGGACCAGCTCACGGACCGCGCGCGGGACCCCGGCGTCCACCATGACGTCCTGGAGCTTGCTGGTCCCGACGCCGACGCTGATCCGATCGCCCGGCCGCCGTGAGCGCAGGACGAGGCGGTGCTGCTGGCCGCCTCCGAGATCCCCCAGGGTGAGCCGTCCCAGATCGGGCCGGGACCCGGGCGGCAGCGCGTCCGTGTCGACGGGGAGCTCGGGGGGGCGCCACCGGCCGTCGAGGTCGAGCTGGAGCTGGCGTTCCTCGGGCTCGACCTGCCCGGGGACGAACGCCACGAACCGGGTCCCGGTCGCAGGCCACCGCGTGACCCCGGGCACGGTCAAGGGGATCTGCGCAGGTGAGGAGACGTCCTGGGGTGCTGCCGCGAGCCAGCCTCCCGCCCGGGTGACGTGGACGCCGGGGAGGTCGAGTGCGGCGCCTTGGGCGAGCTCGAGGACGGCGGAAACCTGGGCCGCGCTCGGGGGGTCGTCGCCGCCCCGGACGGAGGTCACGAGATCGCGGACGACGCGGGTGGCGATGGCGTGCTCGAGCGCGTGGAGCTGGTCGACGGGGACGGCTCGGCAGGGCCCGTACGACCGCACGAGGGAGCGCGCGGCGGTGTCGGCGTCGGCGTCGAGCTTGGCGACGTCGTCGCGGGCGAGGTCCGCGAGGCGGCAGAGGGCCCCGACCGGATCCGGACCGAGCTCGGCGAGCGCCGGGAGCCCGATGGTGCGCGCGGCCACCCGCCGGATGCTCGGGTCGTCGTTCATGGGATCGTGGACAGCGGTGATGCCCTCCTGCTCGACGAACCGATGGACGTCCGCGCGGCGGAGGCGCAGCAACGGCCGGACGAGGTCGCCCCGGACGGTGGACATCCCCACGAGCCCCGAGACGCCGGTGCCCCGCGCGAGCCGCAGCAGGATGGTCTCGGCCTGGTCGTCCGCGGTGTGGCCGAACAGGATCCAGCCGGCACCCGCACTTCGGGCCTGGCGGCGCAGCGCCAGATGGCGCTGTGAACGGGCAGCGGCTTCGAGACCCTGCCCTCCGGGGACGACCGTCACCTCCGTGACCGCCAGCGGGACCCCCAGGAACGACGCGTGCGACCGGACCACCGCGACGTCGTCGAGGTCGGGGCGCAGGCCGTGGCGCACGTGGCCGAGCGTGAGGTCGAGGTCCGGCCGCGCCTCGGCCACGAGGAACGCCAGGGCCGTGGAGTCGGGTCCGCCCGAAACGGCGACCAGCGCCGCTGCGCTCGCGGGGATCGGGGTCAGGGCCCGGTGCACCTCGGCGAGCAGCGCGTCCCGGTCCTGGCCGGCGGGAAGCGGTCCGGGAGCGGGGTCAGACGAGCCCGACACGTCACGCCGCCACGCGCTCGACCCACCGCTGCGGTTCGGCGACCTCAGCGGGGCGCGGCAGGTTCTCGGGGGCCGAGAAGGCCCGGTTCAGCCCGTCGACGCCGACCTCGTCGACGACCGCGCGGACGAAGGCCTCCCCCTCCCGGTACTGGCGCTTCTTCATCTCGAGGCCGGCGACCGCGGTGAGGACCTTCGCCACGGCATCCTGGCGCCGCTGCTCGAGCGCGTCGCGGACGGCGCCCGGGTCGTCCACGACCCCGTCGGAGCCGAGGAACATGGCTGCGTTGCCGTGACCTTCGAGGAGGCTCATCAGGCCCTGGGCCTCTCTGATCACCTCGCGCTGCTCAGCGGTCATCACGGCCTCGAAGAGCGGTTGGACGGACCCGGTCTCGCGGGCCTCGGCGACCGCCTGGGGCAGCCGGCCGGCGCTTTCGAGCACGGTCGCCACGTCGAGCTTCGCGTGCTCGAGGTAGCGGCGGAGCAGCCCCCGCAGGTGGTCACCCAGCCAGTCCACCCCTTCGAACTGGAGGCGATGCGTGACCTCGTGGACCAGCACGGTCCGACGGAGGTCGGCAGCGAGGGGACCGAACTCGTCTTCGAGCGCGAGCAGGTTCGGGCCCACCACGACGAGCTGTCCGCTGCCGGGTGCGGAGAGCGGCAGCACGTACTGGCCGAGGACCTTGGTCGAGAGCAGACCCAGCAACGCCCCGACCTGCGCCCCGACGACGCGCGAGGCGACCCGCCGATCCGTCGACAGCTTCTCGGCGAGGGGATCGAACGCCCCGTCGAGCGCAGCGAGGTTGGCGCGGACCCATCCGACCCGACCGACCACCCGGCACCGGGTCGCGGGCAGGTCACCGCCGAGTCGAGCCCACCGGCGCGCGGCGGCGTCGACGTCCGGCATGTCGGTGGCCACGGCGCTGCGCAGCCGTGCCGCCGCCGCGGGATCGTTGTCGCGCGTCGGCGCCACCAGGCGCGCCGCCCACAGGGCGACGCGTACGTCGAGGATCGGGGGTTCGCTCACAGCGCGAGCGTACGGACCCGACTCAGGCGGACGAACCCTCACGCTGGCGCGGCCGGACGACGAGCAGGTAGTAGAGCCCGCCCACACCGAGAACCGCGAAGATCGTGAGAACGAGTAGCCCGACGGCGGCTCCCCAGAGGAAGTTGGCCTCGTACTCCATGGGGGCGGCCGGATTGTCGGTGGCGTCGGCCGGCATGGGGTCCGGACCGGGCGGCGCCTCGCCCTCGCCACCCCCCTCGGCCGCCAGAACCACGGGTCCGGCGTCCGCGACAGCCGGGCCGGCGACGCCGACGGTGGCGACGAGCGCGAGCGTCAGACTCGCGACGAGGCGGGCGAACCTCGAACGACGGGACATGGAAGGTGGTCCTCCGGACGGTCGGTGCCGAATCCTACAACGTGACCGGCCCGGACCACATCCTCAGCCGATCTCGGGCTCATGGAACGTCGTGCCGAGAGCCGTGGACCCGGACTCGCCACCGAGAACCCCGTCGTCGTCAGGGATCACGACGTCGTCCTCGACGGACCCCTCGACCGGCTCCTCGTCACCGCTGTCCGGGGCCTCCCCTTCCTCTGTCGCGGTGTCGTCCTCCTCGGCGGTCCCGTTCCCAGCACTGTCGGACGGATCGTCGGTCTCGGGGCCCGCATCCTCGGTGGTGTCCGATCCCTGCTCCTGTGGCCGTTCCTCCCGGTCAGCGGTCGACTCCGCACGGTCGAGGACACCCAGGTCCAGCGTCGCCGCCAGGAGCTCTTCGACGACCTCCGCGTCTCGCTGGAGCAGGGCGAGCAAGCTGTCCAGCGTCCGCGGCGGGATCTCTGCGACGTCGTCGGGGCGCTGGGTGGAGTCGCCAGCGTCCGGGGGTGTGATCTCCGCGTGGGCGATCTCGCCCTCGGCATCCGCATCGGCGGGTGCGTACAGGCCGAGCGGCGTCGCGTCCATCTGGGAGGCGGACGGCTCGTCCAGCCCTGGCGGAGGGCTGGATCGGAGCAGTTGGCCGGGGGGCTCCTCGGTGACGACCATGACAGCGAGCAGGAACAAGCCCGCGAGGGCTGCCATCAGGGCCACGGGCGGACGCGACTCTGCGGGTCCTTCCTGACGGTGGCGGGCGAGCTCCTCCGCGATGATCTGTTCGGCCTCCCGCTCCACGATGGCGCTGGAGACCGCGGCATCGACGCGCGCGTGGAAGTCGTCGAGGAGCTCCTGCTGGTCCGCCACGGCGTCCGCCGCCGCCTGCGGCTGGCCGGCCGCTCGGTAGAGATCGGACCGCAGCGACGCTTCGGACAACCGGACCTGCAGCTCGGCGACCTCCCGGTGCAGGGTGCCGGCCAGCCGCTCGCGTGCGCGGCGTGACGGCAGATCAGGCCGAGGATCGTGGCGGTGCACTGGTGCCCTTCTGGCTGGTCGTGTTGCTGCGCTGCCGGCCCGGCCGGTTCCGGCGTGGCTGTAGACATCTTCGACGCCCGAGGCCGTGGCTCCTGCCGCGAGCATGATCGGAATGGGGGTGTCCGACCGGCGGCATCCCCTGGCCCGACGGCCCCACGCCGGGAACCGACTTGAGTCACTCCCGTGCCCAGCCGAAGGCGGCCGAAGGATCCCGGTCGAGGAGCTCACGCAGCTCGTCCGACGGGCTCCTGCCACGCAGCGTGTACCGCTCCAGGTACTCGTGCGCGGCGTCGCACTGACGGTGACCGCGGCGTGTCACAGCGTCACCGGCCACCCGCATGACCTGGTCGGCGAGGTCGGCGATCTCGGGATCACCGAGTCCCGCTTCGGCGGCACGTCGGAGGAGTGCCGGCAAGCGCTCACGGACCGGCGCCAGGGCCCTGGTGGCCTCCTCCAGCGCCACCGAGTCGTAGAACAAGGCCGTGACGAGCTCCACCGCGGCGCCCCGCCACCGCCCCGGCAGGGCATCGAGGGTGCGGATCTCGAGGAACCCCCGCAGCCGCGCCTCGGGGAACAGGGTGGTGAGGTGGATGCGCAGGTCGTCGTTGGTCGGCGGGCCGAACTCCTCGTGCCCGTCCCGGACCCAGTCACCGAAGCTCCACCCCGGCTCGCCAGGTACCCAGTCGTCGTCCCTCTCGACCATCATCACGTCAGCCCGCAATGTGTCGTCGAGCACGTGGACGACCGGGTCCGTCTCCCCCGTGACCAGGGCCGGGGACACGCCAGTGCGGGTGGGGTCGAGGCCGCGCCACCCCATGGCACGGCCGTTGACGGCCTCGGGCGTGGGACTGGCTGCGAACACGGCGGTGAACACCGGGGAGGCGAGGTTCGCGAGCAGCCAGCGCTTGCGGGCGGTCGCGGGCGGACCGAGGTCCACGTTGACCTGGATCGAGCACGACGCGCACATGAGCAGGTGCCCGTGCCGACCACCGCGGGCATCGAAGTAGCCGTTCATGGCGTGGTAGCGGGGGATCTCGAGCTGGACGGGTACCTGATCCGGGTCGCTCCAGAGGTCGAGACCTGCGGAGACCAGGGCGGCTCCGGCGTCGTCGAACGCCTCCGCCAACTCGCGCGTGAGGCGCTCGACCCGGTCGAGGGCGGCGGCCGCCGACTCGTCCGGCGGCCCCGCGAGCTCGAGCTGGGCCCCGGGCTCCTCGGTGATCAGGACCTCGTCGCGGTGCCAGGAGGGGCGGCCGTCGCCAGAGTCGGGATCGCGCTCTGCCAGCTCGTCGATGATCCCGACCATCTCGACGAGCGCCAGCCTCGCCGCCGGCCCACCGTCCCCGGTGGTCCAGAACGGGAACAGCTCGACCTCGAGACCGACCGCGCCCCGCTCGGGGTCGTCCTCCGACGGGGCGTACACCTCGTCCGCGAGCCACGCGCGCACGTCGTCGGCATCGGTCAGGACCTCGCCGCGCCCGTCGGGCGTGTCAGTCGAGGCAGATGTCACAGAGGAGGCTCCCGAGGCGGCTGAGCCGGGCGTTCCCGCGCACCATACGCGGCCGCTGGTTGCGCTCCTCGGTGATCTCCTCCTCGGCCTCGGCGACCTCGGGGCGGGACTCGATCACGTCGTAGTCCTCGTCGCCGGGCAGCTCCTCGGGGACGAGGCGGACGAGCCCGAGCCGCTGGAGGTTGTCGAGGTAGGCCGGGCCGGCCTCGGGGTGGTGGCAGCCGGCCCGCTCGCCGAGCAGCGTGACGTTCTCGAGGATCGTGACCTCGCCGCGCCCGATCAGGTTCGTTGCACGCACGGTGACGACGGGCTGGGGGCCGTCGTCCGCCAGCAGGCGGAGGATCCGGGCTTCGTCCGGGGTGAGCTCGTCGATCATGCTCCGGAACGCCGGATGGGAGCCGTCGGGGGCCTCGGGGGCCTGGGAGCGTGCCAGCAGCTCGGCGAACTGGTCGCGGAGCTCGTCGTCGGACAGCCGCTCGCGGCCGGTGGCACCGTGGGGGTGCTCCTCCTCCGGCTCCGGCTCGTCGGTCAGCCCGAGCATCCGACGCAGCTCCCGGAGTGACACCTCGGGCGGGCGGGGCGCCTCCCCCTCGGCCAGGACCCGGTTGAGGCGCTCCAGCACGGCGATCCAGGTGCCGGTCGTCGCCACCGCCCCCTTCCGCGCAGCGCGCAGTGCCTGTCGTGCGATCTCTCCGATCATGGTCACCTCTCCGTCGCGACGCGGTCGCGGACCTCAGAGCTCGACGTCTCAGAACACGAACACCGACTGTGCCAGACCCGCGAGTCCGCCGAGCACGGACCCCACCGCGATCAGCTTCCACTCCTCCTCCTCGAAGGCCGGTCGGAGCAGTCCCCGGAACTCGGTGGCGGTCATCTCCTTCATGCGGGCCGCCATCTCGCGCTCGACCACGACCGATCGCTCGGCGTTGAAGACGGGGTCGTCGAAGGCCTGCGTGGACAGTTCGATCGCCTGGACGGACAGTTGCTCGCGGATCGAGGCCAGCTCTCGCGAACCGACCGCCGCCTCGACCGCCGGCTGTGCGATCCCGAGGGCCTCGTCGACCAGCGGGGCGACGTGGCTGCGGATCAACGCCCGAGTGCGGTCGCCGCGGGGCCCGTTGAGCATCTCGTCGCTGAAGTTGCGGATCGTGAGCACTTCGCGGGTGATGAGGTGCGCGTACTCCTCCGAGACCTCGTCCTGTCGTTTCAGGAACAGCCCGTGGAGCACGAAGGGCCCCAGCTTCCGCGGGGCGACGGGGCGGAAGATGATGTTGAGCGCCAACCAGTTGGTCGCGTAGCCGACCCCGAGCCCCGCCACCGGGAGGATCCACCAGACCGGCGCGAGCATCCAGATACCCATCTGGATGAGCCCGAGCACGAAGCCGAAGTAGGCCCCGGAGTTGATGATGAACCGGAACTCCTCGCGACCGACCTCCCAGAACGTGCGGTTCAGAAGCGTCCGGTCCTCGGCCATCTTGCGGATCACCATCAGCCGCAGATCGAGGAGCTGGTCGATGTGCGCGGTGATGTCGTCGACCAGGGCGTCGATGCGGGTGGGCAGCTTGCGATGGACCCGTTCGACGAGCGCTGCCTTGACGGGGCGAGGGAGCTCGTCCCACAGCCCTGGCTGGCGCTCGCGGATCAGTGCTTCGGTGACCTCGGCCGCGCGCGGCTCGAAGGTCTTGAGGAGGTGCTCGGCGATGCGGTCCGGATCCATCTCCTCGAAGATCTCGCGCAGCGTGGCGAGCTTCGCGAGGCTCGAGTCGACCGCGATGGACGCCATCTTGCGCGCCTTCGAGGGGATGATCCCCTGCCATCCGAGGTAGGGCGGGATGCCGACGAAGTCGATCGGGCGGAACGTCATCTTCACCGCCAGCCAGTTCGTGACGTAGCCGATCACGGCGGCGACCACCGGGATAGTGAGGAGCTTCAGATCGAACGACATCCCGCGCATCATGCCGTACGACTAGCGTCGGACCCTCGTCCGACCGGAGGTGCAGACGTGAGTGGACCGGTCGAGAAGCGCGACGAACAGTGCGAGAACGAACCCCTCGCCGACGTCGAGGTCCGGGAGGGGCGTCGCACCACCGTCGGGGGGCTGGACGTCGTCCGGGTCCTGCCGACGAAGGGCCGAAGGACCGTGGGCCCGTGGTGCTTCGTGGATCTCCTCGGGCCCGAGGACGCCACCGACCCCGATCCGCTGGAGGTGGGGCCCCATCCCCACATCGGCCTGTCGACCGTGACGTGGCTGCTCGAGGGGGAGGCGCTCCACACCGACTCGCTCGGCAGCGCGCAGGTCATCCGTCCAGGACAGCTCAACCTCATGACGGCCGGCCACGGCGTCGCGCACGCCGAGCTCGCCGCCGAGCCGCCGTTCCGCGGAGCGCAGATGTGGCTCGCCCAGCCCGAGGAGACCCGACACGGGACCGCGGACTTCGTCCACCACGCGGAGCTCCCAGAGGTCGAGGTGGGCGGGGCGCACGGCCTGTTGCTCCTCGGCCAGCTCGATGGAACCGACTCCGGCGTCGCTTGGGACGCACCGGGCGTGGGGGCCGACCTCACCCTACCGGCCGGAACCACCGCGGTGGCTGGCGACCGGAGCTTCGAGTACGCGATCGCGCCGTTGGACGGCCGCGTCAAGGTGGGCGAGCACATCGTCGAGGAGGGCTACCTCGCGCTCGTCCCGACCGGCGTCGACGAGGTGCCGTTGTCGGCAGAGCACGACGGCGTCCGGCTGCTCTTCCTCGGCGGCGAGCCGCTGGGCGAGGAGGTGCTGATGTGGTGGAACTTCGTCGCCCGCGAGCGCGACGAGATCACCCAGGCCTGGCGGGACTGGCAGGATCGCACCGACCGCTTCAGCGACGTGGCCTCGAAGCTGGAGCGGCTCGACGCGCCCCGCCCGCCCTGGCTGCCGCACGACGCGTAGGAACAGGACGAGCTGAACTCGTTCGTATTTCTGCGAACGAGTTGTTCGTAGTCTGACGAACGAGTTGGCCGGTCGACACGGTCGGGGGTGGGTTGTGGTCGCTCCGCCACCCAGGGTGTGCGGACAGTGCACGACCGTGCTGTGGATAGCTCCCACAGCGCCAGGACGTGTCACACCCGCTGCGTAGAGTGGCTGCATGACCTCGAACCAGACCTCCCGACCCGCCAGCCACCACGT
>JAWVZB010000099.1:0-10945 GCA_033722375.1 Nitriliruptorales bacterium | reverse complement strand
TCACGCCCAACGCGGACAACGTCACGTTGCTGTCCGGCATCTGGATCGCCATGGTCGGCAACGTGGGGGCGCTGATCGGTGGACTGCTCCATGCGGCGTCGAGCACAGCCAGAGAGACCCGCGCCAACTTCTGGGTGAGTCCCAGCCAGACGGGCATGACCCCGTGGCTCGGGATCGCGGGTCTGAGCATGGCGATCATGATCGTCATCGGCTACCTGCTCATGCCCTTCTACACCGTCCAGGGCGGGCCGAACCAGACCTGGACCGGCTGGATGTCGATCCCCCACACCGCCGGGCTGGTGGCTCTGATGGCGTTGATCATCATCGGCCTGGTCGTCGCGGCTGCGCGGTCCCGGTCGCCGATGAGTCCTACGGCGCTCGGTGCGACGATCGCCATCCTGGCGTTCGTGGCGACGGTGCGGACCGGCTACCGCATCGCCGTGTCCCCCTTCTACAGCGGTCCCGCCGAGGGGGTGTTCGAGACCGGGGCACAGATCGAACTCGCGGCCTGGCTCGCCTTGGCGTTCGGGATCATCGCCGTGATCGCCGGGATCGCCCATGCGGTGACGAACGAGGACGCGCCCGAACCAGCCCACGAACCCACTCCGTCACCCGCCTGAACCGACCGCGGGCACGGAGCCGCAGAACGGCGCCCTAAGCGGGGCGCCGTTCTGCTGTCGCGCTGATCGGAGCTCGTCCGGGTGGCCCTGGCGGGCTAGGTGTGTGTGTCTTATAGTGGCGGCCAGCCGCACTCAGGAGGGGAGTGCCGTGGTTCTGGCTGCCATCGGTCCTGTCGCCGCAACGTTCTGGTGGATCGGACTGGTCGTCCTCGTGCTCGTGGTCATCCCGGCGGTCGCGGTCATCGCACTCCGCCTCATCCAGGTCGTCGCCGAGATCCGGCGCCATGCGGAGGACATCCGCACCCACGGCGCCGGTCTGGCCGGTGAGCTGGAGGCGGTCGGGGCGCTGCACGAGACCGCTGAGCTGGCCAGCACGCTCAAGGACGGACTCGCGCGCTACGCCCGGGCCGTGGGTCGCATCGCCGGAGGTCGCGCCTGATGACGAACGCGCTGTACGTGACGACGCTGGTGGCGGTCGGAGTTCTGATCGTGGCGGTCGCCGTCACCCTGCTGACCGTGACCTACCTCCTGTGGCGCACGCGATCCACCCTCGCGGACGTGGGCGATGCCATCTCCACCATCGCCGACCGCACCGAGCCACTGGGGCCGGCGTTGGCGGCCGTCAACGAGGACCTGCTGGCGGTGCGCAACGCGCTGGTGGATGCGCTCCCGGTGCCGCCCGACGCATCCGACGCCACCGCACAGCGCAGCGAGCTGACAGGGAGCGAGTCGTGAACGAGACGTCGTGGGTCGTCGGGTTCATCGTCGGTGGTGTGGTCGTCGTGATCGTCGTCGCGGTCGCGTTGACCATCATCAAGCTGGCGACCGACATCCGTGATGTCGCACGGGGCATCGTGGACGACCTCGGGCGCGCCCAGTCCGGGACCGCCCCGTTGTGGGAGGTTCGGACCACGAACCAGGTCGCCGCCGACATCAACCTCGCGGCGCGACGCGCCCGCGAACTGCTCGAACGGTGACAGGAGACCCCGTGTTGCTCGCGACCGAGGTGGCATCCGAGCTCGCCGGCTGGTGGTGGGCGGCGGTGATCGCGGGGCTCGTCGTCGCCGTGGTGCTCGTGGTTCTGCTCGAGAGTCTGCTCCGGCGGGTCCTCGAGATCGAACGGGGCGCCGAGCAGGTGTGGCAGGCGGGCAAGCTCGTGGCCCGGAACACGGCCACGGTGTGGATGATCGGCGAAGCCGCGGACACCGTGGACGAGATCGCGGCCGAGGCGACCCGTCACGCGCAGCTGCTCAAGTCCAAGGAGGGCTGACCGTGCTGGAGCTTCTGATCACGCTGACCATCGTCGAGATCGTGCTCGCACTCGGTGTCCTGGTCTTCTACCTCATCCGCATCGTCGCGAGCCTCCGGCGCACCTCCCAGACCCTCGCAAAGGTCGGCTTCGGGGTGCGCGCGATCGAGAAGCAGGTCGGGGCGGTCGGACCCGCGGTCGAACGGATCAACACGACCCTGACTGCTGTGGCCGACGCCGCACCCACGCTCGTCGACAACGCCGAGCGCCTGGCCGAGAGGAGCGGACGATGACCAGCACCGACGACGCTCGCACCAGCCCCGCAGAGCAGTTGCTCGAGGTGCTCGGTCCCGTGGACCGGTTCAACCACGACCGGGAAGACCTCGGCGACTTCGGTATGCCCTCGCGCGCCTACATGGAGGACATGATCGCCCCGGTCGCAGCCGCTGGTCCCGAGAGTCGGCTCGGACCGCTCGAGAAGGTCCACGCGTTCTGGTTCGCCGGCATGTCCTGCGACGGCTGCACCATCGCGGCCACCGGAGCGACCACCCCGTCCGTCGAGAGCCTGCTGCTCGGCTCCCATCCAGGGCTGCCACGGGTCGTCCTCCACCACCCGGTCGTCAACATCGAGGCCGGTCCCAACTACATGAAGCCCCACGAGCTCGCCGTCAAGGGTGAACTCGACGCCCCCTACGTCATCATCCTCGAGGGCTCGATCAGCGACGAGCTCGTGGCCCACGAGCAGGGCGGCTACTGGTCGGGCCAGGGCGAGGAACCGTGGGGGCCCGACGGGGCGCACCGGACCGTGACCACCGACGAGTGGATCGCGCGACTGGCTCCGGGAGCGGCCGCATCCATCGCCATCGGAACCTGCGCCACCTGGGGTGGCATCCCGTCTGCGGACGGCAACCCCACCGGTGCCATGAGCCTCATGGACTTCCTCGGCAAGGACTATCGCAGCGCCTTCGGACTTCCGGTCGTCAACATCCCCGGCTGTGCGCCCGTCGGGGACAACTTCACCGAGACCGTGGCCGGCATCCTCTACTTCCTCCAGGGCTTCGGCCCACTCCCCGAGTTCGACGAGCTCGGGCGCCCCGCCTGGCTGTTCGGCGAGACCGTCCACCGCCACTGCGTGCGGGGCGCGTACTACGAGGAAGGCAGCTTCGCCGAGGAGTTCGGCGACCCCAACTGCCTCGTCGAGATCGGCTGCTGGGGTCCGGTCGTGAACTGCAACATCACGTCCCGCGGGGCGATCCGCCATGTCGGCGGATGCATGAACTCGGGGGGCGCCTGCATCGGCTGCACCATGCCGGGGTTCCCCGACAAGTTCACCCCGTTCTACAAGACCCCTCCGGGATCGATGGTCTCCACGACTGCGTCCCGGACCCTGGGGCGCATCATCAAGCCACTCCGCGAGTTCACGAACGCCGGGCTCAACCGGGAGGTCCGATGGGACCTGCACGACGACGTGCCGAGCGGCTGGGCCAAGGAGAAGGGCGAGCCGGGGCCGGTCAGCGACCTCGGCCACAAGTTCTACCACTACCTGCGCCGCCGCGGTGACACCGGCAAGAACGGCGGCGGCGAGTGGGGCAAGACGTCCCAGTGGACCGAACAGAAGGAGCCGGGCTACCGCCCCGGCGGTGACGGCGAGCGCAGACCCGTCAGCCAGACCCGAGAAGAGGACTGAGCCGTGTGCTTCAAGAACCTCCCCGTCGAGTTCGACGAGGCGGGCAACGCCAGGCTGAAGGGCGGCATCCCCGATCCGTACGCCGTCGACGTCAGCAAACCCGATGTGGGGATGACCGACGAGGAGCGTGAAGCCCGGATCCAAGAGCTCATGGCTCGTCAAGGTCACATCAAGGACCTCAACATGGACCCGGTCACCCGGGTCGCCGGCGCACTCGCGGTCAACGTGACCGCCGACCTCAACGAGGGCCGCTACCTGGACGCACGGTCGCAGGCGACACTGTTCCGCGGCTACGAGGTCATCCTCATGGGCCGTGACCCACGGGATGCGATCTTCGTCTCCTCCCGGGCCTGTGGCGTCTGCGGTGGGGTGCACGCCCACTGTTCCGGCTACGCGATCGAGATGGCGATGGGTCTCCAGCCCCCGCCCCTCGGGACGGTCGTGCGCAACATCCAGGAAGCCTGCGAGATGGGCTACGACAACCCCCTCCACCTCTACCTGCTCGCTGGCCCCGACTACTCCGAGTCGATCGTCAAGCAGGCGAACCCCGAGATCTGGCCCGAGGCGGAGCGGTGGAGCTGCCCCGGCAGCGACATCCACGGCTTCCCCAAGATGTCGGACCTCATGACCGCCCTGAATCCCCTCACCGGCGATCTCTACCGCGAGGGACTCGAATTCACACGACTCGCGCGCGAGCAGTTCGCGATCCTCGCCGGCAAGTACCCCCATCCCCAGACGGTCGTGCCGGGTGGGGTGTCGTCCACCATCACCCTCCAGACCATCAACGAGGTCCATTCGCGGATGAGCCAGGTGTTCGACTACGCGCAGCGGATGATCGCGGTGTGGGACGACATCACCGAGTTCTTCTACGGCCTCGACGACCGCTACCGGCAGGTCGGGGCGCGGCCGACGAACATGATCGACCCCGGTTTCTGGGACGACCCCTACGCCTACGACGCGACCTACGAGAACTGCAACGAATGGGGGCTCCGGCGCCCGTCCACCCCCGGTGTCGTGATCGACGGCGAGCTCGTCACGACCCGGCTCACTGACATCAACGTCGGGTGGGAGGAGTTCGTCGAGCACTCGTACTACGAGGACTGGGCCGGCGACCGCTACGACACCGACCACCTCGGCAACCCCATCAGTCCCTACCACCCGTGGAACAAGCGGACGCTGCCCAAGCCCTCCGAGAAGAACTGGAAGGAGAAGTACACCTGGGCCTGCACGCCGCGCTGGGACCGCACCAGCGTCGAAGCAGGCGCCTACGTGCGCCTCCTGACGACCGCGATGGCCCAGCAGCACCCGGAGAACCGGTTCTACGAGGCCACGGGATCGAGCCTCAGGATGCTGGTCCCGAAAGGCACCCTGCCCCAGCGCGAGCTCGAATGGCACGTGCCGGATCAGTGGAACGCGTTCGAGCGCAACCGTGGCCGTGCCTACCACTACCTCTTCAGCCAGCTCATCGCGTTGACCAACATCCTCGAGGCCTACGAACTCCTGAAGTCCGGGGAGGACCGGGTTGCCGTGGTGCCCCCGGACGAGCTCGACAAGCACATCCCCACCGACGAGCGACGCAGCGTCGGTTGGTGGGGTGCCGGGCGAGGCTGGCTCACCCACCACCTCGTGATGGACGAGGGCAAGATCGCGAACTACCAGATCTGCACACCGTCGACGATCAACGCGTCACCGCGTGATCCCTGGGATCAGCCGGGTCCGTACGAGGAGGCGGTGCTCAACACTCCGATCATCGAGGACGTGTCCGACCCGAACCGCTTCACGTCGGTCGACATGCTGCGGGCGATCCGGAGCTTCGACCCGTGCATGCCGTGCACGACACACGTCTACACCGACCACGGTGTCGTGACGCGCGAGGTCAACACCTGCTCCTGCGGCGTCGACTGACGACGATCGTGGGCCGGCAGGAGCCTCCGCGGACGAGCTCGCCGATCATCACCCTCGTGGGTGGCGTCTCCGAGCTCTATCAGGGCGACCTCGACGTGGGGCGGCGCGTGGTGCTCGCGCTCGAAGAACGTGACCTCGGCCACGAGGTGGCCGTCGAGGATCTCCACTACGGAGCGGTGGCGGTGGCGCAGCGTCTCGATGAGCTCCGCCCCGCGTGTCTCGTGCTCGTCGGGGCGGTCCCGCGCGACCGTGCCCCGGGGTCCATCCACCGGCGCCGCGTCGTCGCGACGCGACGCTCGCCAGAGGACGTGCAGGCCGCGGTCAGTGACGCCGTCACGGGGTACGTCGACATCGACCTGATCGTCGAGGTGGCCGAGGGGTTCGGGGCGTTGCCGCCTCGCACCGTGACCGTCGAGATCGAGCCGGTACAGACCGATCCGTCCGACCAGCTCAGCCCGGAGGTAGAGGCGGCCGTCGATGACCTCCTGCGGGCCGTCAGCACGGAGGTGGACCGAGCACCGCTCCACACGGTCGTGACCGAGCTCGAGGCCAGAGTCGGCGACTTGCACCTCGAGCCGTCCCCCGCGACCGCCGCGCTCGAGGCACTCCTGGCCGAGCTCGACCGTGCTGACCGGGAGGGCCGCTGGGGCTCGACGTTCGCGTTGCGGGACGAGCTCGTTTCGCAGCTCGCGCAGGGGCGGGCCAGTGTCGGGATGGACCATGCGGACTGGGGACTCGTCTGGGGTCTGGTCGAGGAGCTCGGACGTCTGGAGAAGCGGGAAGCGAAAGCCGTGACGCCTGATGCGGGCACCACCTCCGGCTGACGTCTGACCGCCAGGAAGGGCCTTCCGCGGTGGGACCTCCGGTGGCTCGACACGGGGCCTCCGGCCCTATCGGTGCCCATCGACCGATCGGACCATGGGGCTGTGGCAACGCGGAGGTGTCACATGCTGAACTTGCCCATGACCCTGCTCGGATCGCCCCGCAGAGGCACACCCGCTCCCACTTCGACGCGTCGGACCCGCCACCCGGGGCAGGCCCTGGCCGCGGGTTCGCTGCTCGCCATCCAGTTCCTGGGTGCACTGGTCGTCACCGTCATCGCGTTGCTCGCGCTGATGGTCAACGTGGTCGTGTGGCTCGTTCGCGCGCTGATGCCGGGCCGGCCGGTGAAGGCCCCGAAGCAGGCTGCCGTCGGAAGCGGTCGGCGGCGTCAAGTGTTCATCGGCTCGAGCTGACCGAGCGCCTGCGGGGTGACGGGGATGCGTCCCCCGGCTGGGGTGGCAAGCAACAGCGCCCCGTCGTCCAACAGGTCCAGCGCCTCGCCCTCGACCCTCGGTCCCGACGGGCCCATCGGGATCAACAGCGCCCGAACCCGACGCCCCAGTGTTGCGCATCTGCGCCGGGCCGAGGTGAGGACCTCTTCCGGGGGTGTCGCGAGGCTGGATTCGACCGCCGCGACCAGACCGCGCAACTCGTCCGGGGGGTCGTCGACGCCACGACGCCAGACCGTGAGCACGGCCCAGTCGACCCGGCCCGGTCCGAGCTCGACGTGCCAGCCGATCATGGCGGCACGGTCGCCGTCGATCACGATCTCGTCCGGCCACTCGAGCACTGCGGCGGCACCGAGGGTCTCGGCGATCCCCGTCAGCGCAGCCACGTACAGCCATCCCTCCCGCTGATCGGCGAGCTCCGGGCGGACGACCATCGAGAACACCAGGTCGCGCTCGGCGTCGACCTCCCACTCGAGCCCGGCTCGCCCCCGGGGTGCGGCCTGGTAGGACGCGACGACCACCGCGCCGGCGGGAGCGCCCGACCGTGCCCAGGATTGAGCATCGGCCTCCGTCGACACCACGGCGGGGTACACGCGAACGGGGCGGTCACCGAGCGCCGTGCGGACCGCCTGCTCGTCGAGCGTCATCCCCAGTCCTCGTCGCCGCCGGTGGCGGCGCGGAAGGTCTCCCGCAGCCGCATCCACTGCGGCACAGGGAACCGCGCCAGCGCCCGCGAGACCGCTCTTCTGACCCGGTCGTGACCCTCGTCTGTGAGTGGTGCCGTTCGTTCGACCAGGACCGTGACCAGGCGGTCCATGTCGGGCGGTGGCAGCTCCAGGAAGCGACCGAGCAGCACGGCAGTGCGCTCGATCTCACCGCCGTCCCGAGCGAGTAGCCCGGCGATCCACCCGTCGACCGGCACGGTCAGCTCGTCGTCTCCAAGCAGAGTCCACCGGTCCACCTCGGCGCGGGCCAGCCGCTCCCAGTCGTCCTTCGCGGCGTCATCGAGCGCACGGTGGAAGTCGTCGGGGTCGCTGCCCAGACGCTCGAGGACCGCGGTGGCTTGCGCGACCACCGGGTGCGGAGCGTCGGGGACGGCGAGCGCCTGTGCGGCCGAGAGTCGCGCCCGGGGGTCGTTGCCACCGCGCTCGTGCGCCAGCGCCAGGTTCGCGGTCGCCATGGCGTACCCGTCCGCGCGGATCGATCGTGGATGCGCCGCCCGGGCTCGCTGGAACGCCGCGACCGCCCCGTCGACGTCCCCGGCGGCGAGCCGTCCCAAGCCGAGGGAGTTCGCGGCGCTGCCCTCGCCGATGACGTCACCTGCTCTGCCCGCCAGATCTGCTGCGTCTTCGAGCAGGGAGATGGCTTCGTCGAGATCCCCGTGGGTCAGCAACGACGAGCCGAGCTCCCGGAGGTTCGTGGCCGCCTGCCTGGGAACGCGGCCACGGTCGAGAAGCTCGCGTGCCTCCCGGAACGTCTCCATCGCCGAGGGGACGTCCCCAAGGTCGCGCTCGACGAGACCGAGGTTGTGCAGCGCAGCGCCCTGCTCCAGCGCGGCATCCGCCGCTTCGTACGTGGACGCTGCCCGGGCGAAGAACTCACCGGCGAGGTCGAACCGCCCCGTGTCTCGGCACACCGTCCCCATCAGGTTCAGCGCGGTCGCGTGCTCGCGCGGGGCCTCGTCCGGATCGAGATCCTGTGCGGCCCTCGCGACCTCCTCCTCGGCACGGCGGTAGTCGCCCCGCTGGATCAGCGCCATCCCCAGCTGCAGGCGGATCTCGCCCCGGTCCGGCTGGTCCGCGAGCTGGTCCTCCAGCGCGGCGACCGCGTCATCGAGATGGCTGCTCATCGGCACAGCAGCCTACGGGCGGCCGAGGGAAGTAGGGTTCTCACTCCGGGATGGCTTCCGTCGCAGGGCGCACACAGGTGTCGATCATCGTGGCCGGGTTCGGCAACGTCCTCCGCAAGGACGACGGGTTCGGCGTCGAGGTGGCCCAGCGCCTCCTCGATGACGGCGTTCCCGACGGAGTGACGGTGGTCGACGTGGGGATCGGCGGCATACACCTGGTCCAGGACCTGCTGTCGGGCGGGGACGCGCTCGTCATCATCGACGCGGTCGAGGTCGATCGGCCACCCGGCACGGTGGTGGTGATCGAACCGCCCACGACGGATCTCGGTGCGCTGAGCACGATGGAGAGCCGCGACGCGCTCGCGGACATGCACTACGCGACGCCGGACCGGGCCCTGCTGCTGGCCGATGCGCTCGGGGCGCGCCCCGAAGTCACCCTCATCGTCGGGGTCAGCCCGGTGGACGCGGAGGGTTGGGGGGAGGGACTCAGCCCACCGGTCGAGGAAGCGGTGGTGACCGCCACTGCCGAGGTGCGCCGCATCGTGACCGACCTCGGAGTCCCCTGGGACTGAGCTCACCCGGGGTGCAGCGGCAACGAGCGGTGGTCATCATCGAGCAGGGTCGGCCCCGGTGGGGGATGCGGTGCCGCGTCCTCGTCCTCCTCGACCTCGAGACGTCGGAAGGTCGGGAGCTGCGCCTCGAGTGCCTCCTCCACGCCGTGCTGGAGGGTCACGGCCGACGCGGTGCAGCCCGAGCAGGCCCCCGACAGCCGGACGCGAACCACGCCGTCGTCTGCGCCGAGCACCTCCACGTCGCCGCCGTGCGAATGGATGTAGGGCCGGATCGTGTCCAGTGCCGCCTCCGCCTCCGCGAGCTCGTCGCCTCGGAGGTAGGCGTCGAACAGCCAGGCGATGGCGGGATGCCGCTCGCGGAGCGCGTCGATGCGTTCCTCGCCGAGTGCCGACCCGAGTTCGTTGACCGCCGAGCGGTGGAGCGCGTCGAGGACGTCGATCAGCTCGGCCACCTGACGCTGGGTTTCCTGCGGCATCGCGTCGAGACGGCCGACCAGTTCCTCCAGCCGGTCGAGGAGCGTGCCGACGTCACTCACGGTGAGCGCGCTGGCGCGCACGGAGCCGGGTGTAGCGCTCGAGGTAGTCGCCGATGATGCGGCGGCTCTCGGCCAGGGCCCCGGCCCAGGCGTGCATCCACTCGACCCCTTCCTCGGTGATCTCGTAGGTCCGCCGGGCGGGCCCGCTGTCGGAGGTCTCCCAGGCCGAATCGACGAGCCCCTCCCGCTCCAGGCTGCGGAGCAGTCGGTAGAGGCCGCCGGGGTCGGTGCTCGACATCCCGAGTGCGCCGAGCCGCTCCAAGAGGTCGTAGCCGTGACTTGGCTGCTCGGAGACGAGCAGCAGCACGCACGGTCGCAGGAAGTTGCGCGGCAGTCCCCCGCCCGCGATGTCCTCGACGCTCGGTCCGCCGTTGCTCACTGCGTGCGCCCTCCGGCGAGGCGCTCCTCGATGCAGGCCTCGGCCTCCTCGGGCGAGCTGTGGCACCAACATTCCGGGCCGCATTCGCCGTGCGCGGGGCGGGTCAGATCGGCGAACTCTTCGGCGAAGATCCTGCCGCCGTCCTCGCGCCCCCGGTCGGACAAAGCGACCTCGCCGGTGTCGATGCGGTCGAGGTAGCCCTCGTCGACGAGGACGTCCAGGTAGCGGTCGATCACCTCGGCCTCGACGCCGAGGAAACGCTCGAGGGTCTTGAGGTCAGCCTGGTCCCCGAACCCCTCGCCCTCCATCCAGAACAGGACCTGGAGGATCTCGTCGCGCCAGTAGAGCTTGCGCAGCGACTCGCTCTTGGGCTGGGGAACACGGGTGCTCATGCGGCGCGCTCCTGCAGTCGTGTGGCGAGCTCGCGGATCGCCGCCACGCCGGCACTGTCCGGCGTGTGGTCGATCGGGGCGACCCCGAGGCGTTCGGCGTCCTGGAAGCTGTCATCTTGTGGGACGACCGTGGCCAGCTCGAACCCGTGACGTTCGCAGTACTCCTGGAGGATCTCCCCGTCGCCGTTCCGGGCGCGGTTGCCGACCACCGCGAGGTGGTCGAAGTCCAACCCTTCGGCCAGACCGTGGAACCGCCGTGCGGTCTCGAGCGACTTGAAGTACGGCTCGGCGACGATGAGCATCGTGTCGACGTAGGGGCGCTTGGCGCGGCTGAAGTGCTCGGGGGACGCTTCGAGGTCCACCACCGCCATCCGCTCGGACGGGAACTCGGTCATGACCCCACGCACGGTGGAGTGGGCGCCGCACAGTCAGCCACCGCCGGCACTCCGGGGCTGACCGAGCGCGATCAGCTGGATGCCCGCGGG
>JAWVZB010000098.1:0-11129 GCA_033722375.1 Nitriliruptorales bacterium | reverse complement strand
CATCGCCTCCTCGCCGGGATGCGCGGCGATGATCGCGAAGAAGGGCCCGAGGAAGGCGAAGGACACCCCCTGAACGATCGGGAGCCGCGTCCCGATCGTGACCTGGAGGATGGTGGCGATCCCGGATGCGATGAACACCGAGCTGATCAGGATCGCGATCTGAGTCGCGTCGAACTGCATCGCCGGGCCCAGGATGAGCGGGACCGCGATGGTGGCCCCGAACATCGTGAGGACGTGCTGGAGTCCGAGTCCGAGCAGTCTCGGGAACGGCTTCGGTACGTCGTCGAGACCGTAGTTCAGGTCGGTCTGCCTGAGTGATGCGTCGACCGAGCTCATCTGTCCCTCCTGGCGAGCGGGGAGGGGCTTCCCGCCCACCGCGACGGGTTCCCGCACCCGTCGCCAGTCCGACTCCCGCGTCAGAGCGGTCCGTCCGCGATGGACAGTGTCCCATCGGACAGTTGGGAAGCCTAGGAACCTCGACGCCGGAGCATCAGCGGCAACCTTCGACGACACCCAGCCCGCGCTACCGTCGGGTCTTGCCGAAGCGGCCCCGCGGGATCACGCTCGAGCCGGCTCGCGGCTACTCGTCGATCCGGACGATCGCGGCCACCGGTCCACCCCCCAGCGGGCCCTGATGCAGCGCCGCGACCGACACGAAGACGGCGGGATCCCCGATGGTCGCCGCAGCGACGCCCCCGACCGCGCCCTTGATCTGGCGGTGATGGTGCACGTCCGAGTCGTCGAGCGACAACTGGCGCCGCCCGCGTAGCTCGCCGCGCGGGTCAGCCTCACACTTCATGAAGACGTTGACGAGTCTGCCGTCGAGGTCGTCGGGGTGGGGGCGGTCGGGCAGGTCGAGCCCGGCGTCACGGATCGCCTCCCAGATCCCGTCCTGGTCGATGGCGTCCCTCATCACGGAGTGCCCGATCCGGTAGGGAGAGCCCGATCCCGGCGCGTTGCCGACCACCACGATCTGTGCCCGGTCGAGCTCGACGCCGGACGAGCAGGAGGCGACCGACGAGTAGAGGTCGTGGTCCTCGCCGATCTGGTCGGCGTCAGGCATGTCGATCTCGCCCAAGGCGACCGCGATGCCGAGCGCGGTCGTCCCGTTGGAGATGTCCATCGAGTACAGCGTGTCCTCGGTGTAGACGGTCTCGCCACGAGACCAGGCGTCCTTGATCGTGTCCTGGGTGAGGAGCGGGGTCTTGGTCTGGACGTAGTGCACCTCCGCCGCGTCGTCGATCCCAGCGGCCTCCATGGCGCGGTGGACCCCCTCGGCGACCTTCTCGACCATCGCGGGGCGCCCGATGTCCTCGGGGAGGATCACGTCGCTCATGGCGATGCCGACCGCGAGCCGCGGATCGTCGCTGGCGGCCTCGTCGTCGACCCTGGCGAACACCGTCGCGTGGGGGGTGATCACGCCGTCGCAGCCTCCGGACCAGACCATGGGGATCTCGCCGACCTCGTCCTCGGAGCGCGTCCCGTGCTCGAGGAGCACCCCGCGGAACGCCTGATCTGCGAGGATGCGGGTGTAGTCGTTGACGCCGCCGTTGCCCTCGGTCTTGCCGATGATCGCGATGACCTCGTCGGCCGCGAAGACCCCCTCCTCGATGAGCTGAGCCATGCCTGACGCGTCCTGGACGCTGCCGATCTCGACCTTGCGGACCTCGATGGTCATGGGTTCCTCCTCGTGCCGTCGCCGGTTCCAACGGGGACCGGGACGGGTAGCGGTCGGTCCGTCGACGCTACCGACGTCGGTGGAGACTGACCATGTCGACGTCCGCCGACGGGACGGCACTAGCCTCGTGGAACCTGACGAAAGGGGATGGACGTGCGGGACGTTCCGTCGCCGGACACGACGGTACGAGGAGCGACACCGGCCCTGGTGCGTGGCCAGCGCCTCCGCGACGTCCTCGCCATCCCTGTGCTCGACGGTGCAGTGGTGCTCGCCGGACGTGAGGGACTCGACCGGGTCGTCGAGCGCCTGAACGTCATGGAGGTGCCCGACATCGTGCCCTGGGTGAAGCCGGCCGAGTTCCTGCTCACCACCGCCTACCCGCTGCACGGGCAGACCGACCGGCTCGCGGAGCTCGTCTGCGAACTCGACGAGGCTGGCCTGGTCGGGATCGGCATCAAGCTGGGCCGCTACCTCGACGAACTCCCCGACGACGTCCTCGAGGTCGCCGACGAGCGGCAGTTCCCCATCGTCCAGCTGCCTCCGGACATCGCGTTCGACGAGATCCTGACCGAGGTCCTGTCCGAGATCCTCCAGGCTCAGACGCATCGACTCGAGCGCTCCGAGCGCATCCACCGGGCGTTGCTCCAGATCGTCCTCGACGGTGACGGCCTCGACCGACTGGCCACGGACCTCGCCGACATCCTGGACGCGCCGACCGCCGTGCTGGACGCGACCGACCACGTCCTGGCGGCGGCGCGTCTGCCCGACGGGGTCGAGGTCGGCGACCAGGTGGCGCTGCGTGACGACGAGGTCGATCTGGGCGGCGAAGCACTTCCCGCCACGAGCGTCCCCATCTCCGCCGGGCATCAGCTCCACGGTCGGGTGGTCGCGCTGCGGCGGCGCGAGGGTGGCGAAGCGGCCTTGGACCGGCGGGCCCTGGAGCACGCGGCCACCGTCGCCGCCCTCACACGCACCAAGGAGCTCGAGCTCGCTGCGATCGAGGCCCGCTACCAATCGGAGCTGATGCACGACCTGCTGTCGGGCCGGCTCACGCACTGGGAGGACGGGCTGAGCCGCGCGAAACTGTTCGGCTGGGATCTCCAGCGCCGTCTGATCGTGCTGGTCGCGCAGCTCGACGATCCCGAGGAGCCTGCCGGCGGTGACGCCGCCCCACGGATCCCGTTCGCGAACACCCTGGCCCGCCCGATCCACGATCGCGATCCGGCGGCGGCGGTCGTGCGCTTCTCCGACGAGGTCGTGGTGCTGACCGGCGCCTTCGAGGGCGACCACGGCCGTGACCAGGCAGAGCAGTTCGTCCGCGACCTCTGCCGCGAGACCACCCGTCAGCTCGGAACCAGCGTGTCGGTGGGACTCGGACGACCCGTGACCGAGCTCGAAGACGTCCCGCGTGCCTACGGCCAGGCGATCGCCGCCCTCCGGATCGGTCGCAACCTGCACGGCCCGGGGGCGGCGGTCCACTTCGACCGGCTCGGCGCGTACCGCCTCCTGGACCTCGTCGAGGATCCCAGCGAGCTGGCGGACTTCGCGACCGAGATCCTGGGGGAGCTCGCCGGCGACACGGAGACTGCGCGCGACCTCCGAAGAACGCTGCGGGTGCTGCTCGAAGCGAACGGGAACGTCGCCGCAGCCGCCCGACGCCTCCACTTCCACTACAACACGCTGCGCTACCGGATCGAGAAGATCGAAGGGATCGTGGGGCCGTTCACCGACGACGCGACCCTGCGGCTCGACGTCCACCTCGCACTGCTGATCCTCGAGATGCACGCGGCCACACGCCCGACAGAGCGCTGATCCGCCAGCGCCTGGCGTTCCCCCTCTCAGGCACGACGAGGCAGCTGGACGGCCGCGAGCAGCTCGCTCGGGCGCTGGACCACCCGATCGGCCCCAGCGCCCCGCAGTTCCTCCGCGGACGCACTCCCCCAGGTCACGGCGACACTCCGCACGTCGTTCGCCCGAGCGGCACGCACGTCCGCCGGGTGGTCGCCCACCATCACGGCAGCCGAGGCAAGCACACCCGCGTCGCCGAGCGCGGAGGCCAGCGTCTCGGACTTGGTCTCCTCGAGCGCATCGAGGGCAGGGGCGTGGACGGCACGAAGGGTTCCGGTCAGGCCGAGCCGCTCGAGGATCGGCACGGCGAACTCGCGGGGCTTCGAGGTCACGACCCGCAGCTCGGAGGCTGCCGCCAGCTCGTCGAGCACCCCGGGGATGCCGGGGACCACGGTCGTGTGCGCGAGCGAGATCTCGGGATAGGCCTCCCGGTAGACCTCGACACCACGCGGTGCGGCCGCCGGGTCACGCCCCTCCTCCTCGAGCAGCACCCGGAAGCTGTCGAGCAGCGGCGGCCCGATGAAGCTCCTGAGCGAGGCTCGGGGACGAGGAGCGATCCCGAGCTGCTCGAGGGCTCGGTTGATGGCACGTGGGATCGCTGCCGACGAATCCACGAGGCAGCCGTCGAGGTCGAGGCAGACCAGGTCCGGCGCGTCGGAGCGTCTCAACGGTGACGGCGAGGCACGTCCATGCCTACCCCATGGGAGCGGTGACGGCCGCGAAGCATAGGCCCCGGGGTGCAGCGAGGCGGACTGCCGAGCGCATCAGCCACCGATGTAGGACATCTCCACCCGCGCAGGGTCCGCCGCGGGCTCGTCCCGACGCTCTTCGGAGTAGCGGTCCCGCCGTTCGGACCAGACCGTGCCGATGACCTCGTCGAGCTCCGCCGCGGTGGCACCGGACCTGACGACGGCCCGGAGGTCGCGTCCGACGGTCGCGAAGAGGCAGGTGAAGAGCTCACCCACCGCACTGAGGCGGGCACGGACACACGTGCGGCAGAAGGGCCGGGTCACCGACGCGATAACGCCGATCTCCCCGCCGCCATCGCGGTAGCGGTACCGCTCGGCCGGGGCCGTGCCTCGCTCGCCGACCGGGTCGAGCTCCCAGCGCGACGCCAGGGCATCGAGGATCTCCTCTGCGGGTACGACCTCCTCGCGCGACCAGCCGTTGGTGTGTCCGACGTCCATGAACTCGATGAACCGCACCGTCGACCCGAGCTGTCTCCCGAAGGCCGCGAGGTCGACAACGGCGTGCTCGTTGACGCCCCGCCGCACGACCGCGTTGATCTTGGGGGGCGGGAAGCCGGCTCGCATGGCCGCGTCGATGCCCTCGAGGACGTCGCCAACCGCCCGACGGGTGTCGCTCATCCGCCGGAACGTGGGATCGTCGAGCGCATCGAGACTCACGGTGAGGCGGTCGACGCCCGCATCGCGGAGCGGCCCGGCCACCGAGGGCAGCAGCAGGGCGTTCGTGGTGAGCGCCAGCTCGTCGATCCCGTCGATGTCGGCCAGCATCCGGACCAGCGCGGGGAGATCCCGGCGCAGGAGCGGCTCGCCACCGGTCAGCCGAACCTTCGTGACGCCGTTCCTCGCGAACGCGCGCGTGATCCGGGCGATCTCCTCGAAGGTCAACAGGTCGTCACGGTCGAGGAACTCGAAGCCGGGCCCGTAGACCTCCCGCGGCATGCAGTAGCGGCAGCGGAGGTTGCAGCGGTCGGTCACCGAGACGCGGAGGTCTCGGAGGGGCCGCTTCAGGCGGTCGAGAAGGGCTGGCATCGGGTGACACGGTACGCGTGTCGGCCCCGTCCGTCAGGGGACGACGCGCGTACCCGCCTCACCTCGGGCGACGGCGAGAGCATCGTCGAGCGCCCCGATCATCGCCCGTCGACCGCCCCCCTCGACGAAGCGGCACACAGCCTCGACCTTCGGCCCCATGGACCCGGCACCGAACTCACCGGCCTCGCTGTGCGCCCGCAGCTCGCTGACGCGGACCTCGCCGAGCCAGCGCTCGTCGGGGGTCCCGTGATCCAGGGCGACACCTCGGACGTCGGTGAGGATCACGAGCCGATCGGCGTCGACCTCGATGGCCAGCAGGGCCGCCGAGAGGTCCTTGTCGACCACGGCCTCGACGCCGCGCAGGCGTCCATCCTCGCCGGCGACGACCGGGATACCGCCGCCGCCGTTGGCAACCACCACGCCGCCGTCGTCGAGGACCAGCTCCACGCCGCGCCGGTCGAGGCTCTCGAGTGGTCGCGGGGACGGCACCACTCGGCGCCAGCCCCTCCCCTCGTGGTGCACGAAGACCTGCCCGTCGCCTTCGCGACGACGGACCTCGGCCTCGTCGGACACGTAACCGCCGATCGGCTTCGTGGGCTGCTCGAACGCCGGATCGTCGGCGGCGACGCGCACACGACTCACGATCGGGACGACGGGGCGCGCGATCCCCCGACGCTCGAACTCCCACCCGAGCGCGTTCGCGACGAGGAAACCGATGGTGGCCTGGGTCTCGGCGACACACCAGTCCAGCGGGATCGGCGGGAGCTCGTGGCGGGCCAGCTCGTTCTTGCGGAGGACGGCCCCCACCTGGGGGCCGTTGCCGTGGGTGATCACGACCTCGGCTCCCTCCTGGACGAGCGCCGCCACCGGCCCCATGGTGCGGGTGACGTTCTCGATCTCGACCTCGGGGGTGTCGGGCTGTCCGACCGGTGCGATCGCGTTGCCGCCCAAGGCCATCACGAGGCGTTGCCCACGCATGTTCCGTCTTCCTCCTTGGACGCGACGCTGCCGGCTGGAAGCATCCAACCGTAGTGGTCCGAGGCCGGCGGCCGCGTGATCCCCCTCCCACGGGATGCCAGCGGACCGCAAGGCTCCGCTGCCGCGCGTCGCATCCGCACCATCGATGTGCGCTGCGGACGGCCGACTCCGTAGGCTTCCGGCGCCCCGCACCACGAGGAGTACCGATGGCCACGATCTACTACGACGCAGACACCGACCAGTCGCTGATCGGTGAGCGCCGTGTCGCGGTGCTCGGCTACGGCAGCCAGGGCCACGCCCATGCCCTCAACCTCCGCGACTCGGGGGTGGACGTCCGGGTGGGACTCCGCCCTGACTCCTCGTCGCGCCAACCGGCCGAGGAGGCCGGCCTCGAGGTCATGGACACCAACGACGCCGCGGCCGACGCGGACGTCGTGGTGGTGCTGGCGCCCGACACCCACCAGAAGGGGATGTGGGAGAACGGTCTCGCCGACGCGATGGAGCCCGGGGACGCGCTGGTCTTCGGTCACGGCTTCAACGTCCACTTCGGGTTCATCGAGCCGCCCGACGACATCGACGTCTTCCTCGTCGCCCCGAAGTCGCCCGGCCACCTCGTGCGCCGGCTCTACCAGACGGGACAGGGCACCCCGGGGCTCGTCGCAGTGCATCAGGACGCCACCGGCCGGGCACTCGAGCTCGCCAAGTCGTACGGCGCCGCGATCGGGCTGGCACGCGCCGGACTGCTCCAGACCACCTTCGAGGAAGAGACCGAGACCGATCTCTTCGGTGAGCAAGCGGTCCTGTGCGGTGGCCTGTCGCAGCTGGTGCTGAACGGCTTCCAGACACTGACCGACGCCGGCTACCAGCCGGAGGTGGCGTACTTCGAGTGTCTCCACGAGCTGAAGCTCATCGTCGACCTGATGTACGAAGGCGGACTGTCGTACATGCGCTACTCCGTCTCGGACACCGCCGAGTACGGCGACTACGTCAGCGGCCCCCGGGTCGTCGGCGACGCGTCCAAGCAGGCCATGGACGACATCCTCGCGGAGATCAAGGACGGCACGTTCGCCCGGCGGTTCATGGACGAGTGGGAATCGGGGGCCGAGAACTTCACGCGGATGCGCGAGGAGGGCCGGACCTCCGACATCGAGGTCGTCGGCAAGAAGCTCCGGTCCATGATGGCCTGGATCGACGATCCCCAGGTCGACTGACGTCGACGCGGTGTGCGTGCTCACTGCTCCGCAGCTCCGCGCCACCACCGACCCCCAGGTCGACTGACGTCGACGCGGTGTGCGTGCTCACTGCTCCGCAGCTCCGCGCCACCACCGACCCCCAGGTCGACTGACGTCGACGCGGTGTGCGTGCTCACTGCTCCGCAACCGCAGGCCGAGGGTCAGGCCTCGAAGCGGAGTCCGGCCGGCTCGTGGCCGGTGAACTCCCAGACGTCGAAGACGACCTCGTCGTCGGTGACCCACGGCCCGGACAGCGACGGGGCGAGCAGCGGCACCTCGGACCGCGACACGTAGACCTGGCCAACGCGCGATCCGGGGTCGATGCGGTCGAGGTAGGTGCCCAGGGTCATCCTGTCGCCCTGCGCGTGGAAGACGACGTGCCCCGTGTGTGCGTGGGACCGGACCGCGTCCAGGATCGCCAGCGCTTCGACCAGGTCGTCCGGTGGCACCGGCGCGACCTCGGTGTCGTGGTGCTCGCTGGTGGCGACCGAGCGCAGGGCGTTGCGCATCCGGGGTGTGTCGACCACGGAGGGACGCACCACGACCGTCGGGGGGGCCGCGTCGCGCAGTGCCTCCTCGAGGGCGCCTTCGGTGCGACGGAGCTCGTCGCCAGCCGCCGGGTCGGCCCCGGGGACCGAGAGCCGGATCAGCCTCCGGACCCCCGCCTGGCTCGCCGCTCGGAGGACGGTTCTCCCGGCCACGTCGAGGGCCTCGACCGAGGTTGCCAGGGGGCCTCCGCTGAGGTCCACGACGGTGTGGACCTGCTCCATCGCCGCCTCGAGGTGGCCCTCGTCATCGAGGTCACCGTCCGCGATGATCGCCCCTGCCTGCCGGAGCGGGGCGCGGGCACCCTCCCCGGAGCAGTACGCCCGGACCTCCCCGCCATCGGCCAGGAGCCGGGTGACGAGGGCCGGGCCGAGGCCGGTGTCGGCGGGAGCGACGAGGACGGGCATGCCCCGCGAGGATAGGGGTCGGCCGAGCTGGCTCCCGCCCGTTCAGGCCGCCTCGACGCGGTTGCGGCCGCGGTCCTTGGCCGCGTAGAGCGCCTCGTCCGCAGTATCCAGGAGGGCCGAAGCGTCCGGGACGTCGTCGGGGTCGGCGACCGCCATCCCGATGCTCACCGTCACGGCGATGCGGCCAGCCGCCGTGTCGACGACGCGCTGTGCCACGAGGCGCCGGATGCGCTCCGCGACCATCCGCGCGGCATCGGCATCGGTCTCGGGCAGGAGCACCGCGAACTCCTCGCCGCCCCAGCGCCCGACCCGATCGACACCACGGACCGCGGCGGTGATCTCCTGGGCGACGCCCTGGAGCACGGCGTCGCCGGCCGGATGCCCGTGCGTGTCGTTGACCTGCTTGAAATGGTCGATGTCCAGGAGGAGCAGCGCCGTCGGATGGCCGTACCGCCCCGCCCGCTCGAGCTCCCGACGGAACACGGTCTCGAACCCGCGGCGGTTCATCACGCCGGTGAGCTCGTCGCGGTTGGCGATGCCCTCGAGCTCGCGGCTCTGGCGCTCGAGCCGGTCGGCCATCTGGTTGAAGGCGCGGGCGACCGGCGCGAGATCCCCGTGAGTGATCTCGGGGACGCGGGTGGAGAAGTCCCCCTGCTCCATCCTCGCAGCGGCGGCGAGCAGCTCGGCAGTACCACGCCGGACGTCCCGCACGAGCCAGACGACGAGGACGCTCCCGAGGAGCAGGGCGAGCGGAACGCCGCCGTACACGAGCACCCGCATCCCGGTCGCGGTGGCGCGCGCCTCGTCGGCCAGGTCGACGACGGCGTCGGACGAGGTACCGGTGAGCCGGACCAGGTCGCGCCGGACCGCGGCCGAGGTCTGGCTGAACGTCGCCAGCAGCGCCGTGCGTCCCTCCTCGGTGGCGGGGAGCGCGAAATCGTCGCCGGCCAGTGTCTCGTGGATGAAGCTCCACGAGGCGTAGGCCGACTCCGTGAGCCGAGCGACCTCACTGCCGGCTGGCATCTTGTCCTGGAGGAGCGCGAAGCCGGACTCGACACGCTGGGCATGAGCGAGCAGCGCCGCCCGGTCGTGCGCCGCTCCGCTGTTGAAGTAGCGGTCGAGCATGACCTGTGACTCCGCGAGCTCGTCCGACAGCACCAGCACCGGCGCGACCCGGTCCTCGACCACGGTGCCGACGTCCCCGATCAGTCCGGCGGTCCTGCCGAGGGTGCTCGCGAGGACGAAGGCCAGGAGCGCGACGGGCAGCACCGCCGCCAGCGCGATCAGCAGCATGCGCCGGCCGGTGGTCGAGGCCAGCACGCGACGACGGAAGGCGAACAGCAGCGCACGGGGCCGGACCGCGAGCAGACGGCGGAGGTCGCCGGTCAGTGTGCGGGGAGCCCCGTCCGGGTCGTCGCGGCCGGTGGCCGGCCCGGCGGTGACGGACAGTGGTCGACCTTTGCGTTGGGTCACCGGGAGTATCCCCGATGAGGCGCCGGGAGTCCGCGAACCGCTGCGAGGCGGCGGCCGGCTCAGAGCCGGGGCGCCTCTCGGTACTCGCCCCAGACGTCCTGGAGGGCGGTCGAGATCTCGCCCACGGTGGCGTCCGCACGCACGGCGTCCATGATCACCGGCACGAGGTTGGTGTCCTCGCTCCTAGCGGCCGAGCGCAGGTCGTCGAGGGCCGCTTCGACCGCCGCCCCGTCGCGGTCGTTGCGCACCTGCTCGAGACGTTGCTTCTGCTTCTGCTCGACCTCGTGGGAGATCCGCAGGATCTCGAGCTCGTCGTCCTCGTCCTCGACGTAGGCGTTGACGCCGACCATCTTGAACTCGCCCTTCTCCATCCGGTTCTGGAACTCGAAGGCGGCGTCGGCGATCTCGGACATGAACCACCCGTCCTCGATGCCCTTCAGGATCCCCCGCATCATCGTCCCGTCGTCGGACATCCGCTCGATCTGGGCGAAGATCTCCTCAGCCTGCTCCTCGATCTCGTCGGTCAGCGCCTCGACGAACCACGACCCGCCGAGCGGGTCGATGACGTTGGTGACCCCCGTCTCCTCAGCGAGGATCTGCTGGGTCCGCAGCGCCACCTTCGCGGCATGGTCGCTGGGCAGCGCCAGCACCTCGTCGAGGGCGTTGGTGTGCAGCGACTGGGTGCCCCCCAGCACCCCGGCGAGCGCCTCGATCGCGGTGCGGACGATGTTGTTGTCGGGCTGCTGCGCGGTCAGCGAGACCCCGGCGGTCTGGGTGTGGAACCGCATCAGCAGCGCCCGCTCGTTGGTCGCCCCGTAGCGCTCCTTGAGCCACCGCGCCCAGATCCGCCGCCCCGCCCGGAACTTGGCGATCTCCTCGAAGAAGTCGATGTGGGCGTCGTAGAAGAAGCTGAAACGGGGCACGAACTCGTCGGGGTGCAGCCCCCGCTCCATCCCGAGCTCGACGTAGGCGAACCCGTTCGCCAGCGTGTAGGCCAGCTCCTGCACCGCCGTGCTGCCGGCCTCACGGATGTGGTAGCCCGAGATCGACACCGGGTGGTAGCGCGGCACGTTCTCGGTGCAGAACTCGATCAGATCACCGATGAGCCTCAGGTGCGGCTCGGGCGGGAACAGCCACTCCTTCTGGGCGATGTACTCCTTGAGGATGTCGGTCTGCAGCGTCCCACCCAGAT
>JAWVZB010000097.1:0-11567 GCA_033722375.1 Nitriliruptorales bacterium | reverse complement strand
GAGGCACTCGACGCCGCTGACGACACCGATCCCCTGCACGGTCGAGCCCCCGACCTTGAAGTCACTCCCCCAGCCGGCGAGCTGCTGGAGCTCGAGGAACGGCGAGTCACGGTCGAGCAGCAGCCCGATGCGGTCGCGGATCATGAACTTGCCGCGCTTGTGGTGGCGCTCGACCTTCTCGGGTCCGCCACCCGCGCGGGCCTCGGCGAGGTTCTCCTCGAACTGCTCGATCAGCTCGAGGTTGCCGTCACGGTTCCGGGCGAACGTGTCCGAGTCGGTGTCGACGCGTGACGGGAGCGGGGCGCCGACCGGTACGCGGCCGGTCGAAAGCACGGCCTTCTCCACACGACCTCCCGAACAGTCGGCCACGCACTGTAGGCGACCGGCTCGCCTCACCCGTTACGCCAGGCCGGGCCCCACGTCACCGCCCGGCGCGGGCCCGGATCGTGATCGGCGGATCGAGGGTCCCGACGTAGGCCTTCTCGTGGAGCACGACCAGACCACGAGAGTCGAAGACCGTCCCGAGCACGACGCCCCGAACCTCCACCTCGCCGCCGAACACATGCACGTCGTGATCGACCCGCCCCAGGATCACCGCTCTGCCGCCCCGGCACACATACAGGGAGCCGGTGATGCAGCCGCGGACGACGAGGTCGCCACCCCGACGGACGATCGCGTCGCCGTCGATCGGCCCGAGGGCGACGTGCTCGTCAACGACCTCGAGCGCCGGATGGGCCGGCAGCCGACCCCGATCCCACAATCCCATACCTGGTGTCTACCTCCTCGCGGCCCGGATGACAACGGCACGCTCGATCGCCGCTCGCCTAGCGTGGTGCCGGCGACGGAGGTCCGGTGGGAGACGCAGGCAGCGACGGCGGTGATGCGGGCCGCTTCACCGTGCTCGTGGCGATCGCCGCCAACATCGGGATCATGCTCGCCAAGGGCGCCGCCTGGCTGTTCACCGGATCGGTGTCGATGATGGCCGAGACGATGCACTCGGTCGCCGACACGGCGAACCAGGGTCTGCTGCTCTACGGCCATCGACGGTCCCGCAAGGACCCCGACCCGGCCCACCCGTTCGGCTACGGCCGCGAGCGCTACTTCTGGCCGTTCGTGTACTCGATCCTGATCTTCGGCCTCGGGGCGCTCGTGTCACTGTGGCAGGGGGTCACCGACCTGCTGGACCCCGAACCGATCTCGAACCCGTTCTGGGCGTTCGTCGTGCTCGGGGCGTCAGCCGTGATGGACGGCACCTCGCTGTGGAACGCCCGCCGCCAAGCGGACAAGAGCCGGCGTGGGGTCAGCTACTGGCGCTTCGTCCAGCGGTCCCGGGACCCCGAGATCCCGGTGGTCCTGCTCGAGGACTCGGCGGGGGTGTCGGGGGTGCTCGTCGCGATGATCGCGGTCGCGATCTCCGTGACCACGGGACTCCACGTCTTCGACGCGATCGGCTCGCTCGTGATCGGTCTCCTCCTGGCCGGGGTCGCGGGGGTGCTGGCCCGCGAGATGAAGAGCCTCCTCATCGGTGAGCCGGCCACGCCCGAGGACGAGCAGCTCATCCGACAGGTCGTACGGGAGTACGACGAGGTCGACGAGCTCGTGCTGCTCCGCACGCTCCACCTCGGCCCACAGGAGCTGCTCGTGGACATGAAGCTCCGGCTCACGAGCTCCCTCGATGCGGACGCGGTCGCTCGGTTGATCGACGACATGGAGCAGGAGATCCGGGACCGGGTCGACGACGCCCGGATCATCGCGGTCGAGCCCGACATCCCCCAGCCCGACGACCCCGACGTGCCCGACTACGCCCGCGACCCCTGAGGAGGCACCACCAAGCCACGGTGGTGCCGGCCGCCTGCCTGTCCGTCAGGTGCCCCAGCGGGGGTGGTCGGGGAAGAGCTCCCGCAGGATCGGGTTGCTCCGGTCCGCGTCGGACAGTGTCGGGTCGTCGACGGGCCAGTCGACGGCGAGGTCGGGGTCGTCCCAGGCCACGGACGGCTTGTCGAGGTCGGGGCGCCAGTAGTCACTGACGTCGTAGACGTAGTCGGTCGCCGTCGCACCGATGGTGCAGAACGAGTTCGCGAGCCCCTCCGCGATGAACAGCCGGATGCGCTCGCCGTCGGGGGGATCCCCGAGGCGGAAGGCCGCGACCTCACCGAAGGTGTCCGACCCGGGCCGGATGTCGGCCACCGCGCAGAAGGCCAGCCCGCGCACCACGTACACGAGCTTGTCCCAGGGCTCGGCATGGAAGCCACGGAGCACCCCGGGCTCGCTGCGGGAGTGGTTGCCCTGGCGGAGTGTCGGCTCGCGGCCGAGCGCGTCCCCGATCTCCCGGACCTGGTAGGTCTGACGGAAGAACCCGCGGTCGTCGCCGTGTGTCTCCCACCGGACCACGAGCAACCCGTCGATCAGGGTGGGCTCGACCGGCACGACATGACTCCCTCGACGGCTACCCGGAGACTAACCGCCCCCCTCACCACCATCGTGGCCCGCGCCGCCGTGGTCTCCGGCATCGCCCTCCCTCGACCGTGCGATGCGTTCGGCCACGCGTCGCTCCTCGGCATCGACCGCGAACGAGCCGGGGACGTGGCGGTAGAGCTTGGCGGGACGCCCTGGTCCCTCTGTGACGGTGTCGCCGGTCGGCTCGATGACACCGGCAGCCTTCAGGTCGCGCCGGAAGTTGCGGACGTCGAGTGATTCACCCATCACCGCCTCGTAGACGCCTTGGAGCTCGGTGAGGGTGAACTCGTCGGGCAGGAGCTGGAAGGCAACCGGGGCGTAGCGGGTCTTCGCGCGGAGACGCTCGACGCCGTCTCGGAGGATCCGCTCGTGGTCGAACGCGAGCGGCGTCGGGAGCTCGGCGACGTCCCACCAGCGCACCTGCTCCCCCGCCCCGACCCGGCCTGCACCGATCAGTGCCAGGAACGCGACCGAGACCACCCGCCCCCGGGGGTCACGCCCAGGAGCCTCGCCATGGGGCGGCTGGTCGTAGGTCGCGAGCTGTTCCAGGTAGACGCCCTCGAGACCCGCCTTGTCACGCAGTGCCCGCCGTGGCGATTCCTCGAGGGTCTCGTCCGGCCGGCTGAACGTGCCCGGTAGGGCCCAGCGTCCTTCGAACGGCTCGTACGGCCGGCGGATCAGGAGCACGTGCAGCCGGTCGTCGACCACGCTGAAGACGGTGACGTCCACGGCGACGTGGAGCGGCTCCGGCGGCCACGCCGGTTCGTCGCTCATGTCTCGACGTCCGTCATCTCTGGCCCCTCGCTTCCGCAGCGTCTTCGTGACGCGGGCGTTGGACGAGGCTACGCGTTGCTGGTCGAACGCCCGCTGGGAACGGAGCCGCCTGCGACGGAGAGGGCCAGCATCACCATGCCGCCTGCCTCCGCCCGAGCCGACGGACGACAGCGACCACAGACGTTCGGCAGCCGTTCCGAGCAGATCGCTATCGGATCGGTTCCACGGCGTCGTCACACCCATCACGTACCTTCGCTGCAGATCCCCGAGTCCGTCCCCCGATGCCCCCCGGGAGCCCCGTGACCGAGTACAACGCCAAGAACATCAGCGTCCTCAAAGGCCTCGAGGGCGTCCGCAAGCGGCCCGCCATGTACATCGGGACCACCGACAAGCGGGGCCTTCATCACCTGGTGTGGGAGGTCGTCGACAACGCGGTCGACGAACACCTCGCGAAACACGCCAACAAGATCGAGGTCCGCCTGCTCGAGGACGGGGGCTGCCAGGTCGTCGACGACGGCCGTGGCATCCCGGTGGACAAGCACCCCACCGAGAACAAGCCCGCGGTCGAGGTCGCGCTGACCACACTCCACGCCGGGGGCAAGTTCGACCGGCAGAGCTACGCCGTATCGGGCGGGTTGCACGGCGTCGGGGTCTCGGTCGTCAACGCCCTGTCGACCCGAACCGAGATCGAGGTCGTCCGCGACGGTCACCGGCACACGATCGCGTTCGAGCGGGGCGAGAAAGCCGATGAGCTGAAGAAGGCCGGCAAGAAGAAGGGGCACGGCACCACGGTCCGCTTCTGGCCCGACCCCGAGATCTTCGAATCGACCGACTTCGACTACGCGACCATCGCCCAGCGGCTCAAGGAGACCGCGCTCCTGAACTCCGGGCTCAGTTGCACGCTCGTCGACGAGCGCAGCGGCAAGTCGGAGACGTTCCGCTTCAAGAAGGGCCTCGTGGCGTTCGTCGAGGTGCTCCTGCACGAGCGCGACCCCATGGTCAAGCCGATCTCGATCCACCACGAGGGCGAGTACGAAGGCCACACCGTCGCGCTCGACGTCGCGATGACGTGGACGGACGGGTTCCACGACGAGCGGATGCGCAGCTACGTCAACGTGGTCCGGACCGCAGACGGCGGCACCCACGAGGAGGGCTTCCGACGCGCGGTGACCGACGTGTTCAAGGACTACGCCAAGAGCTCGCGGGCCACCACCAAGAAGGACCCGGAACTCATCGGTGACGACCTGCGCGAAGGGCTCGTCGTCGTCGTCTCCCTCAAGCTCCCCGACCCCCAGTTCGAGGGGCAGACCAAGGGCCGGCTCGGCTCGTCGGTCGCGCGCGGCTACGTCCAGCAGGTCGTGCGGGACGAGCTCGAGATCTGGGTCAACAAGAACAAGTCGGGGGCCAAGAAGATCATCCAGCGGGCAGTGCTGTCCGCCCGCTCCCGGCAGGCAGCCAAGGCCGCCCGTGAGCTCACCCGCCGGAAGGGACTCCTGGACTCCCAGTCGGCCGGGCTGCCGGGCAAGCTCGCGGACTGCACGTCACGGAACCCCGACGAGACCGAGCTCTACATCGTCGAGGGCGACTCCGCCGGCGGCTCGTCGAAGATGGCCCGCGACCGCCACACCCAGGCGATCCTGCCGCTGCGGGGCAAGGTCCTCAACGTCGAGAAGGCCCAGCTGCGTCGGGTGCTCGAGAACTCCGAGATCCAGGCGCTGATCAAGGCGATCGGCACCGGGGTCGAACCGGACTTCGACTACGAGAAGCTCCGCTACGACAAGATCATCCTGATGGCGGACGCGGACGTCGACGGCGGCCACATCACGACGCTGCTGCTCACGTTCTTCTACCGGCTGATGCCGAAGCTGCTCGAGAAGAGCCACCTCTTCCTCGCCCAGCCCCCGCTCTACCAGCTCCGCAAGAAGAACAAGATCGCCTACGCCATGAGCGACAAGGAGCTCAACACGCTCCGCAAGGGCGAGTTCAAGGGGAACGTCGACGTCCAGCGGTTCAAGGGCCTCGGCGAGATGGACGCCGACCAGCTCTGGGCCACGACCATGGACCCGCAGCGCCGCACACTGCTCCAGGTCAACGTCGAAGACGGCCAGGCCGCCGACGAGCTGTTCGTCCTGCTGATGGGTTCGTCGACCAACCCCCGCCGGGAGTGGATCATCGACAAGGCGAAGTTCGCGACCAACCTGGACGTGTGATGGCGAGACAACCGAAACTGGTGGGCGACGGCGGCACCGTCAAGCAGGTGTCGCTCGAGGAACGCATGGAGCAAGCGTTCCTCGACTACTCGATGTCGGTCATCGTGGGCCGCGCGCTCCCCGACGTCCGCGACGGCTTGAAGCCGGTCCAGCGCCGGATCCTGTACTCGATGTGGGAGTCGGGCCTCCGCCCCGACCGGCCGTACCGCAAGTGCGCATCGGCGGTGGGCGAGGTCATGAAGAAGTACCACCCGCACGGTGACACCTCGATCTACGACGCGCTGGTGCGCATGACACAGGACTTCTCGACCCGTGAGCTCCTGGTGGACGGCCACGGCAACTTCGGCTCCGTCGACGGCGACCCGCCCGCGGCGATGCGCTACACCGAGGCGCGGCTGTCGAAGCTCGCGATGGAGCTCCTCGACGGCATCGACGAGGACACCGTCGACTTCACCCCCAACTACGACGGCTACGACGAGGAGCCGGTCGTCCTCCCGGCGCGCTTCCCGAACCTGCTGACGAACGGAGCCTCGGGGATCGCCGTTGGGATGGCCACCAACATCGCCCCGCACAACCTCGGCGAGCTCATCGATGCCTGCGTGCATCTGATCGAGCACCCGGACGCGACGCTCGACGACCTCATGGAGCTCGTGCCTGCACCCGACTTCCCCACAGGTGCCCGCATCATCGAGGACGAGGGCATCCGCGAGGCGTTCGAGTCGGGACGGGGACAGGTCACGATGGAGGCCGTCGCCACCACCGAGGTCCGCACCGGGAACCTGCCGCGCATCGTCGTCACCGAGATCCCCTACCAGGTCAACAAGTCCACGCTGCTCGAGAAGATCGCCGACCTGGTGCAGAAGAAGAAGATCGAGGAGATCCGCGACCTCCGCGACGAGTCGTCGCGGGACGGCATGCGGATCGTGATCGAGCTCAAGCGGGGCGAGGATCCCGCGCGGGTTCTCGCCCAGCTCTACCAGAGCACCGACCTGCGCTCGAACTTCAACGTCAACCAGGTCACGCTCGTGGACGGGGAGCCGCGCACGATCGGGCTGAAGGAAGCCCTCGAGCACTACCTCGACCATCAGCGCGAGGTCCTCACCCGCCGCACCACCCACCGGCTCGAGCAGGCCCAGGACCGCGCGCACGTCCTCGAGGGACTGCTCGCGGCGCTCGACCAGCTCGACGAGGTCATCGCCCTGATCCGTGCCAGCCAGTCCGCCGAGGACGCGAGACAGGGGCTCATGGACGAGTTCGAGCTCACCGAGCGTCAGGCGCGGGCGGTCCTCGACATGCAGCTACGCCGTCTCGCCGCGTTGGAGCGCGCCGAGCTCGAGGACGAGTACCAGGACCTGCTGACGATCATCGAGGAGCTCCAGGCGATCCTCGACGACGACGGGCGGCTGGCCACGCTCCTGATCGACGAGCTCACCGAGATCCGGCGGATCCACGCCACGCCACGGCGCAGCCGGGTGGTGGCCGAAGGCATCGACCCGGAGGAGGTCCTCGCCGGTGGAGCCGAGGCTGGCTTCGAGGCGCAGGAGGTGACCGTCTTCGTGACCGAGGGCGGCTACATCAAGATGATCTCCGAACGCCGCACCACCCCGGCGCACAGCCATCCGCACGACCCGGCGGTGGCGGTGGTCCGCGCGACCACCGACGAGACGCTCCTGCTGGTGGACGCCGAAGGTGGGGGGTTCCGTGTCGACCTGGCCGACTACCCCGTCGTCCGGGCGAACCAGCGCGGCACCCACGTCGCGGCGCAGACCGCCAGCGGCCCCGAGGCGGCGGTAGTCGGGGCGGTTCCCATCGTCGCAGCCCAGACCCTGGTGACGGTGTCGGCTGCGGGCCAGGTCAAGCGCACCGAGATGGGCGAGTTCGCCGACGCCCGCCAACGAAGCATCCAGGCTGCAGGGGTGAAGGACGGCGACCGCATCCGACACGTGCTGCTCGCCGCCGAGGGCGACCAACTGATGCTCGCCACCTCCGCCGGGCTCGTGACACGGTTCCCGGTCGAGGAGGTCCGCACCATGGGCCGAACCGCCAGCGGAGTCATCGGCATGAACGTGCCCGACGACGCCGAGATCGTGGCCGCCAGCGTCGTGCCCGGCGGAGCCGACGACGGCGAGGTGCTGACGGTCGGGGCGCAGGGCAACGTCAAGCGGACCCCCCTCGACGAGTACAGCGTGTACGGCCGCGGTGCGAAAGGCGTCCAGACCGGGGTCGATCGACTGCTGTGGTGTGGCGTTGCGGGTGATCTCCACCTCGGTGGCGACGAGCCACGCGTGCTGCGTCCCGTTGACATCCCCGAAGGCAAGCGGACCTGGGGCGGGGCGCCGCTGGACAGCCCCGTCGGAGCTCCGGTCGTCCGTGAGTGGGCCGGCGACGCCAGCGACGAGTAAGGTCGTCCGGGCGCTCCCGTCCGGTCGGTGTCCAGACCGCGGTGGCCCGGTCGGGCAAGGCGGTGGCTCTGTGGGTGCGGGCCGCTCCGTAGTCTCGTGACGACGCGATCGAGACGGGGTGCCCGTGAGCGACCAGCCCAACCTCCAGATGCTGACCCGCGAGCTCCCGGCCACGACTGCCGAGGAGTCGGTCGGCACCGTCCGCTGGTTCAGCCCGGCGAAGGGTTACGGGTTCATCGCCCCGGAGGACGGCAGCGAGGACGTGTTCGTGCGCTTCTCCTCCATCGAGCGCGACGGCTTCCGCACCCTCGACGCGGGGCAGCGTGTCGCCTTCGTCTCCACGACCGACGCGCGCGGACCACGGGCCACCAACGTCAGAGCGGTCTGACCAGCCGGGTGTCGGACTAGCTGGCGGGAACGAGCCGGAGGATCCGGCCCCCCTGTTCGGCCACGTAGACCTCGCCCTCAGCGTCGGAACCGATGGACAACGGCCGGCTGAAGGACCCGACGTCACTCGTCCAGTCGTGGGCCGTTCCCGCACCGTCGAGACTCCGCAGGAAACCGGCGCACAGGTCGGTGAAGAAGTAGTGGCCCCCGATGCCAGGCATGGCCCCGCCGGTGTAGACGGCTCCGCCGATCACGGTGCAGCCACCGGTGTCGGCGTGCGTGTAGTCGTGGACGGGCAGCACGGTTCCCTCGGGGTCGCAGTCGTCGCTGCGAAAGCAGTGGGTGCCCTCGAGGATCGGCCACCCGAAGTTGGCACCGTTCGCTTCCTCGTACGGGAGCGCGTTGACCTCCTCGACAGCGTTCTGACCCACGTCGGCGATGTAGAGCGTGCCGTCGGGCCCGAACGCGATGCGGTAGGGGTTGCGAAGTCCGTAGGAGTAGACCTCCGGCGCCCCGCCCTCGCCGTCCGCGAACGGATTCTCGGGAGGGATCGCGTACTCCCCCGGTGTCGACACGTCGAGCCGGAGGAGGGTCCCGAGCAGGCTCGACGGATCCTGACCGTTGCCGAACTGGTCGCCGCCGCCACCCCCGTCACCCAGCGCGAGGTAGAGCAAGCCGTCCGGGCCGAACAGCACCGAGCCCCCGTTGTGGTTGGAAGCCGGTTGAGCGACGGTCAAGAGCACCTGCTCGGTGGACGGATCGACTGAGCGCGGGCTCCCCGCGGCTTCGAACTCCGACAGCACGGTCCGACCACCGTCTCCCGAGTAGTGGACGAACACGCGCCCGTTGCCGGCGTAGTCCGGGTGGAACGCGAGACCCAGCAGACCACGCTCGCCGCCTGACGTGACGCGCCGCCGGATATCGAGGAACGTCCGGACGTCGCCAGCCTCGATCACGCGGACGGTGCCGGGCTGCTCCGCAACCCAGATGCCGCTCGCTCCGGGCGGGGCGGTGACGAGCAGCGGGGAGCTGAACCCGCTGCCGACCTCCTCGAGTGCGAGCGTGACGTCCTCAACGGACTGGGTAGGTGAGGTCTGCGTCGGTGAAGTCTGCGGCGTCGGCGACGGTGTCGGCTCGTCGTCCGGCGAGGGGCTCGACGCCGGTGTCGCCGACGTGACGGCTGGGCTCGGCGACGTGCTGGTCTGCGTGGCGGTCGGCTCACCGTCGCTGCTGCAGGCGGTGAGGATCAGCGCCAGCAGCAGGAGAGCGAGGGGTGGGCGCATGCCGGGACCGTACCGACCTGCACCCTGCTCCCTGCCTGTGCTGGGCTCGGAAGATCAGTTCCGATCGCGCAGCGCGTCGATCAGCTCGTCCTTGTCCATCTGCGAGCGCCCCTCGATGCCGACGTCCTCGGCCTTGTCGTAGAGCTCGTCCTTGGTCCACTCCTCGTACGGCGGCCGCTCGCCGCCCTTCTCGGCGGCCTCCTCGCGGTCGGTGTTGGCGATCCGGGCGGCCTTCTCCTTGCTCATGCCCTCTTCACGCAACGATTCGTACTGCTCGTCGTCCTTGATCTGGTCGCCGTGGTCCTTGGCCATGGTGCGTCTCCCTCGGTCGCGTCACCTTCCAACGTGGTGTCGCATCAGACGCTTCGTCCGACTGACGTCCCGGTCAGGCGATCACGACAACTCGGGCAACCCCTGTTCGACGGTGAGTACCGGGCGGAACAGGTCGCCGTGCTCGTCGATCCGCTCGACGACCTGGTCGGCCTCGAACCGCAACGGGTCGGTACCGGCGTCTGCGTTCGCCGCGGCCGCCACCTCCTCCCACGTCACGGGCGTGGACACGGTGGGCCGCTCCTTCGCGCGCAGCGAGTACACGCAGACCGTGGTCTTGATCAGGTGGTTCTGCGACCAGTCGATGAAGACCCGCCCGCCCCGCACGTCCTTGTTCATGTTGGTCGTCACGAGACCGGGGTCGACCCGCTCCAGCAGCTCCCCAACCGCCAGCGCGAAGCCTCGTGTCTCCTCGTAGTCGGTAGCGCCGTTGACCGGCACGTACACCTGGAGACCCTTCGACCCCGAGGTCTTCGCGCACGCGACCAGACCCAACCGGTCGAAGACCTGCTTCAGCTTCAACGCGACCTGGCAGCACTCCACCATCGCTGCAGGCGCACCAGGGTCGAGATCGAACACGACCATCGTCGGTTGCGAGACGTCTGGCGCACGCGCCAACGACGTATGGAGCTCGAGCGACGCGAGGTTCGCGACCCAGACGAGGCTCGGTAGGTCGTCGATACGGCAATGCTCGGTGCGCTTCCCGGAACGACGCCCCGACCCTTCTCCTCCGACCTCGATGGTCGCCACCCAATCGGGGCGATGGTCGGGACAACGCTTCTCGAAGAACCGCTCCCCCTCGACGCCGTCGGGGAACCGCAGCATCGTGAGCGGGCGCCCTCCGAGGTGAGGCAGCACGACGTCGGCGACCTTCACGTAGTAGTCGATCACGGCCGCCTTGGTGAAGCCGACCGACGGGTAGAGCACCTTGTCGAGGTTCGAGACGGTGACCGCACGCCCGGCGACCTCGACCGTGGTCCGCTCGCTCACGCGGTGTCGCTGGTCTGGGCGTCCTTGGCGGCCTGGAGGCTCGCTTCGAGCGCCGACATCAGGTCGACCAACTCGCCGGCCTCGCGCTCGTCGGCAGGGACGGTGACGACGTCCTCACCCTCGGCCTTCCGCTCGAGCAGCTCGAGGACACGCTCGCGGTACTCGTCGCGGTACTGCTCCGGATCCCACTCCGTGGCCATGGACTCGATGAGCTGGGTGGCCATCGCCAGCTCCTTCTCGTTCACCTCGACCCCCGCCACCTCGTCGGGCACGACCGCACCGGGCTCGACGATCTCGTCCGCGTAGACCACCGTCGAGACCGCCAGCGCTGGACCGAGCGGTCGGATGATCGCGAGGTACTGCTTGGTCCGGAGCACGAAACGGGCGACGGCCGCCTTGCCGGTCTGCGACATCGCGTCGTGGAGCAGCCGGTAGGGCTTGGCCGCCGTGTCCCCGGGCGCCAGGTAGTACGACGAGTCGTAGAAGATCGGATCGATGTCGGCGAGATCGACGAAGTCGACGATGTCGATCGTGCGACTCCCCTCGGGATCGAGCGCCTTCAACTCCTCGGGATCCACCACGATGTAGCGGTCCGGTGCGATCTCGTAGCCCTTGGCGATGTCATCCGAAGCGACCTCCTCGCCGTCCGCCTGCGCGACCTTCCGGTGGCGGATCCGCGAAGCGTCGGAGCGGCGGATCTCGCGGAAGCTCACCGACTTGCGCTTCACCGCGGT
>JAWVZB010000096.1:0-11869 GCA_033722375.1 Nitriliruptorales bacterium | reverse complement strand
TCGTCTCGCCGTCGTGGTGGAGGCCAACAGCGGCGTTCTCATGTCAGAAACCGGCGCATGCGACGGTTTCTGTCAGTTTGCACCATGCCGCGCTGTGGCTGGTCGCCGAGCGGGGCGCGGGGGAACGTCCCTTAGGGGATGCTCAGAACTCGACCTGGCAGAAGCCGTGGTTGCAGTACCCGCGCGGGTTCTTCGACAGGTACTGCTGGTGGTAGTCCTCGGCGTAGTAGAACGTCGGCGCCTCGCGGATCTCGGTCGCGATGTCGCCGAAGCCCTCGGCGTGCAGCTTCTCCTGGTAGCGGTCGCGAGAGCGCTTGGCCGCCTCGAGCTGCTCGTCGCCGTAGGTGTAGATCGCGGAGCGGTACTGCGTGCCGACGTCGTTGCCCTGACGGTTGCGCTGCGTCGGGTCGTGGTTCTCCCAGAAGTGCTTCAAGAGCGTCTCGTAGTCGATCTCGTCGGGGTCGTAGACGACGAGCACCACCTCGGCGTGCCCGGTACGCCCCGAGCAGACCTCCTCGTAGGTCGGATGCGGGGTGTAGCCGCCCGCGTAGCCAGCCGCGGTCGAGTGCACGCCGTCGAGACGCCAGAAGATCCGCTCCGCGCCCCAGAAGCAGCCCATGCCGAACATCGCCAGCCGGGTCCCTTCCGGCCACGGAGGTTGCAGCGAGGAGCCGAGCACGTCGTGCGACTCCGGAACCTCCATCGGTTCGTCGCGACCCTCGAGCGCATCCTCCGGATCCACCATCGAAGTCTTCTTCGACCCGAACAGGTTCATGTCTTCTCAACCCTCCATCGCGCCTTGGGGGCGCTCGCGCGCACAAGCCTCAGGGTAGGTCCTCGGGGTCAGCGCCCCGCTGTCCGGAGGTCCGCGACCACGTCGGTGAGCGCTTCCTTGTGCGACCCCGGCCAGTACACCTGGCCACAGTCACAACAACGCGTGAACCGCTCGTGTTCCCTCCGGGTGGCCGGTGGGAGCTCGTCGACGACCTCCTGTTTCTCCACCGCCTCGAGCTCGCCGTTGCAGTTGATGCAGCGCGTGAACGGGGCGATGTGTGGTGCGAGGCGGTAGCGCCGGATGACCTCGATCGCCTGCAGCTCCGGGTCGTCCGAGCGGGGGCAGTACCCGTGAGTGATGACCCGCCGCATCAAGAGCCCGCGGTCGCGGGAGAGCAGGATCCGCCCCTCGCCGACGGCGACCTCGGCGAGCAGGTCGTCGTTGGCGTCGGGGCGGTACCAGGTGTCGAACCCGAGCAGGCGCAGGCGCCGAGCGAGCGTGCCCAGGTGGACGTCCGCGACGAACCGTGGGTCGGCCGGCGGCGGGTCGACCGTCGTGACCGCTGCGAGATCGAAGCTCTGGAACGGCGGGTAGACCGCCACCCGCTCTCCGCCCGCGACGAGATGCTCGAAGGAGACCGGCCGCCCGTCGACGAGGATCAGGGCGACCTCGGGGTGTGGCACACCGACCGACTCGATCAGGTCCTTCACCGAACGCTTCGAGCCGACCGGCACCTCCAACTCCTCGTCGCCAGCGAGTTCGACGAGATCGGCGTAGAGCCGCACCACCACACGCTCGGGATCCACGCGGTGAGCGTACGGTGGAGCGCCCGCGAGCCCCGGAGACCGACACGTGCACCTGCCCGTGGACGACGTCCTCGACGAGGTACGGGCTGCGCTCGAGACCGCCGGCCGGTTCGTGCTGCAGGCGCCTCCAGGCGCCGGCAAGACCACCCGTGTCCCGCCTGCACTGCTGTCCGCACCTTGGAGGGCAGGGGGCCGCATCCTCGTGCTCGAACCCCGCAGGCTCGCTGCCCGCGCGGCTGCACAGCACATGGCTCGCGAACGGGGCGAGCAGGTGGGCCAGACAGTCGGGTACAGCACGCGGGACGAGCGACGGGTGTCGGCGGCCACGGCGATCGAGGTCATCACCGAAGGCATCCTCGTCCGGCGACTGCAGCGCGACCCGTCGCTCCAGGGCACCGCGGTGGTGCTGTTCGACGAGTTCCACGAGCGCAACCTGGCCGCCGACCTCGGTTTGGCACTGACGCTCGATGCCCGCGCCGCGCTGCGCCCCGACCTCCGGATCGGCGTGATGTCGGCGACGCTCGCTGCGACCCGCGTGGCCGACCTGTTGGACGACGCGCCGGTCATCACCAGCGAAGGCCGCCGTTATCCCGTCGAGACCCACTACCGACCCCGGGTCGTGTCGCGCCGGGTCGAGGCCGCCACGGTCGAAGCGATCCGGGTCGCGTTGGACGAGACCGAAGGCGACGTGCTCGTGTTCCTGCCCGGGGCGGGGGAGATCCGCCGGGTAGAGCGCGCTCTCGGAACCGGTCCGGGGATCCTCGTGGCCCCGCTGTTCGGGGCGCTGCCCCCGTCCGAGCAGGACCGGGCCCTCGCCCCGTCACCGTCCAGGAAGGTCGTCCTCGCCACCGACATCGCCGAGACGAGCCTGACCATCGAGGGGGTCCGGGTCGTCATCGACTCCGGGCTGACACGCGAGCCCAGGTTCGATCCCGGAACGGCGATGACGCGGCTCGAGACCGTGCGCATCTCCCAGGCGAGCGCCGAGCAGCGGCGAGGTCGCGCCGGCCGCACCGCACCCGGCGTCTGCTACCGGCTCTGGGCCGAGCGAGAGAACGCGGGACTCGAGCCGCACCGCGTCCCCGAGCTCGCCCAGGTCGACCTGGCCGGTTTCGCGCTCGAGCTCGCCGGCTGGGGCGCCGACGGACCCAGCGAGCTGCGCTTCCTCGACGCCCCGCCCCGCCGCGCCTACCAGCAGGCGGTGGCGCTGCTGCGCGACCTCGAAGCCATCGACGACGAGCGCCGTATCACCGACCACGGCCGAGAGCTGCTGGCGCTCCCGGTCCATCCGCGGCTGGCGCACGCGGCTGTCGGTGCGCGTGACCGCGGTCTCGATCAGCTCGGCTGCGAGGTCGCGGCGTTGCTCGCCGATCGGGACGTGCTCTCGAGCCCCCGGGACGTCAGCCATGCCGACCTGACGACGCGGGTACGGGTTCTGCGGGGCGAGCGACCGCCCCGCCGCGTGCCCCTGCGGCGGGGGGCGTTGCAGCGGGCGCGCCGTGAGCGGGACCGGCTCGCCTCGGTGGTCGGGGACGGGCCGCGGCCTGTGACGGAACCGCCCGACGTCGAGCGGACGGGGGAGGTCGTCGCCCTCGCCTACCCGGACCGGGTCGCCCAGCAGCGGGGACGGCGCGGGAGCTTCCTGCTCGCGAACGGGCGGGGCGCGAGCCTTCCCGAGCACGACGTGCTGGCGGGCGAGGAGTGGCTCGTCATCGCCGCAGCCGGAGGGATCGGTGGGGCGGGGGAGGATCGCATCCACCTGGCGGCACCCATCACCGCCTCGCGTCTGCGGGAGGTGCTCGCCCACGCCATCGAGACCGAGACCGTGGTCGCCTGGGACGACGACTCCGGTGACGTCGTCGCGGAGGAGCGCACCGTGCTCGGGGCGCTGACGCTCGAGCGCGCCCCGCTCGCCGATCCTTCGGCGCGGGAGGTCAGCGGGGCGATCCTGGACGGGATCCGTGCGCGCGGGCTCGACCTCCTGCCGTGGACGCGCGACACCCGCGACCTGCGTGCCCGTCTCGATTTCCTCCACCGCACGCTCGGTGACCCCTGGCCCGACATGAGCGAGGAGGCGCTCCTGGCTGACCTGGAGGACTGGCTCGCGCCCTACCTCACGAATGTCCGCCGCCGGTCGGATCTGGAGGCCGTCCCGCTGCGGGATGCGCTGCTCGGCCTGGTGGGCTGGGAGCGGGCGCGCCGGGTCGACGAGCTCGCCCCGACCCACCTGCAGGTTCCGAGCGGGGCGCGGGTTCGGCTCGACTACCACCAGGGCGAGATCCCGGTGCTGCCGGTGCGGGTCCAACAGGCGTTCGGCTGGACCGAGACCCCCCGCGTCGCGGGAGGCCGGGTGCCCGTGATGGTCCACCTGCTGTCGCCCGCGCAGCGTCCCGTCCAGGTCACCCAGGACCTCGCCGGGTTCTGGGAGCGGGGCTACCCCGAGGTTCGCAAGGACCTGCGGGGCCGCTACCCCAAGCACCCCTGGCCGGAGGATCCGCTGGAGGCGACGCCGACAGACCGCGCCAAGCGTCGCTGACCGCCACCTCACGGACCGAACATACGTTCGCTACACTGGTCGGCATGGGAACGGCGGCACTGCAACTCCAGGGATCGCTCTTCGCCGCGGCGGAGACGCCGGCGTTCGACCGCGAGTTCGCTGGCCGCCGGAGGCACGAGCTCGACCATCGGGCCTGGATCGACCATCAGCCCGAGTGGCTCGCCGGTGCTGACGCGGTGTTCGACGCCGTCGTCGAGTCGGCCGGCTGGAGACAGCGCGAGATGCAGATGTACGGCGAGATGGTCGCCCAACCCCGGCTCACGGCGTTCTGGGATCTCGCCGACACCCCCGACGAGATCGCGGTCGTCCACGAGATGGGTCAGATGCTGTCGGGGCGGTACGGCGTCGAGTTCACCCGGGTCGGCTGCAACCTCTACCGAGACGGGGACGACTCGGTGGCGTGGCACGGTGACCGCGTCGCTCGTGACCTCCCGACCGCCACCATCGCGATCGTGTCACTCGGAGCCCGCCGTCCGTTCAGGTTCCGTCCTGCCGACGGCGGTCCCAGCCGCGGATTCGAGCTGGGGCGGGGCGACCTGCTCGTGATGGGGGGATCCTTCCAGCGGACCTGGAGACACACCGTTCCCAAGCTCCGCCGCCCCGTCGGACCCCGCATCTCCGTGACGTACAGACACGCCTACGACGTCTGAGCTGATGCGGTGCCGTGTCGAGGGAGGTCCGCAGGGCGACCGGGTCCGGGGAAACTACAGTTCGTGACATGGCCACACCCACCGACGGATGATCCGTGCCGCCTCGCTGTTGGTGCTCCTGTGCGTGCTCGTGGGCTCCTGCTCGCAACCGGAAGACCGGAAGCTGACCGTGTTCGCTGCCGCCTCGCTCGTGGACGCCATGGACGATCTCGAGGCCACCTTCGAGTCGTCGCACCCCGGCGTCGACCTCGTGATCAGCACGGCTGGCAGCCAGCAGCTCGCGGCACAGATCCGCGACGGGGCGCCTGCCGACGTGTTCGTGTCGGCCGATCTGCGCCAGCTCGACGCGGTTGGGGATCAGCTCGCCGGCGAGCCGCGAGTCGTCGCCACCAACCAGCTCGTGATCGCGGTCGCCCCCGGGAACCCGTCGGCCATCGGCGGCCTGTCCGACCTCGCCGCTCGCGACCTCGTGCTCGTCCTCCCGGCTCCCGACGTACCCGCCGGCGCGTACGCACGTCGGGCCCTGCTGTCAGCCGGGGTGGAGGTCACCCCCGACGACCTGACTCCTGACGTGCGCGGGGCCTTGTCGAAGGTGGCACTCGGGGAGGCGGATGCCGCGATCGTCTACCGCACCGACGTCGCGGCGCGCGCCGACGAGGTCGACGCGATCCCCATCGACGCCGAGGTGGCCGTCGAGTACCACGGTGCAGCCCTCGAGCGCTCCCCGCATCCCGAGCTCGCGGGCGAACTCCTGGACTTCCTCACGGATCCGGAGACGGGTGGGGCCATCCTCGCCGACCACGGGTTCTCGAGCCCGTGAGGTCTCGCCACACGCCGCTTCCCGTAACCGCGCTCGCCGTAGCCGGGGTGGTGTTCCTCGGCCTCCCGCTCCTGGCGCTCCTGCTCCGCACCCCCTGGGACCGCGCCGCGGAGCTCTTGGGCGCTCCTGCCGTCCGTGACGCGCTGCGGATCTCGCTGATCGCCTCGATCCTGGCCGTCGCCGTCGCCGTGCTGCTGGGCGGGCCGCTCGGCTACGTGCTGGCGCGGGGGCCCCGGCGACTGCGTGGGGCACTGCGGGCGCTGGTCCTGCTTCCCCTCGTCCTGCCCCCGGTCGTTGGGGGAGTGGCACTGCTGCTCGCGTTCGGTCGTCGCGGCATCGCAGGTGCCGTGATCGCGGACGCCACCGGCGTCACGCTGCCGTTCTCGCTGGCGGGGGTGGTCATGGCGGAGGCGTTCGTCGCGCTGCCGTTCGTGGCGCTCGCGGTCGAAGCCGGCCTGCGGCGCGTGGACCCCGGGCTCGAGCAGGCTGCGGCGACGCTCGGCGCCCCGCCCTGGACGCGGCTCCGGCGGGTCACGCTGCCGCTGGCGGCCCCGGCGCTCGGGGCCGGGGCGGCGCTGGCATGGGCGCGCGCGCTCGGCGAGTTCGGCGCCACGATCACGTTCGCTGGCAGCCTGCCCGGCGTCACCGAGACCATGCCCGTGGCCGTCTATCTCGAACTCCAGGGCGATCCCGGTGCGGCGTACGTCCTCAGCATCCTGCTGCTGGCCGTGTCGGTGCTCGTGCTCGGTGTCACGGGCCTCCGTGTCAGGGCTGGCAGATGACCCTCGAGACTCACGTGCGGGTGGAACGCCCGGATCTCACCGTCGACGTGGCGCTGTCCGTGGACCCGGGCGAGGTGGTCGCGGTGATGGGCCCGAACGGCGCCGGCAAGTCCACGCTCCTCGCCGGGATCGCCGGTGTCGGCCCTCTGACCCGCGGGTTCGTGCGGCTCGGGGGAACCAGCTTGGCGGACGTGGAGGGACACACCGACCTCCCCGCCCACGAGCGGAAGATCGGGATCGTCTTCCAGCAGCACCGGCTGTTCCCGCACCTGTCCGTCCTCGGCAACGTGGCCTTCGGCCTCCGCGCACGGGGTGTGTCCCGATCGGAGGCACAGGTGGCAGCCACCCGCTGGCTCGAACGGGTCGGGGTGGCGGATCGAGCTCACGTCCGCCCCGATCAGCTGTCCGGGGGCGAGGCCCAGCGGGTGGCGCTCGCCCGGACGCTGGTGGTCGAGCCGGAGGCCCTGCTGTTGGACGAGCCCTTCGCTGCGGCGGATCCGAGTGCCCGGTCATCCCTGCGATCGGTCCTGTCGGAGGTGTTGGCCGAGTCGCCCCGCCCCACCGTGGTCGTGACCCAGGACCTCGTCGATGCCGCCTCGCTCGCGGCCCGGGTGGTGATCGTGGAACGCGGCCGCGTCACGCACGACAGCAGCCTCGCCGACATCGCGATGCACCCCCGTACACGGTGGGCGGCGGAGCTCGTGGGGGTCAACCTGCTGCGCGGGCAGGGGCACGCGGACGTCATCGACCTCGCCGACGGCGGCCGCATCGTGGCTGTCGAGGCCCCAGCCGGTCGGTGCTTCGTCGCGATCCATCCCACTGCGGTGGCGCTCTATCCCGAGCGCCCCGACGGCACGCCACGGAACGTCTGGCCGCTGCGGATCGAGGCGCTCGAACCGCTGGGCAGTCGCGTCCGCGTGGCCCTCGGTGGTGAGATCGAGCTGGTAGCTGAGGTGACGCCGGCAGCGATCACGGCGCTGGGCCTGCGGGAGGGTCGCCAGGTCTGGGCGGCGGTCAAGGCCACCGAGATCACGACCTACCCGGCCTGACGCGCGCGGAGACGTGCTGCGGTCGCGACCGTTCTGGTCGCTGACGCATCCAGCCTATCCGCCGTCCGGGGCGACCCAGCCGTTGGGTCGGCAGGCGCCGAGTGACTTGCTCTGCTGCATCATCACGGGAGCCAGGCGATCGCGGCCGGAGCAGCCCACGTGGCCGTACCCGAGAGCGTGGCCGACCTCGTGGGTGACCAGGTAGGCGCGGTAGTGGGCGACGTCGCCGTCGTAGGCGGGGACGCCGTCACGCCACCGTTCGGCGTTGAGCATCGCTCGCCCCGCCACCTGGCAGGACAGCCACCCGGCCGTGTTGAGTCCCGCGGCGGCACACCAGCGGTCCACCGTTGCGGGCGTGGCGACCACGACCCGAACCGTGGCGACACGGGGGTCGTCCACGCGCTGGAAGGAGAACCGGCCGGTCGAGATCCACCCGCGCGGGTCCGACAGGATCGCCGTGACCTCGCGAGCGACCGCCGCCAGCTCCAAGCCGGTGGCCTCTTCGACCTCGACCGTGTACCGGACGAGGCGCCCCGCGCCGGCCGGCTGACTGCTGCCGGCCGCGACGAGCCAGCCGTCCCGGCTCGTGATCGCCGACGGCGGGGGCGTCTCGCCCGCCGCATCCGCGACCGCTCGCTGCGCGTCGGACACCAGCTCGGCGTCCGTGCGGGTCGGCCCGGTCGACGGGCCAGCGAGCGAGCTGGGATCGGGCGCGGTGGGCGCCGCCGTGGCAGATCCCCGGGACGAGGCCAGCGACATCGTTGCGGCTCGGTCGGCCGCCGGACGGACCACCCGATCCGCGGCCGACCGCTCGACGGCCAGGGTCGCCGCGAGGACCAGCACCGCGAGGCACGCGAACACCGAGGTCCTGACGAGGCCGGATCGCACCAGTGGACCTTCGGGCCGGAGACGCTGGCGGTGCGTGACGCTACCGAGCCGCGCCCCGATGGTCACCCATCCGGATCCGGTTCACGCTGATAGCGTGGGAGAACGGACGCACGGGGCGTCCCCACCCCTCTCCCGAGCACCGTCGGAGGCTCTCCCATGGCTGACACCTCCACCGATCAACAGCGCGAGCTCGTCGACGAGCGGCTCGAGCGGCTGTTCGACGAGCACCCACCTGGGGAGACCGACGACCAGGAGTTCTGGGGCGCCCAGTACGACCTCGGCCTCGCCTGGGTGCAGTTCCCCGAGGGCAAGGGTGGTCTCGGGGTCAGTCCCCGGTTCCAGAAGCGGGTGAACGACGCGATCGAGGACGCCGGCGGCAGCATCGAGAACCGCTACCGGAACCTCCTCGGTATCGGCATGGGGGCCGGCACCCTCATCGCGCACGCCACCGAGGAGCAGCAGGACCGTTGGCTGCGGCCCATGTTCACCATGGAGGAGCTGTGGTGCCAGCTCTTCTCCGAGCCCGGAGCCGGCTCCGACCTCGCGGGTCTGGCGACCTCTGCCGAGCGCGAGGGCGACGAGTGGATCGTCAACGGCCAGAAGGTCTGGACCACGCTCGCCCACCGCTCCAAGTGGGGCATGATCGTCACCCGCACCGACCCCGACGTTCCCAAGCACGCCGGGCTCACCTACTTCATCGTGGACATGGAGGCGGACGGCGTCTCGGTGCGACCGCTGTACCAGATCACCGGCGAAGCCGAGTTCAACGAGGTGTACTTCGACGACGTCCACATCCCCGACGAGAACCGCATCGGTGAGGTGGGCGCGGGTTGGAGCGTCGCGATGGCGACCCTCATGAACGAGCGTGTGGCGATCGGGGCGAGTGTGGTCCCCCGCGGCTCCGGCGCGATCGGACAGGCGGTGGCGACCTGGAACGAGCGCGACCTCGACGACCCGGTCAAGCGGGACGAGCTCACACGTCACTGGATCGCCGCGGAGGCGCAGCGCCTGACCGCCGCACGGGCGTCCGAGGCGCGCCAGAAGGGCACACCGGGGCCCGAGGGATCGACCGCCAAGCTCCAGTGGGCCGAGCTCAACAAGGCCATCACCTCCTTCACGATGGACCTGCTGGGGGAGGAGGGATTGCTCTACCCCGACGGCTACGAGTTGGTGCGGCCCGACGAGACCGGGACCCGCACCCCCTCCCGACACAAGGCGTTCCTGCGGGCGCGCGCCAACTCCATCGAGGGCGGCACGTCAGAGATCATGAAGAACATCCTCGGGGAACGCGTGCTCGGCCTGCCGGGCGAACCCCGCGTCGACAAGAACATCCCCTGGAAAGAGGTCCCCCGGAGCTGACAGCCCAGACGGCTCACGGACCCCCGGCCGGACAGGAGACGGCATGCAACCGAGCTTCACCCTCACCGAGGAGCAGACCGCACTGCGGGACACCGCCCGCCGGTTCCTCCGCGACAAGAGCGGCACCGAGAAGGTCCGCGAGGACATGGCCACCGCGTCGGGCTTCGATGAGTCGCTGTGGAAGGAGATCGCCCAGATGGGGTGGCAGGCGATGGCCATCCCCGAGGAGCACGGTGGCGCCGGTTACGGCGTCGTCGAACAGGCGATCCTCCTGGAGGAGATGGGGCGGTTCCTGTTCTGTGCCCCGTACCTGTCCTCCGTCGTGCTCGGTGCCACCGCGGTCCTGTCGGCCGCGACCGACGATCAGAAGGCCGAGCTCCTGCCGGCCGTGGCCGCAGGCGAGCTCCGGCTCACCGTCGCCGGTCCCTTGGGCCCCGACGTCGACTCGTCGCCGGTGCGGGTCGAGGGCGGCGCACTGCACGGCGAGGTAGACACCGTCATCGACGGCCACACCGCCGACCGGTTCGTCGTGCTCGCCAGCGGCGAGGACGGGCTCGAGCTGCACCTCACCGCCGCCGACGCCGACGGGATCGAGACCGAGCAGGTGACCTCGCTCGACCAGACCCGGAAGCTCGCACGGGTGCGGTTCGACGGGACCGCAGCGGAACGCCTCGGTGACGCTGAGGCGGGTAGCGCATGGAGGGCAGCGATCCGTGCCGGCGCCGTGGCACTGGCCAACGAGCAGGTCGGCGGCGCCCAGCAGGTGCTGGACATGGCGGTCGACTACGCGAAGACCCGAAAGCAGTTCGGTCGTGCGATCGGGTCGTTCCAGGCGATCAAGCACCGGTGTGCGGAGCTGCTGGTCGACGTCGAGTCGGCCAAGTCCACCGCGTACCACGCGGCCCGTGCCCTGGCCGCCGACGAGCCGGACGAGCAGGACATCGCGATCCCGCTGGCGCGGTCCTACTGCTCCGAGGTCTACGAGCGGGCAGCGGCCGAGAACATCCAGATCCACGGCGGCATCGGCTTCACCTGGGAGCACGACGCCCACCTGTACTTCAAGCGCGCCAAGTCCACGAAGCTCCTCCTGGGCGACCCGGTCGGCTGGCGGGCGGACCTGGCTGACGCGCTCGGGTTCTGAGGCGGCGGGAACGCGGGTCGCCGGTGCGCGGTCAGCGGCTCAGCTGCGCCCCCGGAAGTGGTCCATCCCGGCGGTCACGCCGAGGACGTCCATGGCGCGGTCGAAGAGGTCTGCCGGCAACGCTCGCAGGGTCGGGACGAGTCCGACCACCGGGGGCAAGAAGAGGCGGCGCTTGTCCCGCTGGATGGCGTCGACGATCCTCGTCACGACCTTCTTGGGCTCCATGATGGGCAGGAGCCAGTCGAAGCGGGTCTCCACCCCGTCGAACATCCCCGTCGAGATGTAGTAGGGGCACACGACCGTGGTCTTGACTCCCTGCGCGGTGCGCTTGAGCTCCAGCCGCAGTGCCTCGTCGAAGCCCACGGCGCCGAACTTGCTGGCGGCGTAGTCGGTCTGGCGCGGGACCCCGACCCAGCCGGCGGCAGAGGCGATCGTGACGATGTGGCCCCGGTTCTGATCGATCATCGCGGGGAGGAACTCCCGGGTGGTCCAGAACAGCGACAGCGTGTTGACCTCGAGCGTGCGCCGGATCTGCTCCTCGGACATCTCGAGCAGCGGGGCGCCGCCCACCACGCCGGCGTTGTTGACGAGGATGTCGATGTCACCGCCGTCCGCACGGACCTTCTCGGCGACCTCGGCCACCTGTTCCTGGTCGGTCACGTCGCAGACGTAGGTGGCGGGGCGGTCGTGGGTCGCGCGCTCGATCTCGTCGGCTGCGTCGGCGAGTGCCCCGTCGTCGAGGTCCCAGAGCACGGGGATCCCGCCGAGGCGCCCGATCGCGTAGCCGAGCAGGCGGCCCAGCCCCCGTGCGCCGCCGGTGACGAGCACACGTGCACCTGCGATGCCGCTCACGACCTGCTCCTGTCGCCGGGGACGCCGACCTGCGTCTCCGGGACGGTAGGGGGTGGCGTTCAGGGCCGTGTGTACCGTGCCTGGCATGACGGACTACTACGTGACCTTCGGGGAACGGACGGCCCGACGGCGCTGGGAGGATGCGCGCCGCTACGGGTTCGTGTCCGCCGGGGGTGGCTGGTGGTACAGC
>JAWVZB010000095.1:0-12001 GCA_033722375.1 Nitriliruptorales bacterium | reverse complement strand
GAGTGACGGCGGACGCGGCCGACGGATCTAGCACAAGGCACCACGGCCGGTCTGTGAGAGGGTCAGACCACGCCCCCGCCACCAGCGCGCATCATCGCACGCTGCCAGAGATCGTGACACGCAGTCTGTGTGCGATCTGCGTGTCGGCCATGAGCCCGAGCATGTGCTGCCGATGCTTGTTGCGCAAGCAGTGCAGCTTGCCGTTACAGGCTTTGTTTCTTCAGTTTTCGGCTGTTTCGATGCTAGCTCGTGATGGCCGATGACAGCCAGTGGCGGCGGATACCGGCTGGTTCCGCACGCGACGACTTCGAGAACCGCCGCCGTCCGATGCCTCGCTTGTGCGGTGAGCGCACAGACCCGGCCCCGCCCTGGCGCTCCTCCACAAGCCCCGGGACGTCGACCGAGACACAAGGCCCCGACCTCCGCACCTTCCGGCAGTGACCGGAATCGGGGTGGGTGCTTGTTCGAGAACGGGATCGGACCCGAGGAGCTCGCGTGGATCGAGCGTGAGCAGTTTCTACGTCTTGAGATGGAACGCCGCCTCAGCCACCCCGTCGACTGGGAGGCCTTCCGGCTCGCGCTTGTCGGGGCGCTGAGCGCCGCATGGGGACTCAACACCCGCTACCCCGCAGGACAAATCCGGCACGAGCTGCTCAGCGTCCCCCAACGACGCGCCCTACACCCGCTCGACGAGCTCCGCGTCCACCACGACCCGGTCACCGACTGGCTCGCGTTCCGAGAGTCGCTGTGGACCGGCGGCGCGGGCCAGACCGAACGCACCAGCACCGCACCGCTTCGAGACCAGCTGCGGCGGTGACAGCACCTGCCTGCCCGGGCTCAGATGCGTAGACAACCCCGACGCCGAGATCTCCACCACCCCTTCGGTCACAGCACGCTCGGGATCTCGAGCGAGACCGTGGCCGGGACCACCACCTACTACACCCGCGACCCCGCAGGACGGCTGCTCGCCGCCCGCACCCCCACCGACAACCGCTACTACCTCGCGGACGGCATCGGCTCCATCACCGCCGTCACCGCGTCGGCGGGACCGTCCTCGCCCGCTACAGCTACGAGCCTTACGGGAACACCACCGTCCTCGAAGGCACAGACGTGGTCAACCTCTGGCGGTTCGCCGCCGCCTACCTCGACCAGACCGGCCTGTACAAGATGGGACAGCGCTACTACGAACACGACATCGCCTGCGAGAAGTTCTTGCCGACTGTGCCGGTGCCGCCGTCGAGCCGTTTGGAGGTGTAGCGGTAGGGGTTGAGGGGGTTGGTGTCGTCGGTGGGCGTGCCGGTGGCGGGGTCGATCTCATTGGTGAGGGTGGGGTCGTCGGCGCCTTAGGGCTGGTAGCCGTAGGTGGTTTGGGGCTGTCGGCGTCGTCGAGTAGCAGCGAGATTGACCCGTGGGGGTCGGTGCCGTAGGTGAACCGGTCGACCGTCCCGTCGGACTTGATTGACTTTCCGTATCGAGAGTGCGACAGTACGTCAGCTCACGGGGACAGGGGATCTTGATGCTTCGACGCTTTTCTTTCATTATCATGGCAGCCGTTCTGCTCAGCGCCACAACCGCCTTGGCAGACGAACAGGAAACCGTCAATCCTGTTCCGGTTCTCACAACGGATGAGGCCACTCTTATTGACGCAACAGAGATTGCAACCCAATACAACCAGCCGCTGGAGCTAGTGCTTGATCAAGTCAGACTTCAACGGGAGACCACCGAATTCGTCGAGTCCCTGTCAAGAGAAACCTTGGCTTCTTTAGCAGGCGTCGAATTTGATTCGCCCGATCGTCTGTCAGGACGGGTCTTCTTCCGCGGCGATGTACCGTCGGAAGCCCATGAACGTCTAGCCGACTTGGGGATGAGACACCTCGAACTGGTTGGAGGCCTTCAGTGGTCGGAGGCTGACATCTCTGTACGGAGGGAGGCTATTGCAGGGGCACTGGTGGCGATGGGCTTGGGTGAAGCGGTCGTGAAGTCCGACATTCGGTCCCAGAACTTTTCGATAGAGGTTGCGTTGGGTAGCGATGCAGACTCACCGACCGGTAAAGAACTCATCGATAATCTTGTTAGCAACTTGCGTGACTTCGCAATCACCGCTGACATGCTGACTGTGATCGAATGGCCAGCTGGATCCAATCTAGTCGAGCCAGCCCACACCTATGGCGGTGCCTGGATGCGAAAGGATAGCGACCGATGGTGCACCAGTGGCTTCTCGGTAACCCGCAGCAGTGACGGAGTAGAGGGGGTATCGACTGCCGGCCACTGTGAGGGTCTCAATAAGATTGAAGAGAACGATACATCGGGCGCAGCAGTGACAGTATATTCCGCCCCCTGGGCTGGTGAGCATATTGGGAGTCGTGGCGACATTGAATGGCATACGACTTCCCACGTAGAAGTGCCGGAATTTTGGTCAAATACGAACTTTCGTCGCGTAGTAAAGTCTCGCGAGCCTAATAGTGGCGGCCATGCTGTTGGGACTTATGTATGCCACTACGGGCGTTCATCTGGTTACTCCTGCGGGTACATCTATGACAGCTATATGTCTGTCACGTTCAAGTGGAACGGACAATGGGTAACGGCAAGTAACATGGTTGAAGTCGACCGCGGAAAGTCGGTGGGTGGAGACAGTGGGGGCCCGTGGTTCTACTCCGATCGCGCCTTTGGCATTCACCACGGTCACCTAACAAGCAATAGTCACCCGGTATATAGCAAGATACAAAATGTTGAGATACAGTTTGGAGTTGTCACCAAAAAGGGATAAGGGATTAGGGTGCCTTCTCTGTCCGCCGAAGATGGGATAGCGAGCCGTCAGAAGCTTAAGCGCGCTCTGATAGGCGCCGGAGTGGTACTGATAGCGATAGTATTTGCCCTGATATGGCGAAGCTTCTATGGGGATGTGACTGTCTTGGAGCCCAACGCCGAGTCATCGTTCCGCGCTGACGACGCTGGGCAGGGCGATTCTGCACCACGGAGTACAGATCCCTCGGTGCCAGGCGCGAGTGATGAACTGATGATCATAATCCCAGCGAATCCTTCGCCGGGAGAATTCGTAGAAGCGATATTTCCCAACGAAACTCCTCGTGGTACCTACTTTGTGTTGCAGGAGCAGCACTCGGGGGACTGGAAGAACCGATATTACCTATTTTCTGATGCGAATGGCGGCGAGCCAGACTTCGTATCGTTCCAGGACGTTCCCACGAACTTTTCGGTTCCAGCAGTACGTGTATCAGGGCCTGGACCGGACCGTTTATTGGTGCCCACCGACATTTCTGAAGGCCAGTACAGGATCTGCACTCTTGCGCGCGAAAGCCTATGTGCGCTGATTACTCTTGAGGGTTCAGGGAAGCGCTAGTCGCATACGTTGGCCACGACGAAGAGTCGCCTTCCCCGTCGAATACACTAAAGTGAAGCAGCCGCTGATCTGATTCCCGAACCCCCGCGGTCACGTCCTACGTCTGCCGCAGGACAGCCACATGAGCACGTGCCGCGACTCAACAGCCGTTCCGACTCGGTTGGCAGTCACCACCAAGTCTCGCGGGGCCATACGTCACTTCAGCGCATCTGTCGGCGCCTCGTCAGCTCACCCTCCCCCTCGATCATCGAGAAGGGCCGCATATAGGCTTCCCGTGACACCGCCGTGACACCGAACCGTGCGGGAGCACCCGTCACGGCGGGAAACTCACCGGACCCGTACTTCGCGTCTCTGCACGTCAGAGCACGATCCAGCACTTCAGGCCACCCCCGAACACGGCACCCCTAGAGTTCGAGCCCCTGCCTCCCAGCTCAGCATCCAAGTCGCTGTGCCCTCGCGGTCGAAGGCGCGACCATCCATCCGGTGATCGGTGTCGAAACCCCATCGACGCCGCTCAGGAGCGATGGGGATGCACGACTCGAGACGCCGTCTGGCCGCTGCGGCTCGTAGTGCCGGGCGCCGGACCTACGCGCGGATCGCGTTCCTCGTTGCCGGCACGGTGGCCTTCCTGCTGTCGGTCTCGTTGTGGTTCCTTCTGGACGAGCCCGAGCAGGCGATCTTCGTCGGGCTCTGGGTTCCCTCGCTGTTCTCCCTGGGGGCCTTGGTGCTCGCCGGAGGCGAGCGCCGATGAGCAACGGCCTGCTCTTCAGCATCGGCGCCATCGTCTTCCTCCTCGGGGCACTCGGTGTCGTCCTCGCGGCACTCGACAGCATGCACCGCTGGGACGAGCGCGGTGACAACTACGCACGGAGCGGCACCTTCTCCGGGACGGGTGACGCCGGGCCGACCGGCCGTGAGCGCCGCTGACGTGGTGAGAGGGAGTCTGGACCGGTTCGAAGGCTGCATCGCCGGTGCGCGCTTCCGGTCGGGGGACCAGGTCGTCGTCGGACTCTGGCGCCGCTCGCCGCTCGGTGGGTTCGCCGATGTGATGTGGCTCACGCCGGGGGGCGAGCGGGTCCTGCTGGCCCCCGGCGGCGACATCGCCGACTACGTCTCCGACCTGTACTCCTTCGACGACGTCAGGGTGGCCGAGGTCCGGAGTGCCTGGGACGGCACGATGTTGGAGGTGCGGGCGGATCCGCTGGGCCTCCAGCTCGAGATCGGTGAGCCGAGCTGGCGGTCGAGGGTCTTCGAGCTGCGGCCGCGCTGGCTGCGGCGGCAGCGCTGGTGGATCGAGCTCGAGAACCGCCTGGTCGGACCGCTCGGAGAACTGCTCCTCGAGGGCGCAGACGGTGTGAGGCTGGCGGGGACGACCCGCTCGGGGCGGCGGGAGTGGTACAGCGTCGACGGCCACCGCCCCGTCGTCGCGGGGAAGCTGTCCGTCCATGGCCGTGACGCGGGCGCGCTCGAGGCGATGCAGCCCGGTCTCGGGGTGGGGATCTCGGACTTCCCCACCGAGCCCGCGGTCGTGGAGGTCGTGACGTTCATCGAGCCTGGCCAGCGGCCGGTGTCCCGCGCTGCAGCCGGTCCGGGAACCTAGACGTCAGCTGTGGGTCTCGATGATGAGGCCGCGCTCGTCGAGGTAGTCGATGAACTCGCGGACCGTCATCTGGCGGGCGTTGGCCAGCACGTCGAGGTCCATCCAGCGCAGCGCGAGCTGCTGCTGTCCCCGCGCCCCGCGTAGCTCCTCGACGAGGGTGATCAGGCTCTCGAGCTCGAGCACCCGCTCCCCCTCGGGGAGCCGGTCCAGCGTCGCGAGGTCGATCGTCACCGAGACCGGCTGGAGCTCGTCCGCGCACGAGGGGCAGACCATGAACCCGAACGGATCGCCGTCCTCGTGCCGGTACTCGACCGTGAAGGTCTGCGATCGGGGGAAGTGACGGCCGCAGCGGGCGCACGGCCAGGGGTCGTTCGAGTCGAACACCGCCGGCTTGACCCCGATGATGCCGCGGTCCCCCACCTGCAATGGCTGCACGATCTCGCCTCCCCGTCCCTGAGGTTCCAGTGTGCGGTATCCGGGCTAGTTTCGCAGTTGTCTCTTGGTCCCCCGCCAGGGGCACGAGATAACTAGTTATCCAGCATGCCCCAGCGACCGTATGGTCCCAGTCACCGCCGGTCGCGCGGGGTGCGAGGGCGTCCCCTCCCGGTGTCGCGACTACCGTCGCCGACGCTCCCGATCTTCGAGGTCTCGATGCCACGGAACGTCGCTGCGGTCATCCTGGCTGCCGGCCAGGGCACCCGCTTCAAGTCCGACCTCGCCAAGGTTCTGCACGCTGCCGCCGGGAGGTCGATGCTGGGACACATCCTCGCGGCGGTTCGGCCGCTCGATCTGGCGCAGGTCGTGGTCGTCGTCGGCCACCAGCGCGACGACGTCGAAGCCGAGGCTGCTTCGTTCGATCTTCCCGACCTCACGACCGTGGTGCAGGAGGATCAGCTCGGAACCGGCCACGCCACCGAGGTCGCCCTGGACGCACTCGCCGACGACATCGACGTCGTCATGGTCCTTCCCGGCGACACCCCCCTCTTGCTTGCGGACACGCTCGCGTCCCTGCTCGACGCGCGGGACGAGGCCGATGCGGCGCTGTTGTCGACGGTGCTGGACGACCCGACCGGCTACGGCCGGGTCATCCGGGACGGTGACCGTGTGGTGCGCATCGTCGAGGAGGCCGACGCCACCGACGAGCAGCGGTCCGTGCGCGAGGTCAACGCTGGCATGTACGTCTTCGAGCGCGCCCCGCTGGCCGACGCACTCGCGGACCTCGACGCCGACAACGCGCAAGGGGAGCTCTACCTGACCGACGTCGTCGAGGTCCTCGCGGACGACGGGGCCGACATCACCACCCACGTCGCCCCGCCCGACGAGGTCGCGGGCGTCAACGACCGCAGCCAGCTCGCCGAGGCAGCAACGGTGCTCCGGCGTCGTCGTCTCGAGCAGCTCATGACCGACGTCGGGGTGACGGTGCTCGATCCTGCGACGACCTACATCGACGTGACCGTGGAGGTCGGGCGGGACAGCGTGATCCTGCCGAACACGATCCTGTCGGGGTCCACCCGCCTCGGGGAACGGGTCACCGTCGGCCCCAACAGCCGGCTCGTCGACACCAGGGTCGGAGACGACGCCGAGCTCACCTACGCCGTCGCGGTCGAGGCACGTGTCGGCGACGACTGTGATGTCGGTCCGTTCAGCTACCTGCGGCCGGGCACCGTGCTCGAGCGCGGCGCCAAGGCCGGCGGCTTCGTCGAGATGAAGAAGGCGCACGTCGGGGAGGGCTCGAAGGTGCCCCACCTCAGCTACATCGGCGACGCCACCATCGGCACCGGGGTCAACGTCGGAGCCGGCACCATCACCTGCAACTACGACGGGTTCGACAAGCACGAGACCATCATCGAGGACGACGCGTTCATCGGATCGGACACCATGCTCGTCGCGCCGGTGCGGATCGGGCGGGGCGCGGTGACCGGTGCCGGATCGGCGATCGCGGAGGACGTTCCTGCCGACGCACTGGCGGTCGAGCGGTCCGATCAGCGGAACGTCGACGGGTGGGCCAAGGCGCGACGCGAGCAACGGCAGTAGCCTCGGCCCCGACGGGTCTGGCGTCGGTCCGCGAGGACACAGTGGAAGTCGTCACCAAGAAGCGGATGATGATCTTCTCCGGGTCGGCGTACCCGGAGCTCGCTCGAGAGGTCGCGGACCATCTCGGCATGCGCCTCGGTCAGGTGAACCTCGACCGGTTCTCGAACGGGGAGCTGTACGCGAAGTACACCGAGTCCGTGCGGGGGGCCGACGCGTTCGTGCTCCAGTCGCACTACAGCACGCCCGGTGGGATGTCGGTCAACGACTACATGGTCGAGCAGCTCGTCATGATCGACGCCCTCAAGCGCGCCAGCGCGAAGCGCATCATCGCGGTCGCCCCGTACTACGGCTACAGCCGCTCGGACAAGAAGACGCTGCCGCGTGAGCCGATCGCCGCGAAGCTCATGGCCGACTGCTTCGAGGTTGCCGGGGTCGACCGCATCATGTCCGTCGACCTCCACACCGGCCAGATCCAGGGCTTCTTCGACGACCCGTTCGACCACCTCACCGCCCTCCCGCTGCTCCAGCAGTGGATCGCCGAGAACACCCCCGCGGACGACCGCATCATCGTGTCACCGGATGCGGGGCGGGTCCGTCTGGCCGAGAAGTACGCCCATTACCTCGACGCCCCGATCGCGATCCTCCACAAGCGTCGCGACCCCTCCGAGCACAACGTCTCCGAGAGCCTCGAGGTCGTCGGTGACGTCGAGGGCCGCACCGCCGTGCTCGTGGACGACATGATCGACACCGCCGGGACCATCTGCGGCGCAGCCAAGCTGCTCAAGGAGCGGGGCGCTTCCCGGGTGGTGGCCTGCGCCACCCACCCCGTGTTCTCCGACCCTGCCGCCGAGCGTCTCGCCGACAGCGAGATCGAGCAGGTGGTCGTGACCAGCACGCTGCCGATCCCGCAGGACAAGCGCATCGAGCAGCTCGTGGTGCTGTCGATCGCCCCCATCATCGCCTCTGCCCTCCGGGCCGTCTTCGAGGACGAATCGGTCTCGGAGATCTTCCGCGGCGAGAACGCATGAGTACCCCGCCGGCGCCGGCGACGACGGCGTAGGCTCGAGGTATGAGCGGGTACGCGGCCGTCGAGACTCCGGTGGGACCGCTGACGCTCGTCGCCACCGATGCCGGACTCCATCGCATCCGGTTCGGCCGGCCGTCCGCCACGGTCACCGGTGACGGTGGCGTGCTCTCCGAAGCGGCCGACCAGCTGGCTGCCTACTTCGCCGGGGAGCGCGAGCAGTTCGACCTGCCCCTGGACCCGCCCCGCCTGACCGAGTTCCAGCGCGTGGTGCTCGCGGCGATGGCCCAGATCCCCTACGGAGCGCTGACGACCTACGGCGAGCTCGCACGCGATATCGACCGCCCCAATGCGGCACGGGCCGTGGGTGGGGTGTGCAACGCGAACCCGCTTCCGATCGTCTGGCCCTGCCACCGCGTGATCGCCTCCGACGGGTCGCTGGGTGGTTACGCCACCGGGACCGCCACCAAGCGTCGGCTGCTCGAGCACGAGCGGGGCGCGGCCGTACCTCCCGGTGGTTGGGAGCCCGCCGCGCTCCTGCGTGCCGGCGCGCCGGATGCGCCCCGTCTCTTCGAGGTGTAAGCGGGGCGCTCCCGCGGTTGCCGCTGCGTCGGGGCGCTCGGTACCCTCCTCGTCCGGCCCGCCCCGGCGGGCCGCATGCGTGTCGCTCGACTCGATGCCGGCACGCGCCCCGCGTGACATCTCGCCGCCGACACCTCGCCCGACCGAGGGGCCGCACCGGCCCGGTGACCGACCCACGACGGGGGCCTTCGAGCAGGAGCCACCCAGATGGCCGACCAGGTAGTCCTCCCCGCCGAATCCCGCGCTGAGCGCGGCAAGGGTGCCGCAGGCCGCCTTCGCAAGGACGGTCGCGTGCCCGCGATCGTGTACGGCCACGAGGTCGACGCCACCGCCGTGCACGTCGACACCCGTGAGCTGTACCACGCCCTCCACACCGAGGCCGGCGCCAACGTCCTGATCCGGCTCCAGGTCGACGGCGACGAGCACCTGTGCGTCGCGCGTGACGTCCAGCGCCACCCCGTGCGCGGCGACATGCTCCACGTCGATTTCATCGCGGTCGATCCGACCCAGCGGATCCACGTCGAGATCCCCGTCCACCTCACCGACGAGGACGGCGTCGACGCCGCCGGGGTGCTGTCGCACGTGCTCTACACCGTTCCGATCCTCGTCAGCCCCCTCGAGGTGCCCAACCGCTTCGAGCTGTCGGTCGACGGCATGGAGATCGGCGACGTCCGGCGGGTCGAGGACCTCGCCGGCCAACTGCCGGCGGACGCCGAGTTCGACATCGAGCTCGAGCGCACCGTCGTCACGGTCAACGCCCCCGACATCCTCGAGGAGCCCGAACCCGAGGAAGAGGAGCCCGAGGAGGGCGAGCTGCTCGAGGGCGAAGAGGCCCCCGAGGGCGAGGAAGCCCCCGAGGGCGAGGCCCCCGAGGACGCCAGCGAGGTGCCGGCCGAGGGCGAAGAGGGCTGACGCGACGGCCCGTTCGCCGACCACGGAGAGGTGACCGATGCCTGACGAGCGCTGGCTCGTCGTCGGCCTCGGCAACCCGGAGGACGAGTACGGCGGCACCCGCCACAACATCGGGGCGGACGTCGTCCGTGCCTACGCCCGGCGCGAGCACACCGACTTCTCCCGCAACAAGCGGGCCCGCTGCCAGATCGCCGAGGTCCGGCGGGGCGACGTCCGGCTCGTCCTCGCCCTGCCCGACGGCTACATGAACAACTCCGGCGGCCCCACCCAGCAGGCCGCCAACTGGTACTCGGTGCCCCCCGAGCGGGTCGTGGTCGTCCACGACGAGGTCGATCTGCCGGTCGGGGCGCTGCGCTTCAAGCAGGGCGGTGGCACCGCGGGCCACAACGGGCTCAAGGACGTCGAGCGGGCGCTCGGGACCCGCGAGTTCTATCGTGTCCGTGTGGGCGTCGACAGGCCCCCCGGGCGGGTGTCCACGAAGGACCACGTCCTGCGGCGTTTCGCACCCGCCGAGCAGGAGGAGGTCGATGTCACCGTCGAGGAAGCGCTCGATGCGATCGACCTGCTGATCGACGAGGGTCTGGAAGCCGCCCAGAACCGCTACCACTGAGGAGACGGCATGAGGGAACGCCTCACGCAGCTGTGGACCATGTTCCAACAGACCCGTCAGGTCGACAACCGTCTGATCCCCTACATGGTGGCTGGCGCGGTCCTCTCCATCGCCGTGTTCCTCGGCGTGGGGTTCTTCCTCGGCGCGCCGCTGCTCTGGGGCATCGTCGGGTTCCTCGTCGCCGGGTTCGTGGCCGTCTCCATCTTCGGCCGCCGGGCGCAGAAGGCCCAGCTCGCGGCCATCGAGGGCGAGCCGGGTGCCGCCGCTGCGGTGCTCAACTCGATGCGGGGACAGTGGTTCGTCACCCCCGTCGTGGCCGCGACGCGGAAGCAGGAGCTCGTCCACCGCGTGGTGGGACGCCCCGGTGTGATCCTCGTCGGTGAGGGCCGCAGCGCCCGGGTCAAGCAGCTCCTCGCTCAGGAGAAGAAGCGCCACGGGCGCGCCACCGGCGAGGACGTCCCGGTCCACACCGTGATCGTCGGACCGGGGGAGAAGGAGGTCGCGCTCAACAAGCTCCAGTGGCACGTCCAGAAGCTCCCCCGCGAGCTGAAGAAGACCGAGGTCCCCAAGCTCGAGCGCAAGCTCGCCGCGCTCAACAAGGACAACATCCCGATGCCGAAGGGCTACGTCCCCAACCCGGGCAAGAAGATCCGCTGACATGGGCCGGGCCACCAAGCTCGCCCCGCCGCTGCGGGTCGTGATCGTCGACGATCACGAGGTGGTGCGGACCGGGCTCGTCACGGCGATCAAGGACCACCGGATCGAGGTCGTCGGTCAGGCCGAGGATGTTGGCGGGGCCGTCGCCGCCGTCCGCGAGACCCAGCCCGACGTGCTGATCCTCGACGTCCGGCTCCCGGGTGGTGGCGGGCACGCGGTGCTGCGCGAACTCGGCGACGACGCCCCGCCCACGCTGGCGGTGTCGTCGTCGGACGAGCGCGACGACGTGCTGCGGACGGTCGGGGCGGGGGCGTCCGGCTACCTCCTGAAGACCGCCCCGGTCGAGGACATCGCGGCAGCGATCCGCTCGACCGCCGACGGGGTCCCGGTGTTCTCCCCCGAGCTCGCCGGCCACGTGATGGACCTCGACCTCGACGCGGCCGAGATCGACGACCCCGAGTGGGAGGCGTTGACCGATCGGGAGCGCGAGGTCTTGCGGCTGCTGGCGCGAGGGCACACCTACAACAAGATCGCCGAGGCGCTGGTGGTGTCACCGAAGACCGTTGAGACCCACGTGCGCAACATCCTCCACAAGCTGCAGCTCTCGAACCGCCACGAGGCTGCCCGCTGGGCCATGGAGCGCGGTTTCGAGTAGCTCAGGGTCATCCCTGATTCGCGGGGAACTCCGTTCGGGGACGGTGGGAGCATCCGAACAGGAGATGCTCCGTGAGCAACCAACCGCTGACCACCGACACCCCATCCGCCCCCGCTGCCCCGCCGCCCCCGCCGCCGCATGGCGAGCCGAAGGACACGAGGCCGCCCGCGCGGCCCTGGCGCGAACGGATCCCCGAGATCGTCGCCACGATCGGGGCGTCGCTCGTGGCGGTCGCCGTGATCGGGTTCCTGTCCTCGACGTGGCAGGAGATCAGCCAGATCGAGAAGGCGATGGTGCTCGGCGCCGCCGCTGCCGGCCTCACCACCGCAGGCATCGCGGCGGACCGGTCGGAGCGGGGCGTCTTCGAGTACGTCGTCGGCATCACGTGGGCCACCGCGTCGCTGCTCGTCGCGGCCGCCGTGACCCTCGCCGCATCCACGACCTGGCCCGGCTACGGCCGGCTGACGATCGCGGCCGGTGGGGTCGCGGCACTCGTCCACGCGCTGGTGCTGTGGAGCCGCCGCCGCGAGTCGGTCCTCCAGCAGGTCACGGTGTTCGCCGCCGCGGTC
>JAWVZB010000094.1:0-12022 GCA_033722375.1 Nitriliruptorales bacterium | reverse complement strand
GCCGTCGCTCGCCGCCGGCGCACCCAGTAGCCCCGGAGCATCGGCTCACGGCGGTGTCGGCCGGTGCCCGTCGGGGTCGTGGGACGCGGGCGGTGCGAGCGGCTCGGCGTGCCGCGCGGCGAGCTCCAGCTCCCATGGCAGCGGCCACGGGTTCGGCAGACAGCCGTCGAGCTCGGTCGACTGCTGCGCCATCACCGGCGCAGGCTCGCCAGGTTCGGGGCACTGCGGCGGGACCGGATGGTGCAGGTGGATGAGGTGGCCGACCTCGTGGTTGACGAGCATCTGTCGGTAGGCCGCGAGGTCGCCGGTCCACTCCGGGGTCGCCTCGCGCCAGCGGTCGGCGTTCAACGCCACCACCGGTCCGTTCTGGCACGAGTACGTCGAGTAGGTGTCGTAGGGGAGGCACAGCTCGTCGACCTCGGGGCCCTCCGCGAGCACGATCACGTACGGGGCGTCCTCGTCGTCGCGGACGAAGTCGTAGCCGGCCTGCTGCCAGCCGCGCGGATCCTCGAGCGTCGCCGCGACGACCGCGGCGAACCCGTCGGTGGCGGCATCCGACGTGCGCCGGTCGATGCGGTAGCGGACCTCCACGGCGGCGGGGGACGGGCTCGGTGGCGGCGTCGGTGACGCGGCTGGTGTGCGGGCGGGGGAGGGCAGTGGTGAGGGCGTCGGTGACACAGAGGCCGTGGGCGTGGATGGCCCGGCCGGATCGCCAGCGTCACCGCAGCCGGCCGCGAACAGGATCACGACCGCCAACGCGGCGAGGGCGGTGCGGGAGACAGACACGGGGGAAGACATAGGGGAGAAGTAAGGCATAGAGGAGAGAGGTATCCACAACCTCGCCACCTGTCATCTGTCTCACTCGACGAGGGCTCCGGACGGTCGATCCCCTTGCTGAGACGCCCCTGAGGACGCATCATGCACACCGAGATGAGTGCCCGCGAGCTGCGGGAACACCTGACCGCGGCCCACGGCGTCGAGGTGGCGAACGCGATGATGGCTCGCTTGCAGCCTGACGAGAGATCAGGCACGAGCTCATGGCCGCCTTCCGCGGCGAGCTGAACCAGGCGGTCGTCAGCCAGACCCGCATGCTGGTCTGGAGCTGGTTCGGCACCACGCTGCTGTTCGGGGGGAGCCTCATCACGGCGCTGCAGCTCGGCTGATCCCCAGGCGACGCGACTTACGGACGCCGTCCGACCTCGGTCCTTGGGGGTTGGTGGGGTCAGACCAGCGCGACGGTGTCCCGGACCAGGTCGACCAGCCCGATCACGAACACAGCCACGAACGCCGCCCGCGCGAGCGGCGGAACGATCCGCCGCGCGACGACCCGCAGCCGTTCGAAGCTCTCCAGCAGCAGCCGGACCACGAACCCCGCGGCGACCAGCACCAACGCCGGGCCCAGCAGCAGCACCGGCGCCAGCCCCGCGATCCAACCGCGGTCGCTCGTGAGGAACCACGAGTCGTCCTCGAGCCAGCGGTCGGCCAGGACCATCACCGCCCACGCGTAGAGGCCGGGGATCACGACGAACAGCGCGATCGCCAGCCACGCCGGTTCCAGAAGGGTGAAGTCCACACCGCCCTGGTGGACGAGCAGCGCCCCGACCACCACCGCCGGGCCGACCACGACCGAGGCGGTGCGGAACCAGGGTGGGCCGAACCGCAGCGACCTCACCGCGAGGAAGAAGGCCCCGCCGAGAACCCCGAGGATACTCGTGAAGAGCACGAGATTGAGGGTGTCGACGAGATCGAACTTGCCGATCATGAAGCCGTCGTCGCTGACGACCCCGGTCGCCTCGGGGTTCAGCACGGCCAGCAGCATCATCGCGAGCCGGCTGCCGATGCCAGCGACGACGAACCCGGACACGAGCCCCGCCGTGGCGGCAGCCGCGAGCTTGCGCAGGTCACGGACGAACCAGTGCTCGCCCGCCCTCGTCCCCCGCTCCGTACCGGTCGCCACGCCCTCGGCCACGCCGCCCCTCACCACCCGGGATCGGCCCAGTATGGCACGTCGGGGACGAGACCCGAAGGGGTCGCATCCCAAGAGGTCGCATCCCAAGGAGTCGTCGTGGTGACGACAGCGGGCTACGCGTCGAACTCGCTCCCAGCCGGCACACACAGGACCGGGACGTCGGTCGACAGGAGCACGTCCTGGGCGTGGCTCCCGAGGATGAGCTTGCCGACCGGCGACCGGCGGCGCAGGCCGATCACGATCAGGTCGGCACCTTCGTTGTCGGCGACCGCGACCAGGTCCTCGGCGGGCGTCTTGCCGCGCACGAACTGGCGCACCTCGTAGGTCACACCCGCGCTCTCGAGCTCCTCCTCGACACGGTCGAGGATGTCGCGGTAGGCGATGGCGTGTTCGGTCTCGTCACGCTCCCCGCCCTTGGTGGAGTGGATGACGATCAGCTCGGCGTCGCGGAGCTTTGCCTCCTCGACAGCGCGGTCGAGAGCGGCCTCGGACTCGGGCCGGTCGACGAAGCCAACGACGATCTTCATGTCGGACTCTCTTGTCGGTGAGTTGCTTGTCGGTGAGTTGCTTGTCGGTGAGTTGCTTGTCGGCGAGTTGATTCTCTGCGAGCGGGCGTGGTCTGGCGATGTACGCGCCTCGCCCTTCTCTGTTCGCTGTTCTCGGTTCTTCTCTGTTCTGTTCTGTTCTCTGTTCTTCTCTCTGATTCTTCTTCTCCGTCTATGGTGCCGCGTCCAGGGGCAACAGGCAGGGACCAGACGTCCCGACGTCGAAGGACCAACGACGACGCCTCCCGAGAACGAGGAACCCGTGCCCGAACCGCACCACGTCACCCTGTCCGGCGACGGTCGCATCGTCATCCCGGCCGCCCTGCGGCGAGCGCTCGAGCTCGAGCCGGGCACGACCCTCGAGGTGACCGAGCGGGGCGGACGGCTCGAGGTGGCACCGGCGGACCGATCCGAGCTCGAACGGCGGATCTGGAGCGAGAGCCCCGACCGCCGGCTGCCGGCGTGGCTCCGGTCGGCCTGACGCGGACGTCACGACGGTCTCACCGCGAAGGTGTTCCCCGGCCCACGTTAGGCTCGCGGGACGGATCAGCCGGAGGACCCCATGACCGAACTCGCCGTCACCGCGATCGGGACCGACCGCCCGGGCATCGTCGCCGCGGTCGCGGACGTGCTGCTCGAGCGGGGCGGCAACGTCGAGGACTCGGCGATGACCATCCTCGGTGGCCACTTCGCGGTGGTCCTGCTGGTCGAGTCCCCTGACGACCCCCAGGATCTCGAGCAGGCGCTGCGGGACGCCACCTCCGACCTCGGGCTGACCATCGCCGTGACCCCGGCTGGCGAGGGCCAGGAATCCCCCGCCCCGACCCACCTCCTGTCCGTGTACGGCACGGACAAGCCCGGCATCCTCGCCGGCGTGACCGACGCGCTGGCCGACCTCGATGCCAACATCACCGACCTCGAGACCCGCCTGCTGTCGTCGGACGACGAACCGGTCTACGCGATGGTGCTCGAGCTCGTCCACGACGGCGACGAGGCCGCACTCGAAGCGGCGATCGAGGAGGCGTGCGTCGGCCTCAAGGTCGACCACACGCTCCGCAAGATCGACGCCGAGACCTACTGACCGGTGCCGCTCGCCTTCTCCTCCGTGGCCCCCGACGCCACCACGTCCTGACATGGCCATCAAGCCGGTCGTCCACTATCCCGCCCGGGTCCTCAAAGGGATCTCGGGGCCGGTCGGCGAGATCGGCGACACCGAGCGCGGCCTCGCCGAGGACCTCGTCGACACGATGTACGACTCGCCCGGCTGCGTCGGCATCGCCGCCCCGCAGATCGGGGTGCCGCTGCGGGCGTTCGCGCTGGACGTCTCGGTCATGAAGAAGCCGCCCGAGCACCACCACGGTCTCGTGGTGCTGTTCGACCCCGAGCTGCTGCTCGCCGAAGGGGGCGAGGTCAAGCGGGAAGGGTGCCTGTCGGTCCCCGACTACACCTGCGACGTGCGCCGGGCCACCTCGATCGTCGTGTCGGGGCGCACCCCCGAGGGCGAGCACCGCGTCGTCGAGGCCGGCGGCTTCGAGGCCCGCGCGTTCCAGCACGAGCTCGACCACCTCGACGGGCTGCTCATCCTCGACCGGGTCGCCTCGGTCCGCCACGACGTGTTCCGCCGCAAGCGCTACGCCGAGCGGGGCGAGCACAACAAGTAGCCGCCAGGAGCAGCGACCGGTCCGAAGGCGGGACTGCTGCGAACCTCCGATGAGGAGGGGATGTCCGTGACCGACCAGCGTGCCCTCGTGACCGGCGCCACCGGCTACATCGGCGGCCGGCTCGTTCCCGAGCTGCTCGCCGCCGGCTACGAGGTCGTCTGCCTGGTTCGCAGCCCCGAGAAGCTGGCGGGGCGGGCCTGGGCCGACTCCGTCGAGGTGGTGGTCGGCGACGGCCGCGACCGCGACGCGGTGGAGGCCGCCGCGGCCGGGGCGAGCGTCGCCTACTACCTGATCCACTCGATGGACGGCGGCGGCGACTTCCGTGAGCGCGACCGCGAGCTCGCCGCCACCTTCCGCGATGCCGCCGCGGCGGCCGGTGTCAGCCGGATCGTCTACCTCGGCGGGCTCGGGGGCGGCGACGACGAGGAGCTGTCCCACCACCTGCGCTCCCGCCAGGAGGTCGGGCGGATCCTCGCGGACGGCCCGGTGCCGGTGACCGAGCTGCGCGCCGCGATGATCATCGGATCCGGCAGCGCCTCGTTCGAGATGCTCCGCCACCTCGTCGAGGTGCTCCCGGTCATGGTCACGCCCCGCTGGGTCGAGACCCGCTGCCAACCGGTCGCGATCCGCGACGTGCTCTTCTACCTCGTCACCGCCGCCCACCACCCGGAGATGGCGGGGCGCGTCCTCGAGGTCGGTGGCCCGGATGTCCTGACCTACCGCGAGCTCATGCAGGAGTTCGCCGACGTCGCCGGCCTGCCGCGGCGCCGGATCGTGCCGGTGCCGCTGCTCACCCCCCGGCTGTCGTCGCTGTGGATCGGGCTCGTCACGCCGCTGCCGACCGGGCTCGCACGACCGCTGATCGACAGCCTCGTCAACGAGGTCACCGTCGGCGACGCCCCGATCGGCGACGTCGTCGACCGTGACCTGCTGCCGTTCCGCGAGGCGGTGCACCTGGCCCTGCGGCGAGTCAAGGACCTCGAGGTGCCGACGACCTGGTCCGATGCGGCCACCTCGGGCCCTCGCGCGGCGCGCCCCGAAGATCCACGTCCGGAGGATCCGCGTCCGGAAGACCCACGTCCTGAAGATCCGGCATGGTCGGGCGGGACGCTGCTCACCTCCACGCACGAGGCACGCTCGTCCGCCCCGCCTGAGGTGCTGTGGGACACGGCGTCGGGCATCGGTGGCGAGACCGGCTACCACGCCGCCGACGAGCTGTGGCAGCTCCGGGGTGCAGTGGATGTGCTCATCGGGGGGATCGGGATGCGGCGCGGCCGCCGCCACCCCACCGAGCTGCGGATCGGCGACCCCATCGACTTCTGGCGCGTCGAGCAGCTCGACCCACCCCGCCACCTGCGGCTGCGCGCCGAGGCCAAGCTCCCCGGCGACGCGTGGCTCGACCTCGAGGTGACGGCCGACGGCGAAGGCAGCCGACTGCGGCTCACCTCCCGGTTCCGGCCGCGGGGGCTCGCGGGGCGGCTCTACTGGCATGCGGTCGGGATGGTCCACGGGGCGGTGTTCGACCGCATGGCCCGCGGCATCACCACCGCCGCCGAGCACACCCACTCCCAGGAACGGCGCAGCCGGTCCGGATAGCCGGTCCGAGCGCGCAGTTCGCCGCCGCCGCGCGAGGGCGCCCCGTCGCCTGGCCTAGACTGCCGCGCCGACGCCTCTCATCCCCTGCCGTCCGGCCCCGGAGGATCGCGTGAGCGACGAGACCATCCTCAACCTCATCCGGATCGTCGGTGGCGTCGCCGTCATCGGCGTGTTCGGGGCGTGGTCCGCCAAGCGCATCCTGTTCCTCTACCAGCTCGCGAGGAAGGGCCGTCCGCAGCCGGACCGCACCTCCCGCGAAGCCATCGTCGGCAAGATCAAGTACCTGTTCACCAAGGTGCTCGGCCAGGAGAAGCTCTTGCGCTGGTCGCTGCCGGGGGTGGCGCACGCGTTCGTGTTCTGGTCGTTCCTGGTGGTGCAGACCACGCTGATCGAGGCGGCGCTCGAGCTCATCAACCCCGAGTGGCAGATCCCGTTCCTCGACTGGTCCGAGACCGGGGTGGACGGCTACGACGTGCTCGGGTTCACCCAGGACCTGTTCATCGTTCTGGCGCTGGTCGCGATCGCGATCTTCGCCGCGATGCGGCTGGCGCAGGACCCGAGGAAGCAGGGTCGCAGCTCCCGGTTCGCCGGATCGAACCTCAACCACGGCTGGTGGGTGCTCGCCGGCGAGTTCCTCGTCGCCTGGACCCTGCTGGTCGCCCACGGCACCCGCTTCGCGCTCGACCACGCCCCGACCGACGCCGCCTTCCTGAGCCAGCGGTTCGGCGAGGCCTTCGCGGGGATGACCCACTTCCAGCTCGAGATGACCTCCGCGGTGATGCTGGTGGTCCACCTCGCCATCGTCGGCGGGTTCCTCGTGTTCACGCTGCACTCGAAGCACCTCCACATCGTCACGATCCCCTTCCAGGAGCTGCTCGCGCGGCAACCCAAGGCGCTCGGGGCGCTGCCGACCGAGAAGATCGACATGGAGGCCATGGACGAGGAGACGATCCTCGGGGTGGGCCAGATCGAGCACTTCGGCGTGAAGCAGTTCCTCGACTTCTACACCTGCACCGAATGCGGACGCTGCCAGTCGCAGTGCCCGGCGTGGAACACCGGTAAGCCCCTCAACCCGAAGATGCTGGTCATGGACCTCCGGGACCACGCCTACGCGAAGGGCCCGTACCTGCTCGGCAAGGAGGACGAGGACGAAGCCGCCGACGTGCTGAACATGCAGCTCGTCGGCAACGAGCCGGGCCAGGACAACGCCGTCATCGACTTCGACGTGCTGTGGTCGTGCACCACGTGCGGGGCGTGCGTCGAGGAGTGCCCGGTCGACATCGAGCACGTCGACATGATCGTCGAGATACGCCGCTACAAGGCCATGATGGAGTCGAGCTTCCCGCAGGAAGCCGGCGTGATGCTCCGCAACGTCGAGAACTCCGGCGATCCGTGGGGGGTGGGGGCGTCGGGGCGCGAGGACTGGACCGACGCGCTCGACTTCGACATCCCCCGCGCCACCCCGGGCACCGAGCTGCCCGACGACATCGAGTACCTGTTCTGGACCGGCTGCGCCGGGGCCGTCGACGACCGCTCCAAGAAGATCTCCCGCGCCATCGCGCAGCTCCTCCACGACGCCGGTGTCGGCTTCGCCATCCTCGGCTCCAACGAGACCTGCACCGGCGACCCCGCCCGGCGGCTCGGCATGGAGTACCTGTTCCAGATGCTCGCCGAGCAGAACGTCGAGACCCTCAACTCGATCGGGATGGGCCGCAAGGGCGGCCACGACGAAGACGTACCCGATGGCGCGGACTTCACCGCCCGGTCGATGGGCGACGGCACCAAGAAGATCATCGCGTGGTGCCCGCACTGCTTCAACACGCTCAAGAACGAGTACCCAGACTTCGACGGGTACTTCACCGTCCTGCACCACTCCGAGGTGCTGAGCCAGCTCATCGACGACGGCCAGATCGTCGCGACCACCCAGATCGACAAGCGCGTCACCTACCACGACCCCTGCTACCTCGGCCGCCACAACGAGGTCTACTCCACGCCCCGCAAGGTGGTCGACGCCGTGCCCGGGCTGAAGCCGACCGAGATGACCCGCTGCCGTTCCAACGGGTTCTGCTGCGGGGCGGGCGGGGCGCGCATGTGGATGGAGGAGGACATCGGCAAGCGCGTCAACATCGAGCGCATCGACGAAGCCCTCGAGACCGACCCCGAGCTGATCACCACCGCCTGCCCGTTCTGCACCACGATGCTGACCGACGGGATCGCCCAGAAGGTGCAGGAGGGCCGCCTCACCGACGGTCAGGTCGAGGTGCTCGACATCTCCGAGGTGCTCGAGCGTGGCAAGACGTTGCCGATGGCCGCCCAGGGTGTGAAGGTGGGCGCCGGGGTCGGCGGCGGCGAGGCCGCGGCGGGGTCCGGACCGAAGGTGGCCGACGAGACCGGCGAGCAGCCGATCGAGGACGACACCGCCCCGGCGTAGCCGTCGCGAACGTCGCACTCGGTCCGGGATACCGGTCCGAACGCGACAGGCCCCGGGCTGAGGGACACTCCTCTTGGCCGGGGCGGTGATCGCGATCCGAGCCCTACGATCCCGGGACCGTCCGACGTCACGGAGTCTGCATGTCCGGATCCGAGGAGCGCTCGATCCGGCTCGAGGAGCTGTCTGAGAGCCACCGTGAGGTGCTCCTCGCCGCCACCAAGAACAGTCAGGAGCTGCACGATCCCTGGGTGACCGCCCCGACCACCGGCGGCGGCTTCGACGCCTACCTCCGACGAGCCGAGGGAGAAGACACCGTGGCGCTGTTGGCGTTCGCCGGGGACGAGCTCGTCGGGGTCATCAACCTCAACCACATCGTCCGTCGCAACTTCCAGAACGCCCACCTCGGGTACTACGCCAACGCGGCGAGGGCCGGCAAGGGCCTCATGCGGCTCGCGATGGAGGCGGTCGTCGACTACGCCTTCGACGAACTGGGACTCCACCGCGTCGAGGCCAACATCCAGCCCGACAACACCGCCTCGATCAAGCTGGTCGAGTCCGTCGGCTTCCGCCACGAGGGGTTCGCGCCGCGACTGATCCACATCAAGGGCGAGTGGCGCGATCACGAGCGCTACGCCATGACGATCGAGGATCGGCGGAGCTAGCGCCGATGGACCCGGGCGGCTAACTCGACTCGTTGGCTCCGGGCCGGACGAGCAGAGGCCGCCGGTGCAGAAGTCAGATCGAGCAGAAGCCTGACGAGGGTCCGAGCGCTCTGCTGCTGACGCGAGGGGCGTGCGGTCGGTCAGGCGTTGGCGGTCTGCCGCAGGATCCCTCGCCGTTCGAGGTGCTGACGGAGGACGTCACGCTTGACACCCATCGCGATGGCGACGGTGTCGAGGTCGTCGACCCGGAGGGTGATGACCCGACCGTTGTAGTCGCCCCGACGGCGCTTGATCGCTTCGGCGAACCTCGCGACTGGCGCCAGCCCCGGCGCATCGGTGTTCTCGAGCCGGGCGAGGTCGATCACGACCGGCGTGGCGTCCGCGCTGGTGCCGAGATCGACGGGTACGTCGCTGACGGGCGGCAGCAGCTCGCTGATCGGGATGCCGTAGAACTGCGCCAAGCGCGCCAGCTTCGCGGCCGAGACCGCGCGGTCGCCCCGCTCGTACGAGCCGACGACCACTGCCTTCCACTCGCCGTCGCTCTTCTCCTCGACCTCCTGGAGAGTCAGGCCCTGCTGCATGCGCACGGCTCGGAGGCGCTCGCCGAGCGCCTGCTGGTAATCGAGTTGCTGCTCCATCCGGCCGCTCCTGCCGCTCTGCGTCGTGTTCGGACGCTCCAAGATGTCCCGAAGGGGACCACACCTCCACGGTACGACGCAGAGGGCGCGTTGCCAGCACGGGGGGCCCTGCGCACGGGCGACGGCCGGACGGTCGGGAGCCAGTGTCCGAACGGGGGCAGGAGACTCGAAGGACCGGGAGGATCCGGACAACCAGGCCGGAACGGACGACCCACCCCCGGGGGGCGCTCAGCCCGGTCGCCCCGCCCGGTCTCCGAAGCTCCTCAGTCCTCGAAGTTGAGGTGGTATCGGCTCGGCGTCGGCCCCCGCTGCCCCTGGTACTTCGAGCCGGTCGCGGACGAGCCGTAAGGATGCTCTGCCGGCTGGTCGAGCTGGAAGAAGGCGATCTGGCCGATCTTCATGCCCTTGTAGAGCGTGATCGGCAGCGTCGCGAGGTTCGACAGTTCGAGGGTGACGTGACCTTCGAACCCCGGGTCGATGAACCCGGCGGTGCTGTGGGTCACCAGGCCCAGGCGCCCGAGCGAGCTCTTGCCTTCCAGGCGCGCCGCGACGTCGTCGCCCAGCGCGACCGTCTCGAAGGTCGACCCCAGCACGAACTCACCGGGGTGGAGGATGAAGGGCTCGTCGCCGTCGACCTCGACCAGTTCGGTGAGCTCGGCCTGCTCGAGCTTGACGTCGATGTAGCTGTACCGGTGGTTCGCGAAGACCCGGAACAGCCCGTCGATCCGCACGTCGATGCTCGAGGGTTGGATCGCGTCGTCGGCCAAGGGTTCGACGCTGATGCGGCCCTCGTCGAGTGCGGTCCGGATCGTGCGGTCGGAGAGGATCACGGCGGCGGTTCCTGGTCGTCACGGACGTCGGAGCCCCGCGCGCAGTTCGCGGGGCGCGTCGGCGGGCCGGCGGGTGTAGCCGCCCTCGGGCCCGGGGGGAAGCCGCTGCGGGGCGGGGCAGGTGGAGGCCGCGGGAGCGGACTCGGTACTCTGCGCCCGCCTTCGCGGGTGTAGCTCAATGGTAGAGCCCCAGCTTCCCAAGCTGGTGACGGGGGTTCGATTCCCCTCACCCGCTCTCTCTCTCTCTTCTTCTCTCTCCGGCCCGGACTTTCACCGCGGTGCGTTCAGCTGACGGGGCGACCCCACCTAGAACGAACGCCGGCCCAGCCGGGCCGGCGTCGTCATGGTCGCGACGGGAGTGCGGGTCTCTCCCCACTACCCCCGATGATCGAGGCGTCGAAGGCCGCTGCGGAACACCCGTGGGAGGTGCAGCCCCCTGGCTACCACGCGGCGGGCAGGGGGCGGACGGTGCATCAGGGCCGGTACTGCATGGTCAGCACGGTGATCTCGCCACCGGCAACGCTGGCAGTGAACACGAGCGGCTGGCCGCCGACGTCGGTACGCCACGAGACGAACTCAGCGACGCTGACCTCGGCCTCGGTCGCCGGATCGGCGGGGTTGCGATAGACGGTGATCGTGGCGCCTTCGGCCAGACGCAGTTCCTGCCACGTCTCCTCGGTGTTGCGGATCACCGAGTCGTTGGGGACCTGGGTCTCGTCGGGACCGATCCAGCCCTGTTCCCTGGCGTAGGCGACCGCTTCGTCGCCGGTCAGGACCTCGGCCGGGTCGAAGGCGACAACGACCTCACCCTCTGAATCACCGACAGGACCCAAGAAGCCCAGCAGCTCCTCGGCGGTCGGGGCAGGGTCGGGCGTCGGGGTCGGTGCGGGTTCGGGCTCGTCCTCAGCGGGCTGCGTCACGGGGGTGGCGGTGGGGACCGGCTGCGCGACCGGTTCGGTGACGGCGGTCCCGCAGGCCGCGAGTGCGGCGGCGCTCGCAGCGAGCACGATGGTGCGGATGGCGTTCTTCACGGCGGATCATCTCCTTCGTTTCGGCGGAGGGTCCGCCGCAGTGACACATGGGACGTCCCCGATCTCGTCCCGGTTCCAAACGCATGTACGGAGCGCGGAGGGCGCGCAAGGCGGCGTTGCGCTCTCCCCTCGCCCGGCCGTAGCGTCGGCAGCCCGGAACGCGGATCGCGAGGAGGCAGGGCGGTGATCGAGGTCAGGTCCGAGGTCGCCATCGACCGCCCCGCCGACGAGGTCTTCGCCGTCCTCGCGGACGCCGAGAACAACCCCTCATGGCAGGGCGGGATGGAACGCTGCGAGTGGGTCACCGAGCCTCCCATCCGGGAAGGCTCGGTCTACGAGCAGGAAGCCCGCATGATGGGCAAGCCGATCACCTCCACCTTCGAGGTCATCGACCTCGAGCCGGGGCGGTCGATCACCATCCGCACGATCGAGTCCACCTTCCCGATCGAGGTGACACGTTCGGTCGAACCGCGCGGCGACGACAGCTGCGTCGCTCGCGCGTACGTGACGGGCGACCCCTCCGGGGTCTTCAAGCTCGCAGCGCCAGTCCTGCGAAAGATGGTCGAGCGGTCGGTGCGGGCCGACTACCGCCGGCTCAGACGCCACCTCGAGGGGAGCGGTCCCACCGTGCGCTGACCGGCATCACTGGGAGGAACGTG
>JAWVZB010000093.1:0-12141 GCA_033722375.1 Nitriliruptorales bacterium | reverse complement strand
CCCGAGGGTGGCCGCGAGCGCCTGGATCGCGACCCGGATCATGTTGACCTCGGGCTGCTGGGCCGTGAGCTGCACTCCGGCGGTCTGGGTGTGGAACCGCAGCATCATCGACTTCTCCTGCTGCGCCCCGAACCGCTCCCTCATGATCCGGGCCCACATGCGGCGGGCGGCACGGAACTTGGCGACCTCTTCACACAGCGTCGACCGGGCCACGAAGAAGAAGGACAGGCGGGGCGCGAACGTGTCCACGTCGAGTCCCGCGTCGAGCGCGGCTTCGACGTAGGAGATGCCGTTGGCGAGGGTGAAGGCGACCTCCTGCACCGGCGTCGCCCCTGCCTCGCCCATGTGGTAGCCGGAGATCGAGATCGTGTTGAAGTTCGGGAGTCTGTCGGCGCAGTAGGCGAACGTGTCGGAGATGATCCGCAGGCTCGGGCCGGGCGGGTAGATGTAGGTGCCGCGGGCGATGTACTCCTTCAGCACATCGTTCTGGATCGTCCCCCGCAGCTTCTTCGGGTCGACGCCCTGCTCCTCGCCGACCAGCTCGTACATGAGCAACAGCAGGGCCGCTGGCGCGTTGATGGTCATCGAGGTCGACACCTGGTCGAGCGGGATCCCGTCGAACAGCACCGCCATGTCCTCGACGGTGTCGATCGCGACCCCGACCTTGCCGACCTCGCCCTCGGCGATCGCGGCGTCGGAGTCGTAGCCCATCTGGGTGGGCAGGTCGAACGCCACCGACAGGCCGGTCTGGCCCTGGTCGAGGAGGTACTTGTAGCGCTCGTTGGACTCCTCGGCGGATGCCATGCCCGCGTACTGCCGCATGGTCCACAACCGCCCGCGGTACATCGTGTCGTAGACGCCCCGGGTGTAGGGGTAGTCCCCCGGCTCACCGAGTTGTTCGGCAGGATCCCACCCGTCGAGGTGCTCGGAGGTGTAGAGCCGCTCGATCTCGAAGCCGCTCACCGCACGGGGGTCGTCACCGGACATCGTCACTCCAGGAGAGGAAGCGTGCACCCGAGGCTAGCCCTCGCTGCGTGCCAGCAGCTCGTCGCAGCCGGTCCGGTCAACCGGTCCGAACGCGACGTCCGCCCCGCCGGAGATCAGCCGGAGCGGCGGCTCGCGAACTTGGCTCGCAGGTAGTCGCGGTTCATCATCGCGATGAAGTCGAGCGAGATCTCCTTGGGGCACACCGCCTCGCACTCCCCCATGTTGGTGCAGGACCCGAAGAACTCCTCCATGGTCTCGACCATGCCCTCGGCGCGGGCGTTGCGCTCGGCCTGACCCTGCGGGAGGAGGTTGAGGTGGCTGACCTTCGCCGCGGTGAACAGCTGCGCCGCCCCGTTCGGGCAGGCTGCCACGCACGCCCCGCAGCCGATGCAGGCTGCGGCGTCCATGGCGCGGTCGGCGAGATCCTTCGGGATGGGCGTGAGGTTCGCGTCCGGCGCCTGGCCGGTGTCGACCGAGATGTAGCCACCCGACTCGATGATGCGGTCGAAGGCGGCCCGGTCGACGACGAGATCCTTGATGATCGGGAACCCGGTGGCGCGGAACGGCTCGATCACGATCGTGTCGCCGTCCGAGTAGTGACGCATGTGGAGCTGGCACGTCGCGGTACCGCGCTGCGGGCCGTGGGCGACGCCGTCGATCATGACTCCGCACGTGCCGCAGATCCCTTCGCGGCAGTCGTGGGCGAACTCGATCGGCTCCTCGCCGTCGTTGATCAACTGCTCGTTGAGCTGATCGAGCATCTCGAGGAACGACTGGTCGGGCGAGACGTCGTCGACCTCGTAGGTCTCGAAGCCGCCCTCGGCCTCGGGGCCGGCTTGGCGCCAGATCTCGAGCGTGAGCTTCACTTGTAGCTCCTCTGGGTGAGCTTGACGTAGTCGAAGGTGAGCCACTCGCGGTGGAGGTCCCAGCCGGTGGGGTCGCCGATGTCGTCGGTGGTGCGCTCCCACGCCGCGACGTAGTTGAAGTCGTCGTCGTTGCGCTGCGCCTCGCCTTCCTCGGTCTGGTACTCCTCGCGGAAGTGCGCCCCGGCCGATTCCTCGCGGTTCAGAGCGTCGATGCACATGAGCTCCGCGAGCTCGAAGAAGTCCGCGACGCGCCCCGCCTTCTCGAGCGAGCTGTTCAGGGTGTCGCCGGAGCCGGGGACGCGGACGTCCTTCCAGAACTCCTCGCGCAACGCCGGGATCTCGCTCAAGGCCTTCTCGAGGCCCTGCTTCGAGCGGGACATCCCGCAGTAGTCCCAGACGATCTTGCCGAGCTCGCGGTGGAACCAGTCCACCGACCTGGTCCCCTTGATCGACAGGAAGCGGTCGACCTGCTCGCGGACGTCGTCCTCGGCGTCTTTGAACGCGGGGTGGCTGGACTCGACTTCGCGCTCCCCGAGCTTGTCGGCCAGGAAGTCCCCGATCGTGTAGGGCAGCACGAAGTAGCCGTCGGACAGGCCCTGCATCAGGGCCGACGCCCCGAGCCGGTTCGCCCCGTGGTCGGAGAAGTTGGCCTCGCCGATGGCGTAGAGCCCCGGGACCGTGGTCATGAGGTGGTAGTCCACCCACAGACCGCCCATGGTGTAGTGCGGGGCGGGGTAGATGCGCATCGGGGTGTGGTAGGGGTCCTCGCCGGTGATGCGTTCGTACATCTCGAAGAGGTTCCCGTAGCGGTCCTCGATGACGTCACGCCCTTGCCGGCGGATCGCGTCGGAGAAGTCGAGGTAGACCCCGTTCTCGAGCGGCCCGACCCCCTTGCCGGCATCGACCACCGCCTTGGCGTTGCGGGAGGCGACGTCGCGCGGCACGAGGTTGCCGAACGACGGGTACTTGCGCTCGAGGTAGTAGTCGCGGTCGTCCTCGGGGATGTCGCTCGGCGGCCGGTCGTCGCCGGCGTCCTCGGGCACCCAGATCCGCCCGTCGTTCCGCAGCGATTCCGACATCAGGGTCAGCTTGGACTGGAACTCCTCGGACGCCGGGATCGCCGTGGGGTGGATCTGCGTGTAGCAGGGGTTGGCGAAGAAGGCGCCCTTCTGGTGGGCCCGCCACGCCGCGGTGACGTTGCACAGCATCGCGTTGGTCGACAGGAAGAAGACGTTGGAGTAGCCACCGGTGGCCAGGACCACCGCGTTCCCGGCGTGCGAGCTGATCTCGCCGGTCACGAGATCACGGACCACGATCCCGCGGGCACGGCCGTCGACCAGGACGACGTCGAGCATCTCCATCCGGGTGTGGATCTTGACCTTGCCCGTGGCGGCCTGGCGCATCAGCGCCTGGTAGGCACCGAGCAGCAACTGCTGGCCGGTCTGCCCCCGCGCGTAGAAGGTCCGCGACACCTGGGCCCCGCCGAACGAGCGGTTGTCGAGGAGCCCGCCGTACTCACGGGCGAACGGGACGCCCTGAGCGGTGGCCTGATCGATGATGTTGTTCGACACCTGCGCGAGGCGGTAGACGTTGGCCTCGCGCGAGCGGTAGTCGCCGCCCTTGATCGTGTCGTAGAAGAGCCGGAAGACGCTGTCGCCGTCGCCCTTGTAGTTCTTGGCGGCGTTGATGCCGCCCTGCGCGGCGATCGAGTGGGCCCGGCGTGGCGAGTCGTGGAACGTGAAGACCTCGACCTCGTAGCCGAGCTCGCCGAGGGTGGCGGCGGCCGAGGCACCGGCCAGACCGGTCCCGACCACGATGATCTTGAACTTGCGCTTGTTGTTGGGGTTGACCAGCTCCATGTCGAACTTGTGGTCTTCCCACATCGTCTCGATCGGGGCCTCCGGGACCTTGGGGTCGAGCGCGTCGGAGGTCGTCCGCGGCGGGGTGTTCGTGTCGGAGACGTTGACGTCCGACGCGCCGGGGCCGGGCACGTCCGAACTGGTGCCGGACTCGCTGGTGCTCGGGGTCGTTTCCACGTCGCTCTCCTACTGCTGTGGCGGGGCGCTCAACCGATGATCCCGGTCAGGACCGACACCGGGAAGCTGATGTTGGGGACGATCACGACGAGTGTGAACCCGACCGCGAACCAGCGCCGCCACGGGTTGAAGCGGGGCGAGTTCACACCGAGGCTCTGGAACAGGCTCCAGGAGCCGTGGTAGAGGTGCACCCCAAGGGCGAGGTTCGCCGCGACGTACCAGGCGGCGACCCACGGGTTCGAGAAGCTCGCGACCATGTTGTTGTAGACGTCGCCCCGCTCGAAGTCGGGGTTGACCACCTCCCAGCCCCAGGTGAAGTCGGCGAGGTGGTAGCCGATGAAGAGCAGGACGATCACGCCGGTCCACCGCATGGTCCGCGCGGCGAAGTCTGCGGCGATGTAGTCGCGCTGGCTCTGGTAGCGGGTCGAACGGGCGCGCCAGTTCGTGGTCGTGAGCTGGTAGGCAGCGAGCACGTGCAGGACCAGCGCGGCGATGAGCACGATCCGCATGAGCCACAGCGTCATGGTGTGGGGGAGGATCGGGTAGCCGAGCGACTCGCGGAGCCACTCGCCGTAGTGGTTGATCGACTCGGGACCGAGGTAGACCTTGAGGTTCCCGATCATGTGGGCGAACACGTAGCCCATGCCGATGATGCCCGTGACCGCCATGACGTACTTCTTGCCGACGGCGGTGCCGTAGAGCTCCAGCAACCACGGCTTCGATCGCGTGGTGGTCGGCTTCTGGCCGGCTTTCTCCACCTGCTCGAGCGGAGCCGGATCGGTCGGTCCGTCGGGCTCCTGGGTGCTGACGTCGCTGGCCATCGTCCACTCCTCGTGGGCGTCCCGGGCGCCGGGGCCCGGTGGGGGCTCGACCGCCGAGACTAGCGGGCGGATCTCGGCGGCTCCGGGTGCAACCGGACCAGCGGTCCATGCGTCTGACCGGGTGATGAGCCCCACGGGGCACCGACCGAGGAAACCTCCGATGCCCGACTCCCAGATCGCCACCAGACTCTCCCGCGCCATCGACGCTGCGGCTTGGGCCCTGCGCACGAGCCACCAGGTCGGGGGACCAGATCCTTCCGTCCACCTCCGCGAGCTCCGCCTGCGGATGCTCCGTCGACGCCACGACGCCTGGCGTCCCGGCCGCCGCGAACAGGTGGACCTCGCCGTTCGGGTCGTCGCCTCTCAGCTCGACGGCAGCAGCGCAGTTCTCCCGCTCAGTGACGGTCTCACCTGTCGTCGGCTCCTCATGGACCTCGTCGACATCGAGCACGCCGTCCGGGTCAGCATGCCGAGCCTCGCCGCCTGACCAGGGGCGAGGCCTCGACGGACATCTGTCCGGCTGCTTACATCGTTCGGGGAGCGAAGGAGGCAGCCTTGGAGATCCGTCCGGATATGACGCCGTTCGAGTCGGTGAACTACTTCTTCCACAAGGCGGCCGACATCGATGAGCTCTCGGACGCCGCGGTAGCGGTCCTGTCGGGCACCTACCGCGAGCTCCGAGTGCAGGTTCCGGTCCGTCGCGACAGCGGTGACCTCGACGTGTACATCGGCTACCGCGTCCAGCACAACGGCGCCCGGGGCCCCTACAAGGGGGGGATCCGCTACCACCCCGCGGCCAACCTCGACGAGGTGCGGGCGCTCGCGTCGCTGATGACCTGGAAGACCGCCTTGGTCGACATCCCGTTCGGCGGGGCGAAAGGCGGGATCCAGGTCGATCCGACGGGGATGTCGATGGTCGAGCTCGAACGGATGTCGCGCCGCTACTTCGGCCAGATCAGCCACATCATCGGCCCGACGCGTGATATCCCCGCGCCCGACATGAACACGAACGCGCAAGTCATGAGCTGGTTCATGGATCAGTACGGGAGCCAGCACGGGCACACGACCCAGATCGTGACGGGGAAGCCGATCGCGCTCGGTGGCAGCAAGGGCCGGGAGGAGGCGACAGGGCGGGGCTGTGTCATCGTGACCAACGAGGCGCTCAAGGACCTCGATCTGGGGCCTCCGGACGGCAAGACGATGGCGATCCAGGGGTTCGGCAACGTCGGATCCTGGGCGGCTCGCATCGCCGACGAGCAGGGCTACAAGGTGGTGGCGGTCAGCGACATCAAGGGGGCCATCCACGATCCCACCGGCCTCGACATCGGCGAGCTTCTGGCACACGTCGAGGAGACCGGCTCCGTGGTCGACCTGGACGGCACCGAGACCATCACCAACGAGGAGCTGCTCGAGCTCGACTGCGACGTGCTCATGCCGGCGGCGCTCGGCGAGGTGATCACCGACGAGAACGCCGACCAGATCAAAGCCAGCGTCGTCATCGAGGCCGCCAACCACCCGGTCACCCCGCTCGCCGACGAGATGCTGCACGACAACGGCGTGTTCGTGGTCCCCGACATCCTCGCCAACGCCGGTGGCGTGACGGTGTCGTACTTCGAGTGGGTGCAGAACAACCAGGAGCTCCAGTGGGAGCTCGACGAGGTCAACCGTCGACTCGAGAAGAAGCTCGCCACGTCCTACCGGCAATGCCGGGACTTCCGCGAGGCCAACGGCGGACTCACGATGCGCGAGGCGGCCTTTGCACTGGCGGTCGACCGGGTCGTCGAGGCCGCGACGCTCCGGGGCTACATCTGAGCTGACGACACTCCTACTCGGACTCGATCAGCGCCTGGTGCCCGGCGAGCAGCAGCACGTTCGCGACGAACAGCCAGACACCCATCAGGACGACCGCTCCCGTGGTGGCGCCGCCGAAGCGCTGCTCGACGCTGCCCACCCGGAGATACAGCACGAAGCCCAGGCTGAAGAGCGTCGTCACCGTCGCCACCAGTGCGGCGGTGCGGATCGTGTCGATGAAGCCGAAGTCCTGCGGGGCGAACACGCCGTAGATCGCGGCGGCGACTCCGGTCCCGGCGACGACCCCGACGAGCAGGGCCAGCCCCCAGCCGAGGAGGAACCCGGCGGCCGTGGTGGAGGTCACCTCCACCAGGAAGAACGTGAGCGGCATGCCGGCGAGGACGATCGCGGGAAGCACGAAGACGAGCCCCAGGCCCATCAGGCGACCCCACAGCCCCGGGGCAGACTCCTCGCCCTCGGTGGTGCGCACCAGCGCCCGCCGCAGCCCGCCCCCGTAGGCGGTGGCCGGCCAGAGCGCGGCGAGCACGGTGACCCACGACAGCGATCCCGACTGGTCGGTGAGATCACCTACGAAGCTCCCCACGGCGGTGGACCCCGACTGCACGGCCTGACGGGTGAACCGGGTCAGCGTGTCGCCTCCGGCGACGGCATCGACCGTCGCGAAGGCGATGAGGAGCAGCGGCAGGAGCGAGACGAGCCCGTAGAAGGCGAGGCTGCTCCCCGCCAGGAGGATGTCCCGCTCGACGAGCCGCTCCAGAACGGGCTGGAGCGGTTGGGGCAGGCGCGCGCTGACCCGATCGAACACGCGACCCATCCATCCCGATGCCATCAGCGAGCGGGCAGGAACCCGATCGCGTCCTTGGCGCGCTCGAGGATCGGGGCCGCGTACGCCCGCGCACGTTCGGCACCGTGCTCGAGCACGGCGTCCACGGCCGCCGGATCGGCGGCGAGCTCGTGGTAGCGCTGCTGGATCGGTCGCAGCGTGTCGAGGACCGCGTCGGCGACGGCGCCTTTGAAATCCCCGTACCCCTTCCCGGCGAACTCGTCCTCCAGCTCGGGGACCGGACGCCCCGTCACGGCGGACAGGAGGTCGAGCAGGTTGCTGATGCCGGCCTTCTCGGCGCGGTCGTATCTCACCTCGGTGCCGCTGTCGGTGACCGCGGAGCGGATCTTCTTGGCGATCGCGTCGGGGTTCTCGAAGATCTCGACCGTGCCCTTCGGTGACTCTGACGACTTCGACATCTTCTTGGTGGGATGCTGGAGGTCCATCACCCGCGCCCCGATGTCGGGCACCACCGCTTCCGGCAGCTTGAACACCTCTCCGAAGCGGTGGTTGAAGCGTTGGCCGATGTCGCGGGCCAGCTCGATGTGATGCACCTGGTCCTCACCGACGGGGACCTCGTCGGTGTCGTAGAGCAGGATGTCGGCGGCCTGGAGCACCGGGTAGTCGAAGAGCCCGACACTGACAGACTCCTCCCGGGCGGCAGCCTCGTCGGCCGCCTCCTTGTACTGCGGCATGCGACCGAGCTCTCCCATGCCGGCCACGCAGTTGAACAGCCACGTGCATTCGGCGTGCTCGTGGACGTGGCTCTGGACGAACAGGATCGACCGCTCCGGATCGATCCCGACCGCAAGCAGGCCCGTCGCCAGCTCGCGGGTGCGACGCCGCAGCTCCTCGGGATCGTGGGGCACGGTGATGGCGTGGAGATCCACGACGCAGTAGACGGTGTCGGCCCGCTCCTGCATGTCCACCCAGTTGCGGAGGGCACCGAGGTAGTTGCCGAGCTGCACCTCGCCGGACGGCTTGATGCCGGAGAACACGCGCGTCACGCTCGAGCTCCTGGTCGTGGGTCGCTGGAGGGTAGTGCTGTGTCAGGCGGTGCCGCGGGCCTGCTCGATGGCCGCGAGGAGCTCGACCGGCCGTTGCGAGCCGACGACGAGGTCGCGGTCGTCGCCCGTGTCGATCTTCACCGCCCGGTCACCCGACACGATGAACGCCGTGTCGCCCGAGAGGATCCGGCGGTAGCCGTAGCCGCCGTAGTCACGGATCGCGCGGTACCCCATCGTGTCCGCGTCCACGATGTCGCCGGTGTCGACCACCCGGGCCGGGAACGGCCGGAACCGCACGGAAAGCGCGTCGGTGGTCACCACCGTCTCGAGCCGGAGCCACCACCACACCGCCGGCACGAGGAGACCCTGGAGCAGGAACACGACCCAGATGGTCACGTCCGAGGCTGGATCGTCACCGAACGGCCGGGACAGCACGATCTGGGACAGGAACGCCCACCAGCCGATGAGCGCGCTGATGCCGATGGCGGCCACCGCCCACCACTGGCGGAACGCCTGGGTCTCGCGGAAGAGCACAGGCTGCGTCAGAGCATGTCCTCCACCGCGCTCCGCTCCTCGCGGAGCTCGTCGACCGAGGCGTCGATCTTCGAGCGCGCGTAGTCGGACAGCTCGATCCCTTGCACGATCTCGTAGTTGCCCTGCCCGTCCGTGGTGACCGGGAACCCCGAGATCACACCTTCCGCGATGCCGTACGAGCCGTCGGAAGGGACCGCCATCGACACCCAGCGACCCTCCGGGGTGGGCTCGCCCCCGCACCAGTCGCGCATGTGGTCGATCAGCGCGTTCGCCGCCGAAGCAGCCGACGACGCGCCTCGGGCTTCGATGATGGCGGCACCACGCTGCTGCACCGTGGTGAGGAACTCGCCCTCGAGCCAGTCACGGTCCAGTACTTCGGTGACGGGGTCGCCGTCGATCGTGGCGTGCTCGAAGTCGGGGAACATGGTGGGTGAGTGGTTGCCCCACACCGCGAGGTTCTCGACCGCCGAGACCTGCACACCGGCCTTGTTGGCGAGCTGGCTCATCGCCCGGTTCTGGTCCAGGCGCACCATCGCGGTGAACCGCTCGGCCGGGACCCCTTCGGCGTTGGACATCGCGATCAGCGCGTTGGTGTTCGCCGGGTTGCCCACCACGGCGACGCGCACGTCGTCCGCGGCCTGGTTGGCGATCGCCTTCCCCTGACCGGTGAAGATCTTCCCGTTGTCCTTGAGCAGGTCGGCCCGCTCCTGCCCCGGGCCGCGCGGCTTGGCGCCGACCAGCAGCACGAGGTTCGCGCCCTCGAACCCGTCGTCCGGGTTGTCGGCCAGCTCCATCCCCTGCAGGAGCGGGAAGGCGCCGTCCTCGAGCTCCATCGCGACCCCCTGGAGGGCGTCCATCGCCGGTGGGATCTCGACGAGTTGGAGGATGACGGGGCGGTCGGGCCCGAGCAGCTCGCCGGCCGCGATCCGGAACAGCAGCGCGTAGCCGATCTGGCCGGCGGCACCGGTGACGGCGACACGAACGGGAGAGGTCATCGCATGCTCCTCGGCACGGGGAGGTCGGATTTCGGTCTTGATCGAGCGTAGTCACGCCGAGAGGCCCCGGGCCGTGATGGCCCGGGGCCTTCGGGGTTGCGCCCAGGGGACGCCAGGGAAGATCGGATCAGACCACCGTCGCCTTGCGGAGACGGAAGAGCGCGTACCCGACCGCCAGGAGGGTCAGCCCCACGAAGATCGCGAAGGCGCTGACGCCGTAGGCGAGGACACCGAGTCCGAGCGCCGAGTTGAGCGCACTGACGGTGATCCAGATGCTGCGAGCCTCGTTGGGCACCATGACCGGCTCACCGGCTTCGTCGAGGACGGGCTCGCCGCTCTCGTCGAGCTGCGGGACCATCCGGTCCATCTCGGCGTAGTACAGGCCGTCGGTGCTGTCGAGCGCGTGCTCGGTGATGATGGCCGACTGCGACAGCATCGTCAGCGGGCCACGCACCGGGGTGCTCGGGATCGACGCGTCGTCGGGGGTGGTGATGTTCTGGTCGACCGCCTGGTCCCAGGTGTACACCGCACCGGCGATGCCACCGAGGAAGGAGATCGCGCCCACGACCATCGCGAACAGCGCGACAGCGGTGAACAGACGGGTGTTGATGGACAGGTGGAGCTTCGACTCGGGGTGAACGAGGAGCTCTTCCTTCTCCTTGGTCTTGGTGCTCATGTGAGTACCTCCCTGGCACTCCCTGGGTCCGGGCTCTTCCCGAACGCTCATGTGGATTGTCGTCGGGAAGTGGCCGCCGCACCTGGGGCGGAAGACTCGTCCTCGGCGCGTGACGACCCGCTCCCGAGAGGGACCTTGTGCCTCCGTTCACAAGGCCCGGATGGGGACTTTGTGCCTCTGTTCACAAGGCCGTCGAGCACCTGCGGAACACCGCCGCATCACCCCACGATGCTGACCACGTCAGGGCCGGCGGGGACCGGCGATCCGGCCCGTCAGGCGACCGGTCTACGTGGCAGTCCGCGCCGCATCCGAGCCGCCTCGAGGGTGTTCTGCAGGAGCATCGTCACCGTCATGGGGCCGACCCCACCGGGGACCGGGGTGATCGCGCCCGCAACCTCGGAGACCGCGTCGAAGTCGACGTCCCCGACGAGCTTGCCCTCGTCGGTGCGATTGATCCCCACGTCGATGACGACCGCACCCTCCTGGACCATCTCGGGCGTGACGAGCCCGCGCCGACCGGCCGCGACCACCAGGATGTCGGCGCGGCGGCAGACCTCACCGAGGTCCTTCGTGCGCGAGTGAACGACGGTGACGGTCGCATCCCGCCCCTTGAGCCCGAGCATGATCGACAGGGGGCGACCGACGAGGTTCGATCGACCGACGATGACCGCCTCGGCGCCGCTGATCGGGACCTCGGCGTCCTCGAGCATCTCGATGATCCCGTAGGGCGTACAGGACAGGAACGTCGGGTCACCGAGCGCGAGCCGACCCGCCGTGTAGGGGTTGAGCGCGTCGACATCCTTGTCGGGGCTGATGAGCTCCTGCACCGGCTGCGGGTCGAGGTGGTCGGGCAGCGGCAGCTGGACCAGGATCCCGTCGATCGCTTCGTCCTCGTTCAGGTCGGCGACCACCGACAGCAGCTCGTCGGCGCTCGTGTCGGCCGGGAGCTTGACCTGCCGGCTGTACATGCCCGCCTTCTCGCAGGCCTTGTGCTTCATGTTCACGTAGACCTGCGACGCCGGGTCCTCTCCCACGAGGACCGCGGCCAGCCCGGGGATCACCCCGTGCTCGGCGCGGAGCTCCGCCACCTGCTTCGCGATGCGCTCGCGCACTCTCCCTGCGAGTGCCTTCCCGTCCAGGAGTTCCGCCGTCATGATCGACCCTCTGCCCGCTCGTGGAGAAGGGTAGGCGGGCTCAGTCGGCCGTCAGCGCCGGGTGCCCCGCCCGGTCGAGGAACCGGCGAACGTCATCGCGGGAGAGGGGCTTGCGCAGCACCGCAGCCGCCCCCACCTCGGCCGCCACGTCCTCGACATCGGTGGTATCGGCACCGGTGAGGAAGTAGAGGTCGATGTTCTCGAGGCCCTCGACGCGACGGAGCGACCGAGCCACGTCGATGCCGTTGATACCCGGCATCCGCACGTCGAGCAAGACCACCGCCGGTGACAGCCGGCCGCAGAGGAGTAGGCCGCGGCTGCCGTTGGTCGCCGTGTAGACCTCGACCTCGGGATCCACGTTCCCGATGATCAGCTCCGCATATCGACAGTCAGCGGGCTCGTCATCGATCACGAGGACCCGGGTCTCGTG
>JAWVZB010000092.1:0-12388 GCA_033722375.1 Nitriliruptorales bacterium | reverse complement strand
GGGCCTGACGATGCCGAACGGCACCGCGGTGCCGGCGCTGGAGCTGTTGGCTCCGGGTCCGGGCTACGACCCGCTGCGTTCGACCTATTCGGTGTGGATCCAGCAGTGGGCCGAGCAGCTCGGTATCCCGCTGACCGCGAAGCCGACCAACTTCAACGTCATCGTCGAAGAGGTGTTCGTCGCCGATCCACCGACCTTCGACATGTACATCCTCGGCTGGAGCCTCGGGAACCCGGCGTTCCCCGACTACTACGAGTCCTTCTGGGCCACCAGCGGTGGCAGCAACGTCATGGCGTTCTCCAACGAGGAGTACGACGCAGCGGTCCAGGAGTTCCTGAGTGCCACGACGAAGGACGAGGCGTTCGACGTGGTGTGGAACAAGCTGGAGCCGATCCTCGCCGAGGAGCTGCCCTACATCTACCTCTTCGACACTCCGATCCTGGAGTTCTACCGCTCCGAGTCGGTGAGCTACCCGTTCACCACCACGCTCGGTGGGCTCCAGTTCAGCGTCGGGCTGAAGGGGGCTGTGCGATCGGCGGCCACCCAGTAGCCCCATCGTTACCGATGGGGTGTCCCGGGAGAGGCGGGGATCATCACGATCCCCGCCTCTTCTCCTGGTCGGGCCACGTTGCGGTCGAGGCGCCGGTCGCCTGGCCACCGTCGGGTCTCGACCGCACGGGGGAGTGCGGTCAGGTGACGAGGGCGTCGAGGGCGGTGTCGATCGGAGTCGTGCCTCCGACCACCTCGAAGACGCGTCCTGCGGTGTCGGGTCGATCGAGGACCTCGGCGATGACGGCCGCGACGTCCTCGCGTGGGATCTCGCCCCGCTCGACGTGGCGTGCTAGACGGACCTGACCTGTTCCGCGCTCGTCCGTCAGTCGTCCCGGTCGCACCACCGTCCACGCCAGATCGCTCGCCATGAGCGCACGGTCGGCGCGTGCCTTGGCGCGGAGGTAGACCGAGAACACGTCGTCGCCGTCGGGCGGGTCGTCGGTCCCCATGGCCGACACCATCACGTAGCGATCCACGTCGGCCTGCTCTGCCGCGGTGATCAGTTGCACCGCCCCGGCGTAGTCGACGGTCTCCTTCCTGGCCGCGCCCGAGCCGGGTCCGGCTCCGGCAGAGAACACCACCACGTCCGCCCCGCTCACGATCGTGGCCAGGTGGTCGGCGTCGTCGGCTTCGAGGTCGTGGAGCGCCGGCTCGACACCGATCGCGTCCAGGTCTTGGGCCTGGGCGGGGTCGCGGATCACGCCGACGACGGTGTCGCCCCGCTCGGCCAGTCGCTGACCGAGGTGGCGAGCGACCTGGCCGTGTCCGCCGACGATGACCACGTGCATCTTCGAGCTCCTCAGTAGGTGGCGCCCGGGAACGCTGGCGGGCGCTTGGCGGAGGTCCAGTATCCGTCGTCGACGACCTGGAGCACGAGCGCCTCGAGCATCTCGGTGTCGAACTCGAGCAGGTGCCACAGTTCGAGGCTGTCGCCGACGGTGGAGTGCCACCGGGCGAGCACCTCGTCGTCGTCGCGGTCGAGCTCGATCGTCAGCGATCGTCGGGGTCGCTTCTGGGTCGTTGTGAACTTGGCGAGGTACTCCTCTCCACTGCGGCTCCACCCGGCGCGGACGTCGATGTCGGGGGCCTGGTCGCGGATCGTTGCGACCAGGTCGTCGAGCCGCGCGGCCAGCTCCGCGTGTCGCTGGTCCTGCCGCTCGCGGCGTTCCTCCGCCTCGCGCTGCTGCTGCTCGGCAACGCGCTCGGCGGCGCGGTCCATCTCCTCCTCGGCCCTCGCACGTTCGGAGGCGAGCCGTTCGTTGCTGTCGAGGCGGGAGCGGAGGGCGTCCTCGAAGTCGGTCACGGGAAGCTTTCCGGCTGGGGGTCGCGACCGTACCGAGCGCGTCAGGGGTGCTCGGTTCCGGGCCGCCGATGTGGCATGGTCGACGTGGCGAGCAACCGTCGCGAGTGCGGACGGTGCTCAGCCAGGCACCAACAGTGACCACACCTCTCGGGTGGGTCAGAAACCACTCGGGTGGACTAGTTGCCCTGGCCGGGGCTGGTTGACCGGAGGGCCGTGGCCGGCCGGACGGTCCGGAACGTACGGTTGCTGACACCACCTCTGGAGAGGACGAGGCATGTTCCGCAAGTTGATGGAGCGGCTGCGTGGCCGCCGCAACACGCTGTACCTCGTGGAGCTCTACGAAGAGGCCGACACCCGGATCCCAGAGGTCCGGATCAAGGATCTCGTCGCCGCCTGACCCGGCGAGCGACACCAGCGAGCCCGCGAGCCGGGCGCTGACGCCCGTCTGTCTCTCCGTCCGTCCGTCTTCCCCACTGTCGGCGTCTTCTCCACCGCTCCCGGATGCCGCCGGCCTGCGTGTCGGCTCCTCACGCCTCGGCTGAGCTTCCGGTCGGGGTACGCAATCCAAGGTGCCGGAGTTCGATGCGTGCCAGCGCCTCGGGTCGCCCCTCCAGAAGGTCGCGGCCCGGTGCTTCGCTGGCGCGCACGAGCGTGCTGAGTGAACGGTTCGCTGCGGCACGGAGGGCGAGGAGTTGGAGGTCACCCGTCTCGCGGAGCCGCGCGGCGATGCTCGCCTGCCGGGCTCGCGAAACGCGGTGACTGAGGTAGGGGACCGCGATCGCCAGCACCGGCACGACCAACAGCAACCAGAAGGACCACGACGCCAGGTCGAACACCACCTGCTGCTGGGTCTCTCCCGCCGCGGCGATGACCCCGGCAGCGTCAGCGAGTGCCTCGAACGGGGCGCGGAGCACCTCACCGGCCAGCGGGACGTCACCCACGCGGTCGGCCACGTCGCCGAGACCCGTGGCGAACCTGGTGCCGCCCGACTCGATCTTGGCGCCGGGCTCCGCAAGGGCTGCGACGAGGTCGCGGAACCGCGTGGCGATCCGCCACCACAGCCACACCCAGCCCACGAGCAGCAGATCGCCGAGGATCTGCCGCGTCCGCGCACCGGCGAGCTCTCCGTACCACCTCATCGTGTCCTCCTGGCCGGGGCCATCGTGCCCGACCGAGGGCGGACGAGCGTCCCGGCCGAGGCAGCAGAGAACCCGGTCCGATGGCCACCGGAGCGGGTGGGGTGCACCGGCGCCGCCCCACTACCGTGGGTGGCTCACAGACGAGAGGCACCTTCCGGTGAGTGACAGCACGAAGCTACGCGACGACGACATCGAGACCACGTTCCACGCGGGTTCGACCGACGTGAAGAACGCCGACGACGCCGACGCCACCGATGCCGACGGGCAGGACGGCGACGCCACTGATCAGACCGATGGCGACGCCACCGACGGCGACGCGGCAGATGCGGCCGACGGCGACGACGCCGACGGTACGGACCGCTGAGTGAGCTCGAACGCTCCCGCTGGCCGGTCGCAGCGGGGGCCGGCGCTGGCGCGCTGTGTCGGCGACGTCGATCGTTTCCTCGAGGAGCACTGGAACCAGCGGTTCCACCTCCACCCCGGTGACGATGCCGACGATCTCTTGTCGCTCGACGATGTCGACGAGATCCTCACCCAGACCTCACCCCGCGCGCCTGCGTTCCGGCTCGTTCGCAACGGCCAGACCCTGCCCCGCTCGTCCTACACGAGACCGGGGACCCAGGGGGGCCAGCGCCTGTCCGATCTGCCGGACGTCGGACGCGTCTTCCAACTCTTCGACGACGGCGCGACGATCGCGCTCCAGGGCCTGCACCGCTACTGGGCTCCGGTGACGCGGTTCTGCCGCGAGCTCGAGACCTTCCTCAGCCACCCGGTCCAGGCGAACGCGTACGTGACGCCTCCGGGCGCCCGCGGCCTCAACGTGCATCACGACACCCACGACGTGTTCGCGCTCCAGACCTTCGGTCGCAAGCACTGGGTGGTGCACGAGCCCGCTGTCGAGGTTCCGCTGGCATCCCAAGGCTGGTCCAGCGACGAGCACGAGCCGGGACCGTTGGTGCTGGAGACGGACCTGACACCGGGTGATTGCCTCTACCTGCCGCGGGGGACACCCCACGCCGCCGAGACGCGCGGGTCCGCGTCGGTCCATCTCACGATCGGCATCCGCACCATCCGCTGGCACGACGTGATCACGGCAGCGCTGGAGGACGCCGGCGAGCAGCGCGACTTCCGCGATGCCCTTCCCGTCGGGTTCGCCAACGACCCGCGCGCGCTCGCCCCCGATCTCGAGACCGTGCTCAAGCAGGCGGCGGCGTGGCTGGCTGCCCAGGATGCCGACGAGCTCGCCGAACGCGCCGCTGACCGCTTCTGGCGCTCCCGGCAACCGCCCCTGGCCGGCCAGCTCCGCCAGCTGCTGGAGCTCGACGCGGTGGGTGCGGACACCGTCGTCCGCCGGCGCCAGCACGTCGTCGCCCGGCTCCGTGCCGACGACGACGTCGAGCTCCTCCTCGGCGACCGCACCGTACGGCTGCCCCTCGTCACGGCAGACGCGGTCCGGGACCTCCTGTCGGGGCGGCGCCTCCGGGTCGGCGATATCGACACGACCCTCGCCCTCGAGTCCCGGCTGGTCCTGGTTCGCCGGCTGATCCGAGAGGGCGTTCTCGTCGCTGAGCCCGCCGCCGATGAGTGAACGCTTCAGCTGCGCCCGTCACTCACGCGACCGGCGCGAGCCACTGCACGGCACGGCGTCCACCGTTCGACGCTGGGTGCTGATCGAGCAGCCGGGCCCGTGGGGCCGTGACGCGCTGCCGGAGAGCAACCTCGGTGCCGACCTCGGGGCGGAGCTGAAGGCGCGCATCCGGCGTGCGGGGGCCCGCCCGCTCCTCATCCGCCGGGGCGGTGGAGTGGAGAACGATCCTCGGACGGCCTACCTGTGCTCCTCCGCCGCGGGTTGGTTGCGGAGGGTCGAGTTCGACGATCCGGAACAGCTCCTCGACCTCGACCTCGATGTGCTGGCGGCCGACGAGCCGGTCGGCGGCGAGCCGGTGGACGGTCCGCTCCTCCTGACGTGCACCAACGGCAAGCACGATGCGTGCTGTGCCGAGATGGGTCGCCCCGTGGCCGAAGCGTTCGCGGCGGCGGCTGGCGACGGGGCCTGGGAGGTGTCGCACATCGGCGGCGACCGGTTCGCCGCCAACGTCCTCTGGTTGCCCGTCGGGGTCTACTACGGGCGGATCGCCGCCGAGGACGCCGCGCTCGTGGCCGCGCTGGCCGCCACGGGGCGGCTCAGTCTCCCGCACTATCGCGGTCGGTCCACGATGCCGTTCGCGGCGCAGGCGGCGGAGGTGCTTCTGCGCCGCGAGCTCTCCTGCGATGGCATCGATGCGCTCGAACTTGAAGCGTTCGCGAGCAGCAACGAGGCGGGCCGCGCGACCTTCCGGCGGCACGACGAGCGCTGGGAGGTCCGGTTCTCCATCGAGCCCGCGGACCAGCCCCAGCAGCTCACCTGTCGTGCCAACCAGCCCCGCACGCCGCCCCGCTATCGCGACGTGCGCTTCGAGCAGGTCAGTCCCGGAACGTGACAGGCCCCTCGGGGAGCTCGACCGTGACCGCGGTGACGACGTACACACCGTCCCGATCGTCGAGCTCCACCGTCATCCGGCCGATCACGTAGTCCTCGGTGAGCATGAACGACTCGTCGCCCCGACGTGCGATCCGCACGTCGTCGGACAGGTCGCTCTCGGTGGCACCGAGCAGAGACTGGGCGGCGCTCTCGGCGTCGTCGACGGGGAACTCGTCACCGAGGTCGTCCGGTGTGGCCTCGGGGTCGACGCCCGTGTCGACGCAGTCGGGGTGGTCCACGTGGCAAGCGCCGGCGATCGGCGCCTCGCCCCCGGGCGCGTCCGCGGCATCGGCGGTGCCACCGCATCCGGTCAGGATCACCGCGAAGACGGCGATGGAGGCGGCGGTGAGGAAGGCTGGTGATCGCATCGTTGTTCTTCTCCTGGTGCGGACCGCTCGGTCCGCGTCGAGGAGTTCGACGTCGTCCCTGCCGTCCCGGTTGCACAACTCCCCGAACCCGGACGACCGTCCAACGCCCGGAGAGCCCCCCCAGAACGTGTGGGGACGTCGCGGAGCGGCCTCGGAACGGGGTCGTAGCGTGCTGTCCTGGAGGTGACGCCCATGTTCACACCGACCCGCCACCGTCTGACCGCTCTTGCCATCATCCTCGTCGCTGCCTTCGCCGGCACGATCGCGTTCTGGGGACCGACCCTGGATCTCGGCTTCGGCGACACCGAGGCCTACCAGTGGACCGCCCGCAACTGGGCGCTCTACGTGATCCCCGCCGGTGCTGCCGCGTTGGGTGGTCTCTTCATGCTGCTGCCGCGGTACGCCCGGCTCGCGAAGTTCGGGGCCTTCTTGGTCCTGGCGGGCGGTCTGTGGTTGCTCGTCGGTCCGCTGTTCAGCGAGTACCTGCAGATCGAGACCGTCACGCTCTCGGCTGACTCCACGCTGGCCACGCTGCTCTACCACGTGGCTCCCGGTTTCCTGCTGACCGCGTTCGCCGGGTACGGCATCGGGATCAGCACGTGGGCTCGTCGCTGGCACCTCCACAAGGAGGAGACCATCACCGGCGCCCGGGACCACGCCAAGCGGGAGACCGCACGCGAGACGCTGCGCCGTGAGATGGACGACGACGCGGCGCGCGACGACGCGGCGCACGATGACGAGTCGCAAGACGCTGACGTCGAGCACACCGCCGTTGACCACCGTGAGGATCGCCAGCGCGAGCTCGTGTCCTGACTGTTTTGGATCCCGACAGCGCCCGGGCACCCGTGCCCGGGCGTTCGTTGCTGGTAGCGTCGGCCGGTCATGGCTCCAGCACTCGTCGAGGCACGCGACCTCACCAAACGGTTCGGTGACTTCACCGCCGTCGATGCGATCGACTTCACGGTCGAGCGTGGTGAATCGTTCGGCTTCCTCGGGCCCAACGGTGCTGGGAAGAGCTCGACCATGCGCATGATCGGGGCGGTGTCACCGGTCACCGATGGTGAGCTGCAGGTGCTCGGCATGGACCCCGAGGAGCAGGGTGTCGAGATCCGGCGACGCCTCGGGGTGGTGCCCCAGGAGGACACGCTCGACACCGAGCTCACCGTCGAGGAGAACCTGTACATCTACGGCCGCTACTTCGACCTGCCTCCGTCCGTGATCCGTGAGCGCATCGACGAACTGCTCGCGTTCGTCCAGCTCGAGGAGCGCCGTGGCTCCAAGGTCGATCCCCTGTCCGGGGGTATGAAGCGACGGCTCACGATCGCTCGAGGACTGATCAACGAACCCGAGCTGCTCCTGCTCGACGAGCCGACGACCGGTCTGGACCCCCAGGCCAGGCACCTGCTGTGGGACCGCCTCTACCGGCTCAAGCAGCAGGGTGCCACCCTCATCCTCACCACCCATTACATGGACGAGGCCGAGCAGCTGTGCGATCGGCTCGTCATCATGGACCGGGGCAGGATCGTCGCCGAGGGGTCACCGCTCGAGCTGATCCGTCGCCACTCGACCCGGGAGGTCGTCGAGCTGCGGTTCGCGGTCGGGGCCCAGGAAGCGGCGGTCGAGAAGGTCGAGGACCTCGGGGAACGGGTCGAGGTGCTCCCGGACCGGATCCTGATCTACACCGAAGACGCGGACGACACCTCCGAGCTGGTCTCGGCCAGGGACGTGACGCCCCAGACCACGGTGGTGCGGCGAGCAACCTTGGAGGACGTGTTCCTGCATCTCACCGGCCGGACCCTCGTCGACTGATGTCGGCCCACCACGCACTGCGCGTCGTCGAGGCAGAGGCCCGTACCTACCGCCACGTCTGGCGGGGGAGCGTGTTCACGTCGTTCGTCTCTCCCGTCCTGTACCTGCTGGCCATGGGGCTCGGGCTCGGAACGCTGGTCGATCAGGGCGCTCGAGGGGGCGAGCTGCCGGGTGACTCCTACCTCGCGTTCCTGGCGCCGGCCCTGGTCGCGGTCCAGGGGATGATGACCGGCGCCGGCGAGTCGTCGTGGAAGGTCATGGCGGGGATCCGCTGGCGGAAGACCTATCACGCGGTCCTGGCCACGCCGGTCCGTGCCGTCGACATCGCCACCGGCCACCTCGGGTGGGTCACGATCCGGCTGTTCATGGTGACCGGGGCGTACGCGGTCGTGATGACGTTGTTCGGTGCCTCGTCCGCGACGGGTGCGCTCGCCTCGGTCGGGCCCGGCGTCCTCACCGGGCTCGCGTTCGGGGGGCTCATCATGGCGTTCACCGCGACGCTCGAGAGCGAGACCGGGTTGTCCTCGCTGTACCGGTTCGGCATCGTCCCGCTGTTCCTGTTCTCCGGGACGTTCTTCCCGATCGACCAACTCCCGGACTGGCTGGAGCCCGTCGCGGTCGCCACGCCCCTGTGGCACGGTGTCGAACTCTGCCGCGCGGCGGCGCTCGGGGTGCCAACGGCGCACGGCTGGCCGGTGCACACGGGCTACCTGCTGGTGCTCAGCGTCGCGGGACTGTTCCTGGCCCGTCGCAACCTGCACCGGAGGCTCGTCACATGACCCAGACCTCCGGGACCCTCCTCACGAGGATCGCCCCGACCGGCCTCCGGCGGGTCGGCCGCGCGGGCTACGTGTTCGAGCGCAACCTGCTCGTCTACCGCCGCGGGTGGATGATCGTCTTCTCGGGTTTCTTCGAGCCGGTCTTCTACCTCTTCGCCATCGGGATCGGACTGGGCCGCCTCGTCGGTGACGTCAGCGGGCCCGCCGGCACACCCGTGCCGTACGACGCCTACGTGGCTCCGGCCCTGCTCGCCGCCTCGGCGATGAACGGCGCGGTGTTCGAATCCACGTTCAACCTCTTCTTCAAGCTCAAGTTCGGCAACACCTACGAGGCGATGCTCGCGACCCCGCTCGAGACCCGTGACATCGCCTTCGGGGAGCTCGCATGGATCCAGATCAGAGGCGGCCTGTACGCGACCGGCTTCCTCGTCGTCATGCTGGTCTTCGGGCTGGTCGACTCGGTCTGGGCGGTGCTGGTGGTGCCGGCGGCGCTGTTGATCGGCTTCGCGTTCGGGGCCGTCGGGTTCGCGGCCACGTCGTTCATGCGGAGCTGGCAGGACTTCGACCTCGTGCAGCTCGTCACGCTGCCGCTGTTCCTCTTCTCCGCGACCTTCTACCCGCTCGAGGTCTACCCCGTGGCGATCCAGCGACTCACCCTGGTGAGCCCGCTCTACCACGGGGTGGAGCTGATCCGGGCCCTGACCCTGGGGGCGTTCGATGTGAGCCTGGTCGCCCACGTCGGCGTGCTGGTGCTCCTCGGCGTCCTCGGCATCGCCGTCGCGCGCCGCAGGTTGGAGCTGCTGCTCCTGAAGTGAATCGTCGGACGCGCTCAGTTCGTTCTCAGGCTGTTCTCAGTGTGCTCTCAGACGGGTCCGGCACCGTTCACGACGTCAGGCCCCCACCCCAGAAGGAGCACCGATGAAGATCCGACGCACCTGGCTCGCCCTCACCACCGTCACCGCGCTCGGTGTCGGGGCGCTCGCCGTCCCCGCGATCGCACAGGACGCCGACGACCCCCCCGCCGAGCAGTCCGAGACGCCCGACCGGGACGGGCTGCGAGCCGAGATCAAGGAGCGCGCCAAGGAGATCCTGGCCGAGGAGCTCGGCGTCACGGTCGAGGAGCTCGAAGCGGCCCACGAGGCAACGCGTGAGCGCATCCAGGAGGAGTTCGCCTACGAGTTCGAAGCGCGCCGTGAGGAGCGAGAGGAACGGCTGCTCGAGCGCATCGACCGGGCGGTGGAGAACGGCCGGATCACCGAAGAGGAGGCCGCGGCGCTCCGCGAACGGGTCGAGAACGGCGAGTTCCCCTTCGACGGTCTTCGCCACCGTCGTCGCGGCCCCCACGGGCCGCGGGGGTTCTTCGGCGGCGGACCGTTCGACGGCACACCCCCGGTCGAACCCAACGACGCCTGAGCGGCTCCGCCCGAGCGCGCCCCGGCTGACCCGGGAGCGCGCTCGGTGTCGCTCGCTGGACCCGTCCCATCCGGCAGACTGAACGCCATGCACGTGCTCGTGGTCGATGACGATCGCGCGGTCCGGGAATCCCTGGACCGCGCGCTGCGGCTGCACGGCTACGACGTGTCCCTGGCCGAGCACGGCCTCGACGCGCTGCAGGCGGTCGAGGAGGGCGCCCCCGACGCGATCGTCCTCGACGTCATGATGCCGGGACTGGATGGGTTCGCCGTGACGCGACGCCTCCGGCAGGACGGCGACGACACGCCGATCCTCATGCTCACGGCCAGGGACGCAGTGGAGGACCGGGTCGAGGGCCTCGAGGTCGGAGCGGACGACTACCTCGTCAAGCCGTTCGCGCTGGAGGAGCTCGTGGCGCGCCTCCGTGCGCTGCTCCGACGCACCGTCAGCGATGACGATGCCGGTGACCAGGACTCGCTCGAGTTCGAGGACCTCACGCTCGACGTCGCCGGGATGACCGCGACCCGTGGTGGCGAGTCGATCCACCTCACCCGCACCGAGTTCCTCCTCCTCGAGCTGTTCCTCCGACACCCCGGCCAGGTGCTGGAGCGGGACCTGATCCTCGACCGTGTCTGGGGCTTCGATACCGAGACCTCGTCCAACGCGCTCGAGGTGTACGTCGGCTACCTGCGTCGCAAGCTCGGCGAGCCACGTCTGATCCACACCGTCCGCGGTGTCGGCTACGTGCTGCGGTCGTCGTGACCTACCGGACGCGTGTCGCGGTCGCGGTGGCGCTCGCCGTCGTCGTCGCCGTGGTGCTGGCCTCCGTCGCCGCCTACGTCGCCGCCGCCCGCACCCTCCAGCACAACGTCGACCGCGCGCTCGAGCAGCAGGTCCCCGACCGTGAGCTCGGCCCCCGCTTCCTCGACCGGCTGCGGGAACGGGGGCTGCGCCCCGGCATCGTACAGGGGTTCCTCGGCGGGGCGGGTGCCTTCGTGCAGCTCGTCCGGTCGGACGGAACCGTCCTCGGTGCCCCCGGCGTCGACGAGCGGCTGCCCGTCACCGACCGCACCCTCGCAGCCGCCCGCGGCGGGGACCGGTTCTTCGAGACGGTCACGATCGACGGCATCGACGTGCGAGTGTTCACCCGCCCGGTCGCTCCCGATGTCGCGATCCAGGTGGCGCGTCCGATCGAGGACGTCGCGGAGTCGCTGCGGCGCCTGCGCAGAGCACTCCTGTTCGTGGTCCTCGGCGGTGCGGGCATCGCCGCAGTGGGCGGCGCGCTGGTCTCGAGACGGGCGGTGCGCCCCGTCCAGCGGCTGACCGCCGCGGCGGAGACCGTGGCCGACACGCACGACCTGAGCCACCGCATCGAAGTGAGCGGCGACGACGAGCTCGCCCGCCTCGCCGAGACGTTCAACCTCATGCTCGCGAACCTCGAGGACGCCCGCCGGTCGCAGCAGCAGCTGGTCGCCGACGCCTCACACGAGCTCCGCACCCCGTTGACCAGTCTCCGGACCAACATCGAGGTGCTCCAGCGTGAGGACGAGCTCGACCCGGACGACCGCTCCCGACTGGTGCGGGACGTCACGGCCCAACTGGACGAGTTCGGGGCGCTCGTTGCCGGTCTGGTCGAGCTCGCGCGCGGTGATGTTCCGGTCCGCGCCCCGACCGAGGTGCGGCTCGACGAGCTGGTCGGAGACGTGGTGGGGCGGGTCGCCTCGCGGTACCGGGACGTGACCATCGACGTGGAGTCCGAACCCACGGTGGTGCGGGGCGAGGAGGACCGCCTCGAACGCGCGGTCACGAACCTGCTCGACAACGCCTGCAAGTACGGCGACGGCGGAGCGATCGAGGTGTCGGTGCGGGACGGGGCGGTCGTGGTCCGCGATCACGGTCCCGGGCTCGACCCCGACGACCCGTCGCGGATCTTCGATCGCTTCTACCGCGCCCCGTCCGCCCGGGGCGCCCCCGGGTCCGGGCTGGGCCTCGCCATCGTCAAGCAGATCGCCGAGTCGCACGACGGGAGCGTCGAGGCTCACAACGCTCCCGACGGCGGCGCGGTGTTCCGCCTGAGCTTGCCACCGGCGCAGGAAGCGTCATCGGTGGGGCGGAGCTGACACACGACCGGCGGTGACAGCTCGCCTCAGGGGATGCTGGGGGTCGAGCCGTCCCCGTCGGCGTCCTCGGGTGGCTCGTACCAGCTGTAGCGGTAGTCCTCGTCGGACAGCGCCCGCGCGAAGTTGGTGTAGCGCATGGGCCGGAAGGTGTCGACCATCACGGCGAGCTCGTCGGTGCGCTCGGCGCCGAGACTCTTCTCGGCCAGGCCGGGCTGGGGGCCGTGTGGCACCCCCGACGGGTGGAGGGTGATCGAACCGACGTCGATGCCCTTCCGCGAGCTGAACTCACCGTGGACGTAGTAGATCATCTCCTCGGAGTCGAGGTTCGCGTGGTTGTAGGGGATCGGCACCGACTCGCCGTGCCAGTCGAGCGGGCGGGGACAG
>JAWVZB010000091.1:0-12478 GCA_033722375.1 Nitriliruptorales bacterium | reverse complement strand
TCAGCGAGCCGCTGGCGGGCGGCTGCCAACCGGTCGGCTGAGCCATACGCCCCGGGGGTCTCGCGCGCAGACGAGACCTGGGCGATCGGTGGGGGATGGGTGGTGATGCGACGACCTCAGCAGTCGAACGTGTGTTCGATTACTACTGTGCCGAACCGCCGTCCGGATGTCAAGCGTGTAGTCACAACGATGTAGATAACCCCGAAAAACGCACAGATGCCTGCGAATGATGCACGCTGTGGTGGCGGTCACTCCTTTCCGAAAAGAAGACAGTTCGACGCGACGTGGGCGACGAGCGCCCCGTCATGCTCGAGCCGGCAGTGCAGTAGCGCGGTTCGCCCGCCGCGACGGACGACCTCGGCCGACGCGGTGACGACCCCCGCACGAACGGGACGCAGGTAGTCGGCGTTGAGGTTCAAGGTCGTGAAGCCCTCGTCGCCGTCGAGCACGCTGGCGAGCGCGATCCCCATGGTCATGTCCGCGAGGTCGCACAGCATCCCACCGTGCAGCGTTCCCATCGCGTTGTGATGTCGCTCGTCGACGTCGAGCTGCATCCGGCCCGTGCCCTCGCCGTAGTCGACGAACTCTGCGCCGACGAGCTTCGCGACGGGTGGGACCTGCTCGCCGTTCCGCCATGCCTCCAGCAGATCCTGCATGAGATCCTCCTCGGTGACAATCACGAGGCTACGACCCCCCCGGGGATGTATCCGTGGCACCCTGTCGGGCATGAGTGACCCCGGTATCCGACCGATCGATGACGCGGACCTCGCCGACGTCCTCGAGCTCAACCAGGCGCACGTCCCGGCCGTCGGCTCGCTCGACCGTGACCGCCTCGCTCGGCTGGTCGCCCAGGCCGAAACCGCCGTGGTCGCAGAAGACGGGAGCTCGCTCGCCGGGTTCGTGATCGCGCTACCGCCAGGCGTGGACTACACGAGTCCGAACTACCGCTGGTTCTCCGCCCGCTACCAGGACTTCGTCTACGTGGATCGGGTGGCGGTGTCGGCCGAGCACCAGCGTGCCGGGGTCGGTCAGCTGCTCTACGACCAGGTTGAGGCACGCACGGACGCCCCGCTCTTCTGCTGCGAGGTGAACCTCCGCCCCCGCAACGACGCGTCGCTGCGCTTCCACGAGCGCCGGGGCTTCGAGCCGGTCGGGGAGCAGGACACCGACGACGGCGCCAAGCGCGTGCTGTTGCTCGCGAAGGAACTCGACGGATGACTGACGCAGCGAACGTCTGGCCACACGGCGCCCCGAGTGTCGGTGACACGGCACGTCGATCGCGGACGGTCGGATCCGCGGACATCGAACGGTTCACCGAGATCAGTGGCGACAAGAACCCACTCCACTACGACGAGGAAGCTGCTCGGGCAACGCAGTTCGGCGGGCTCGTCGTCCAGGGCGGCGTCACGACGGCGATCCTGAACGCGGTGGTGGCTGAGGACCTCCCCGGGCCCGGAACGGTGTTCCTCCACGTCGACTGGAGCTTCCGTGCCCCGGTCAGACCGGGGGACACGATCACCGGCGAGGTCGAGGTCACCGAGGTGCGTCAGGACAAGCCGATCACCTCGCTGCGGACCACCGTCACTCGCGATGACGGCACCGTCGCGGTGGAGGGCACTGCGCTCTGCTACACGATGCCGTTTCCTGCGCCGCCCGACGGCTGAACACGTACGAAGTGTCGGTTCGCCCAGGAGCCACCGATAGGCTGCCCCGGCTCGTGAGGAAGGCCGATCCAGCATGTGGCGAGAAGGCTACGTCCCGGGTGGCGAGACCCGGTTCTGGGTCCGCGCGCTGGGCCACGGGGACGATCTCGCCGTCCTGCTGCTCGGCTGGCCGGAGGACGGGTCCTGCTGGCGTCGGGTCGCCCCGCTGCTGGCCGAGGCGGGCTACCGGGTCGCCTGTCCCGATCTCAAGGGCTTCGGCAAGTCGGACGCCCCGAAGAAGGGCTACGAGCCCGAGATCCTCGGTGACGAGATCAGCCAGTTGATCAAGAACCTTCACGTGAAGAAGGCGGTGTTGGTCGGCCACGACTGGGGCGGGGCGGTGGCCCTGGCGACCGCCTTCCGTCATCCCGGACGGGTCCGGTCGCTCGTGACGATCTCTTCGCCGTACCGGCAGATCGACCTGAAGAAGTCGTGGCACATCCCGGCGATGAACTTGCCGGTCTTGCCCGAGCTGGCCTTCCGGCTGGCACCCCGCAAGCTCGTGGCGACGACCCTGTCGTACGCGGCAGTCGTGCAGGAGCCGTTCACCGACGACGTCGTGGATGCCTACACCGAGGCGATCACCGCCTCGCCTCGGGCCTGGCTGTCCTACTACAGGACGCTCTCTCGGCAGGCGGTCCGTGACCGGGTGGTTCGGCAGGTGCAGCGTCGTGTCGGGATGTTGCCGACACCGAACGAGCCGAACCGCTTGCGTGTCCCTGCGCTGGTCATCTGGGGCGAGGACGATCCCGCCACCCCGCATTCGCTGGCACCGCAGGTGGCTCGGGACCTCGAAGGCGAACTGGTGTCGATCTCCGGGGTGGGTCACTTCGTCCCGGAGGAGGATCCGCTGGCGGTCGCGCGCGCCATCGTCCGCCACGCGTCCGAGGTGCCCGGCTCCTCGGAGAGCGTCGGAGCGTGATCGAGCGCCGGCTGCCCGCTGCGGTCGTGTTCGACTGCGACGGGACGATCGTCGACACCGAGACCGTGTCCGACGTGGCGTGGCACGAGGTCCTCGGTCGCTACGGCTACACCCCGACCGAGGCTGACCTCCTCGAGGTGACCGGCACCACCTGGCCGGCCGCGTTCCGGCACTTCCGCGAGCGTGTGGACATCGGCGACGATCCCTCCGTGTTCCGTGAGGAGCTTCGGGGCGTGTTCCACCGCGTGTTCGACGAGGAGGTCGAGTTCTTCCACGACGTGCTCGGAGTCCTCCGCGAGCTCGCCGACCATGATGTTCCGGTCGCGGTCGCGTCCTCCTCGTCCCGCGAACACGTCGACAAGGTCCTCGACACGGCAGGGGTGGCCAACCTCGTCATGGCGGTGTTCGGGGCGGAGGACACCGAGCGCAACAAGCCGCATCCGGACCCCTACCTCGCCGCCGCCCAAGCACTCGGGGCCGAGCCGTCTGCCTGCAGCGCGGTCGAGGACAGCGACGTCGGCATCGAGGCGGCGAAAGCCGCGGGGATGTGGGTGGTCGCCATGGACCGCGGCCGTTTCCCGAGAGAGGCCCTCGCCAAGGCCGACCGTCTCGTCGAAGAGCTCACGCTGGGGGACCTACATCCGGTCTGACGCTCCAGAGCAGGTTCAGTTCCGGACGAGCTCGTGCCACAGAAGCTCACCGACGGTGCCCCGGGGGACCTCGGGGCGGCCCGCAGTGTTGCCGTCGTAGACCGTGGCGTAGTCGAACGGCGACGCGGCCAGCGTCTCTGCCCACTGCTCGCCGGTCCAGGAGGTGATCTCGTGGACCTCGTCGACGATCTCACCGCGGCGTGGCCCGTCCGAGACCACCAGCTTCGATCGGTGCCGTTCGATCCGGCGTGGTTGGTCCCACGCCTCGACCGACCAGGTAGTCGCCACGGTCGTGCCCTGCCGAGACTGGACCCACGTCGCGGACCCCCGCGGATCGCTCTCGGCCGATCGCAGGTCGAGTTGGACGAGATAGCGAGCGCCCGCCTCCAGGTGGTCTGCGACGGAGGCCAGGTGGGGGAGCATCTGATCCGGGCCGAGGTATCCGAGCGTGTTCACGGGACAGATCGCACCCGCGAACCTGCGTTCGAGCTCGAACTCGACCATGTCGGCCCGGACGATCGTGACGAGGTCGGACCACCTTGCGAGCCGCTGCCGGGCGAACGCCACCATCTCTTCGGAGCGGTCCACCCCGGTGGCGGACACGCCCCGCCGAGCCAGCTCCTCGAGCATCCGTCCCGTCCCACAGCCGGGCTCGAGCACCGGGCCGGTCGCAGTACCAATGAGGTCGAGCAGCCACGCGACCTCGTCGGAGACATCCCACGAGAACGCGATGTCGTACAGCTCCACCGCCTCGCGATAGAGACGCTCGCTCACGTGGCTCCTGGATCGCTGGATCCGCCATCGTCGCACATGACAGCGGCGGGGCGCCTCCGTGGAGAGCGCCCCGCCGGCTGGTTCTGAGGGGTCGGATCAGATGTCGTAATAGAGCTGGAACTCGTGGGGGTGGGGTCGCAGCTGGACCTGCGAGACCTCTTCCTCGAGCTTGTAGTCGACCCAGGTGTCGATGAGGTCCTCGGTGAAGACCCCGCCCTCGAGCAGGAACTCGTGGTCCTCCTCGAGCCCGCCGATGGCCTCCTCGAGGCTGCGCGGGACAGCGGGAAGGTTCGTGAGCTCCTCCGGCGGCAGGTCGTAGATGTCCTTGTCCACCGGGTCCGGCGGCTCGATCTTGTTGCGGATCCCGTCGATGCCCGCCATCACCATCGCAGAGAACGCGAGGTAGGGGTTGCACGACGGGTCGGGCACGCGGAACTCGAGGCGCTTGGCCTTCGGGTCGGTCCCGGACATCGGGATCCGCACCGCGGCCGAGCGGTTGCGGGCCGAGTACACGAGGTTCACGGGCGCCTCGTAGCCCGGCACCAGACGCCGGTAGCTGTTGGTCGTCGGGTTGGTGAAAGCGAGCACCGCACGGGCGTGGGACAGCAGCCCGCCGATGTACCAGCGCGCCGTGTCCGAGAGCTGGCCGTAGCCCGACTCGTCGAAGAACAGCGGCTGGCCGTCCTTCCACAGCGACTGGTGGGTGTGCATCCCCGAGCCGTTGTCGCCGAAGATCGGCTTCGGCATGAACGTCACCGTCTTGCCGGCCTGGAGCGCGGTGTTCTTGATGGCGTACTTGAACGTCATCAGCTGGTCGGCGATGCGCCCGAGCTCGTCGAAGCGGATGTCGATCTCGGCCTGTCCGCCGGACCCGACCTCATGGTGCTGGACCTCGACCTCGATCCCGAAGCGCTCGATGTTGTGCACCATCTCGGAGCGCAGATCCTGGAAGTGGTCCATCGGCGGGACCGGGAAGTAGCCCTGCTTGGTCCGTGGCTTGTAGCCGAGGTTGCCGCCGTCCTCCTCGCGGCCGGTGTTCCAGGCACCCTCGACCGAATCCACGAGGTACGAGGAGCGGTTGCCCTCGGATACGAAGCGGACGTCGTCGAAGATGAAGAACTCGGCCTCGGGACCCATGTAGATCGTGTCGGCGATCCCGGTGGACTTCAGGTAGGCCTCGGCCTTCCGCACGATGTTGCGCGGGTCACGGCTGTACGCCTCGCCCGTCACCGGGTCGTGGACGTGGCAGTACATCATCAGGGTCTTGCGGGCCCGGAAGATGTCCTCGGTCGCGGTCGTGGGATCCGGCAGCAGGAGCATGTCGGACTCCTGGATGCCCTGGAAGCCCCGGACCGACGACCCGTCGAAGTACAGGCCCTTCTCGAAGACGTCCTCGGTCAGCTGGTGCGAGGGCACCGAGAAGTGCTGCACCAGTCCGGGCAGGTCCACGAAGCGCAGGTCCACGAACTCGTAGCCGTCGCTGTTGATCATCTCCAGCACGTCGCTGGCGTTGCTTGGTGAGCTACCCAACGTCGCTCTCCTTCGTTGGTCGGCGCCAGGCTAGACCCGGCGCGGTTGGCGGTCAGTCGGCAGGCGGGGCGCCGTGCGCCGACACGGCCCGCGGTACGGACCGCGGTTGGGCTCGGGACGACGCCCCGTCGGACAAGGACGCTACGGAGGCGGCGTTCCTCCGGCGTGTCACGACTGTTACAGCCCTGTTACGACCCGCGGGTGACGTACGTCGCTCAGCGGTCGCCTAGCCTCGACACCCGACGACTCACCTCGCAGAGATCCCACGATGACCGAATCCCTTCACGCGCTGCAGACCGACCCGGCGGGCTCCATCAGCCGACAGGCCCAGGAGGCCGGGCCGCTCACCGAGTGGCTCGTAGACGCCACCGGGTGGGAGTGGCTCGAAACGCTCGGGGCGAACATCGTCGAGCCCGTCTTCGAGTCCCTCCTTATCGTGGTGCTCGCCTGGATCGCGTCGCGGCTCGTCCGCCGCAGCATCGCCAAGATGGTCGAGGAGGCCAAGGACCCCGAGACCCATCACCGGCTCGGGATCATCAAGAAGCGGGTGCGGTTCGCCGAGCTCCACGAAGGCGAGAAGCCCTACACGCCCCGCCGAGAGCGCCGCGCGGACGCGCTCGGGGCGCTCGGCCGCAGCATCAGCTCGGGGGTCATCTGGACCATCGCGATCTTCATGATCCTCGGTGCCTTCGGGCTGCCGCTCGGACCGATCATCGCCAGCGCCGGGATCGTCGGTGTCGCCCTCGGGTTCGGGGCGCAGAGCCTCGTCAAGGACTTCCTGTCCGGTGTCTTCATGCTGATCGAGGACCAGTACGGGGTGGGCGACATCGTCGACGTCGGCGAGGCCGTCGGTGTGGTCGAAGGCGTCGGGCTGCGCACGACGCGGGTCCGGTCGGTCGACGGGACGCTGTGGCACGTCCCCAACGGCGAGATCCTCCGCGTCGGCAACCGCAGCCAGCAGTGGGCCCGGGCCCTGCTCGACATCTCGGTGGCGTACGGCACGGACGTGGACCACGCGGGCGAGGTCATCAAGTCGGTCGCCGATGAGATGTTCGCCGAGGAGGAGTACCGCGACCGGTTCCTCGAGGAGCCCGAGATGTGGGGCGTCGAGGCGCTCGGCGTCGACGGCATCGACATCCGTCTGGTCATCAAGACCACCCCGGGTGACCAGTACAAGCTCATGCGCGAGTTGCGTCGGCGCATCAAGATCGCTCTGGACCAGGCGGGGATCGAGATCCCCTTCCCACAGCGCACCATCTGGGTGCGTTCCGAAGGAGACGACACACCGCAAGGAGCGCTCGGTGGCTGAGCAGGACGAGAACGAGTCGGTCGAACAGGACGAGGTCGAACACGATGAGGTCGAAGAGGTCGCCTCGAGTTCGTCCCACGAGGACGACGAGGTGTCGGGCAAGGACGGCACTGATCCCGACCCCGACGTCGGGGACACGCCGAAGGACGACGACCTGACCACGCGTCCGATCGCCTGGCGCCCGGGGCGCCGTCACGGACGCAGCGCCGAGCCCGAGCGCCGGGACGACGACTGACGGTCGTCAGCCGGCCGGGCTCCACGCGTCGGCGTCCATCGCCTGCTGCCCGGCGTGGTAGCTCGAGCGCACCATCGGTCCGGACTCGACGTGGTCGAACCCGAGCTCGTCCTCTCCGTAGCGACGGAACCGGTCGAACTCCTCCGGTGTCACGTAGCGGTCGAGGTGCAGGTGCTGGGCCGACGGCTGGAGGTACTGGCCGATCGTCAGCGTCTGCACCCCCGCGTCCTTGAGGTCCGCCATCACCTCGAGGATCTCCTCGTTCGTCTCGCCCATCCCGGCGATGATGTTCGACTTGATCGCGGTCGTCCGCGGGAACCTCGCCCGGGCTTCGGCGAGGAACTCGAGCCCGGCGTCGTAGTCGAAAGCGGGGCGGATGGTCGGGAACAGCCGTCGGCAGGTCTCGAGGTTGAACGCGAACACGTCCGGCTCTGCCTCCACCACCTGATCCATGGCCGCGAGTCCGCCAGCGCGGTCCTGGCTGTAGCCGAAGTCGCTCGGCAGCACCTCCACGCCGACGCCGGGACACCGATCGCGGATCTGGCGGATCGTCTCGGCGACCAACCACGCCCCGCCGTCGTCGAGGTCGTCGCGGGCCACCATCGTGACGACCGCGAACCGCAGACCGAGATGTTCGACCGCCTCGGCGACCCGGCGTGGCTCGTCACGGTCGTAGCCGTCCGGCTTGCCGGTCTTGATCTGGCAGAACCCGCAGCGGCGGGTGCAGTCGTCCCCGCCGATCAAAAACGTCGCCTCGCGCATCTCCCAGCACTCGTAGATGTTGGGGCACGCGGCCTGCTGACACACGGTGTTGAGCTCTAGACCGTCCATCAGGCGCGTGAGGTCCTTGAAGTTGTCGCCGTAGGAGGCCTTGACCTTCAGCCACTCGGGCTTCCTGCCGTCGGCCAGGGACGTGTCGATCGTCTTGCGAACCACGCCGGCGCGTTGGACCTTCTCGCGGCCGACGACGTCGAGGAGTCGCTTGCCTTCGGGGATGACGGGCTGCTTCACGGGGATCTCACGCGGTCGCGGGCGCGTCGAGCGCCAGGCCGAGCCCGGCGGGGGACGCCTGTTCGACGGTACCGCCGTAGGACGCGATGAACGCCTCGACGTACCGCCCCGCGACCTCGTCCACCGAAGCGTCCACGCCCAGCGAAGCGAGTGAGCAGACCCCCTTCTCGGTGATCCCGCAGGGCACGATGCCCGAGAAGTGGCTCATGTCCGGGGCCACGTTGAACGCCATGCCGTGCTGGGTCACGTACCCCGACGACACCCGCACGCCGATGGCCATCAGCTTCTCGCTGCCGACCCAGACCCCGCTCATCCCCTCGACGCGCCCCGCCTCGATCCCGTAGCCGGCGGCGACCTCGATCCCCACCTGCTCGAGTGCCCGGACGTGGTCCACCACCCGCGGGCCGTCGAGGCGCAGGATCGGGTACCCGACCAGTTGTCCGGGACCGTGGTAGGTGAAGTCACCGCCCCGATCGACGCGGAACAGCTCGATGCCGCGTCGCGCTCGCTCGGCAGCGTCGAACAACAGGTTGGCGTCCTCTGCCCGGCGGCCTGCCGTGTAGACGGCCGGGTGTTCGAGCAGCAGGAGGACATCACCGATCTCGTCGTCGGCGCGTCGCGCAACCAGATCCCGCTGCCACGCCCACGCCGTGCCGTAGGGGACCGTCCCGGCCCGCACGACCGTGAGCGGGGCGTCCCGCTCCGCCCGGAGGGTCGTGAAGTCGGTCACGTCAGACGGTCACCTCCGAGCTGAAGTCGTGGGTCTCGATGACCCACTTCAGGTCCTGCAGGAACCGGGCGGCGTCGGCGCCGTCGATCATCCGGTGGTCGTAGGTCATGCACAGGTACATCATCGATCTGACTGCGAGGGAATCGCCTCCGAGCTCGTCCTGCACGACCACCGCGCGCTTCTCGATCGCGCACGTGGCCAGGATCGCCACCTCGGGCGGGTTGAGGATCGGGGTGTCGAACAGCGTCCCGCGAGAGCCGGTGTTGGTGATCGTGAACGTGCCGCCCTGGATGTCATCGGGGGTGAGCCCCTTCCCGCGGGTCTTCTCGGCGATGTCCGCGATCTCCTTTGCAAGGCCGGGGATGTTGAGATCCTGCGCGTCCTTGATGTTGGGGACCAGGAGCCCCCGGTCGGTGTCCACCGCCAGGCCGAGGTTGATGTAGCGGTGGAAGGTCGCGGTGCCCGACTCCATGTCGATCGAGGCGTTGATCGCCGGGTGCCGGGGGATCGTCATGCAGGCCGCCCGTGCGAAGAACGGCAGCGGCGAGAGCGAGACGCCGTGGTGGGCCTTGAAGTCCTCCTTGACCGCAGCACGGAGCTGCATGATGCGGGTGACGTCCACCTCGACCGCTGCGGTGAGCTGCGCGGTCTGCTGTAGCGAGGCGTGCATCGCGTTCGCGATCGCCTTGCGGACGCGGGTGAGGTCCTGCGTGAGCTCGCGCTGACCGTCGAAGTCCACCTGGAGTGGCGACGCTTCGGGGCGCTCGCGTTGCGTGCGCGGTGACGGGGCGGAGGTGGGAGCCGGGGCCCCAGCCTCGGTATCGGGCGCGCGCTCACCGCCGGCGGCGATGGCCCGCTCGGCGTCCTCGCGCGTGATGCGGCCGCCCTTGCCGGTGCCCTCGACGTCCGAGGTGCTGAGGCCGGCCTCGCGCAGCATCTTGCGGACCAGCGGTGACGTCAGGGCCTTGTCACCGCTGACCTCGCCGTCGCCTGATGGCTGGGCGGGGGTGGCTGCCGCAGCCTCACCCGTCGTGTCGTCGGCGGCGTCAGCGCTGGCAGCCTCACCGGAGGCGTCGGCTTCCTCCTCCGCAGCTTCTTCGGTCTCCTCGGGGGCTTCCGCCTCCTCGGCCGCTGCCTCGGTGGCTTCCTCCGCAGCGTCGTCGGTGGCCTCGACGTCCTCGGGCTCCTCCTCGTCTTCCGCCGCGCCACCGCCGGCGTCGCCGTCGCCGTCGCCGATGATGGCGATGACCTCGCCGACCTCGACCGTGTCATCGACGTCCGCCTTGAGCTCCTGGACCGTGCCCGCCACGGGGGAGGGGATCTCGGTGTCGACCTTGTCGGTCGAGATCTCCACGATGGGCTGGTCGGTCTCGACGGTGTCGCCGACCTCGACCAGCCACTGGGTGATGATCCCTTCGGTGACGGACTCGCCCAATTGCGGGAGGGTGACTTCCTCGGCCACGTCGCGGCTCCTCTCGGTGGCTCGTGTTCGTATGGTCTATCCGTGCAGTGCGCGCCCCGCCAGGGCGAGGTGGGCCTCGCCGATCGCTTCGGTCAGGGTCGGGTGGGCGTGGATGTAGTGGGCGACGTCGCTGGCGAGCGCCTCCCAGTTGTAGATGAGCTCGCCCTCGGCGATCAGGTCGGTGGCACGCGGACCGACGATGTGGACGCCGAGGATGCGCCCCGCCCCGCCCTCGGCGTCGTCGTCCTTCTCGGCGACGATCTTGACCATGCCGGAGGCGTTCATCATCGACGCCCGGGCCAGCGCCTGGAAGGGGTACTTCTCGATCACGACGTCGAAACCGTCGTCCTTGGCGTCTTGCTCGGAGTAGCCGACCGAACCGACCTCGGGGTGGCTGTAGGTCACTCGCGGCACGCCCTTGTAGTCGATCGGAAGGACATCCAGGCCACCGAGCTGGTCCGCGACGAGGAACCCCTCGGCGAACGACGCGTGTGCCAGCCCGAGCGTGTCGATGACGTCACCGAGGGCGTAGATCCCGTCCACGCTCGTGCGGCAGTACTCATCGACCACCACGAAGCCGTTGTCGTCGGTGTCGACCCCGACCTCGTCGAGCCCGAGTCCGTCGGTGACGGGTGCCCGTCCGACCGCGATCAGCAGCACGTCGGCCTCGAGCTGCTCCTCGCCGTCTCCGGTCTCGACGGTGCAGGTCACACCGCCGTCGCCCGCTTCGGCGCCGGTCATCTTCACGCCGGTCATCACGTCGATGTCGCGCTGCTTGAAGGCACGCTCCATCTGGCGGGACACGTCCTTGTCCTCGAGCGGCAGGACCCGGTCGAGCAGCTCGACGACCGCGGTGTCGACCCCGAAGGCGTTCCAGGCGGTGGCGAACTCCATGCCGACCGCGCCGGACCCGAGGATGATCGCGGACTCGGGGAGCTCGTCGAGGTAGAGGGCGTGGTCGGAGTTGATGATCCGCTCGCCGTCGAACTCGGCGAACGGGAGCGCCCGGGGCTGCGAGCCGGTCGCGATCACGATCGCCGCGCCGGTCACGGTGCGACTGTCGCCGTCCTCCAGATCGACCTCGACGGTGTGTGCGTCCGTCAGCGTGGCGGTCCCCAGGATGGTCTCGACACCACGGCCCTTCAGGGCGTTCTGGAGCCCCTTGTACATCTTGTCGACCACGTTGGACTTGTGCTCGTTCAGCGCGGCGACCTCGATGCCCTGGTAGTCGGCCTTGACGCCGAAGTCGGCCGCGTCCTGGGCGTGCTCGGCGACCTCGGCGGTCTGGAGGATCGCCTTCGCGGGGATGCAGCCCCAGTGCAGGCACGTGCCGCCGACCTTGGCCTTCTCGATCAGCGCCACGTCGAGGTCCAGTTGCGCGGCCCGGAGCGCGGTGGAGTACCCGCCGGTGCCGGCCCCGACGATCACGACGTCGAACTCGTGGTCCCCGCGGTCCACGCCACCGCTGGGCTTGTCTGCGGCGGCGGGGCGCTGCTCGCTGTCCCCGGCCTGCTCCTCCTCGGTGGCCGCGTCCTCCGCTTGGTCAGAGGCGTCTTCGCCGGCGTCCTCCGTGTCTTCGTCCGCTGTGTCGGCAGCGTCTTGGTCTTCTTCGCCAGCGTCTTCGCCCGTCTCCCCTGCGTCCTCGTCCGCGCTGTCGTCGGCTCCGGCCGCCTCACCCTCGGTGTCGACCACCGCGATGACATCGCCCACCTCGATCGTGTCGTCGATCGCGGCACGCTGTTCGACGAGCACACCGCTGACGGGCGAGGGGATCTCGGTGTCGACCTTGTCGGTCGATATCTCCACGAGTGGTTGGTCGGTCTCGACCTCCTCGCCCTCGTCGACGAGCCACTGGGTGACGATCCCCTCGGTGACGGACTCACCGAGCTGGGGGAGCTTGACCTCTTCCTGTGCCACGCACGACCTCCGGGGCCTGTCGACGTCTTCGGAGCATCTGCGAACCTACACCAGGTCGTGCAACGCCCGTTCGGACCCATCGCATCCCTCCGGCCCCCGACGGCACGGCTAGCGTGCTTTGCGTCGAAGGACCGCATCCGGATGTCAGACGACCTCCGCCCCTCGCCTCTGATCGACCGCCACGAAGCGCTCGGGGCCCGCTTGACCGGGTTCGCCGGATGGCGCATGCCGGTCC